>CAYTJL010000009.1:64541-79716 GCA_964437785.1 uncultured Polyangiaceae bacterium
GGCGTACTCGAGCACGCGGGCCGCGATGCCCTTCTGGACCCACTTGCCGCCGCTGGCGACGCACGAGTCACCCTTGGCCTTCTCGATCTCCTGCGAGGTCATGCCGTTCGGGTTGGGCGGCGGGGTGACGGTGCCGAAGAGGCACTCTTTGCCGTACGTGCGAGCGTAGAAGACCTCGCCCGAGACCGGGTCTTGCCACTCGATGCGGGCTTGAACCTCAGGCGTGTTGTCCGGGCCGAGGCGGTAGAGGCGCATCATGTCGGTCCAGTCGGTCTTTTGGTTCGCCGGGATGTGCGCGAGCGTCCACGCGATCATGAACTTCTGGACCTCCCAGCCGATCTGCGGATCGACGGGGACTCCTTGGAGAGCCGTCGTGCCGGGCGGCAGGAACGGGTTGGTCGAGCCCGAGAAAGGCGAGCAGATGTTGGAGCCGTTCTGCGAGAAGCACACCTCGGGACCTTGGTTCGGCCACATGCTGGGCCAACCGATGGCTTTCTTCGGGAAGAGCGTGCCCGGCGTGACGTCCGGCTTGCCGGCCGAGTTGATCGAGACGCGCGGCGCGAAGATCGAGCGATCGTTCGTGAGCACGTTCGCGATGATGCGGCGATAGCCGTCGGGGAGCACGTCGGCCATGCCGACCGCGCGGAAGCGCGCGTCGTAGAAGTCGCGGCGCGACGAGCTGATGAACCGATCCTCGGACTCGGAGAAGAGGATCGCCGTGTTGATCTTGTTGTAATACGAGCCGACGTTCTGCGTGTAGTCGACGTCGTATTCGCCGTGGCCGTCTTCGAACGCATTCTCGAGCGGGTGGCCGCCGTAGCTCACGTCCTTGAGGAGGCCGGTCGCACCGTTCGGGATGTTGATCGCGATGGGACCGTTGGGCGACGAGTTGCCGAAGCCCACTCCCGGACCGTAGTCGTCGCGGTCGCTCTCGGAGTGAAACACCGGATCGTTGTAGTCGGGCGAGCGCAGGTAGTGACCGCCGGTCTGGGGCCTGGCGAGCAGGCGCGTGAAGTGATCCATCGCGACCGTGGCAGCGATGATGTTGTCTTTGGCGAAGCCGTCTTGCGGATTCGCGATGAGCGGCCACAACTGGTCGAACGAGATACCCTGATACGTCGCGAGGTCTTGATAGATGCCCACGTAGAGGCCGAGACCGCCGCCGATGCCGAGCAGCTTCTCCATGTAGCGCGCCCACGACCTGTCGGCCGCCGCGCGGACGTTGAAGGTCAAGCGGTCACGGCGGTAGTTGTCGAAGATGTGCCGCGTCTCTTGGTTGGAGAGCAGGTACATCACGACTTCGTACGGATCAGCGCCGTTGTCGTGCCGGAAGACCGAGACGTTGCCCGTGTCCGCCCAGCGATCCGTCGCGAACGCGTACGGGACACGGGTGCGACCGGCCTTGTCGACGCTCGGGCCGCCTCGATAGAAATCGAGGGGGTCGTTAATCTCCTTCTCCGTCGGCATGCGCATGTCGCCGTAGAAGCCGTAGTCCACCTTGGCTTGGCGGCACTTCTTGACCTCACCGTTCACGGTAACGAGCTTGCCATCGAGGAGCTGGTGCCAGACGCCGTCGACCTCGGGCCGCCAATCCGAAGGCTGCTGCGGCGTTACGGGGTAGCAGTCTTGAATCACGCCGTACTTGCGGTCGAGCAGCGAATAGTGGAAGTCGCTGACGCCGCCGTTGCTGCTCTTCGTGCCATAACGGATACCGATCAAGCCACCGAAGGTGTCCGTCGCGTTGGTGATGCCGGTGCCGAGCGTCGAGCCAGCCTTGAATTTGGGATCCACGTACACGCTCGCGACGTCGCCGTAGAAGAAGCGCGCGGCCGCGAAATCATACGCGCCGAGACCGAGCATGTCCTGCGACACGTCGCCCGGATAATCCATCACGGTCGAGTGCTGGAACATCCAGATCATCTGGTCTTCTTCGTTGGCCGTGATCGGGTCGTAGTAGCGCGGCCCGATGCAGTCTTCGGCCGCGGCCAAGGTCTGCGCGTCGGTGCACTCGGTGGTGACGCTCTTGTTCTTGGTGCGGAGCTGCCAATATTGCGGCCGGAAGAAGAGCGCCGCCGACGTGCTCACGAAGTTGTGGCGGAGGCCGATGGAGTGACCCATCTCGTGGCCGATGACCGCGTATTGATAACGACGCTGGATGTACTTGAGCATCGCGTCGTAGCGAGCCTTCTGCCCGTCGGCCGTCTCCGTCGCCGGATCGAAGGGGAACTTCTCCTTCAGGATGGCCGCGAGCGCGGGGACGCTGGTGGGCTCGGGCGCCTCGTTCAGGATGCACGCGCCGCGCTCGCCGAGCGCGATCTCACGCATCTTGGACATCTGCGACCGGATCGCAGGGTTGTTGAGCGCGAAGGGTGACGCCGCGTCGGCCATGACGCCGTCGACCGGGACCGCGCCGCCGATGCCCGCGATTTGCAGCGTCGCGGGGTTCAGGAGCTTCGCCTCGACGTTGCTGCCGCGCGCGCGCTTCATGCGGAGCGCGACGTCCGCGCGCGCCGAGGAGGGCGCGTCGGCCGCGATCGCCACGTCATTGAACTCTTTTGCCGACTTCTGCACCCACTCCTTGAGCGCGGGGGACGCGTTCTTGGTGAAGGTCTCGAAGGTCTTGGGATCGAGCTTGGTCGACGACGCGAGCCGGTTCGTGATCTCCTGCTTGCTCATCGTCGCGCCGGTCGCGTACTTGTTGGCGCCGATCCAGTTCGACACGTACGTGCCGTCCGTGATCTTTTCGATGGGCAGCTCGCCGTTCACGTAGCGAACGACGTCGAGGAGGCCGGTCGAGGCGACGTCGGTGATGTGCGTCCAGATGTTGATGCTGGCGTTGATCTTCTCGCCGGTGAGCGGGTCATCGCCGTCCACCATGATGCCCCACGCCGACGGCGCCTGAGGCTTGTCGATGGCGAGCACCAAATTGTAGCGGATGTCGCCGAGGCGCGGCGCGAGCGGCACGGCCGTGCCCGTCACGGGCTCGGTGCGCCGATCCTCGGACCGCGGATCGCAGGCCGGGTGATCGGTCGCGAGCACCGGATCGTGGCAGAGCACGATGACCGGCTTCATGCGGAGGATCGCCGCGATCGCGTCGGTGTTGGCGTCATCGCCGGGGCGCTCCGCGCGCAGGCGATCGATGCGGCCCTGGAGGAGCGAATCGCACTTGCCGTACCCGTTCTTGCGCTCGCACGCCGTCACTTCGCGGTTGATGTCGGCCGCTTCGTCGATGTCGTCCTGCTGGCCGATCCACATCGGGAACTGGGCCTCGCAGCCTTGGCCGCCGGTCTTGCGACACTCGGCGAGGCGCGACGTCTGCACGGCGGTCCTCATCGCGATGTCCCACTCTTGCGTGGACCAATCGGTCGCCTCGAAGATGTCGTCCTTGTCGACGCCGGCCTTGTCGATCTCCTTGAGGAGCGACTCGATCTGCGAGGTGAGGTTCGCGATCTTCTCGCTGTCGTCGCTGCCCTTGAGCGCCGTGGCCTGCGCCTGGAGCGCCTCGATCTGATGGAGCGTCTCGGCGAGCTGCTGCGAGGGGCGGCCGTTGTAGTACCAGGGGATGGTGACGGCGGTGCGGTTCCGGTAGGGGAGCGTGCACGCGCCGCGGAAGACGTCGCACCGCGAGCCTGAGCCGGCCCCTTCGCAGACGTCCGCGGTGCCGTTGCCGTCGCCGTCGGCGTTCGGATCGGGGTTAGTGTCGCGCCCGCAGACGATGGGGCCCTCCATCGTGTCGGGGTTCTTGTAGAAGTGGCTGCGCTCCCAGATGTTGTAGCGGCTCGCGAAGCGGTGCCACTTGTCGTCGATCATGCCGTAGTTGCGGTCGTAGCCGGTGCGCTCGGTCACGAAGATACCGAACGACTGGAACCGGAAGCCGTCTTGATCCTGCGGCTCGTAGTCCTTGTCGACGACCTTGCGGAACGACTGGCGGAGCGTGATCTCGACCGGGTTGCAGTTGCCGTACGGATACGTGCCGCCCGCGAATTCGCCGGGCAGATAGCACGCGGGGAACGTGTCGATGCCCCAGCCGAGGCTCGACAGATCGATGAGCGACGGCTCGGCGTACGCTTTGTTGGTGACGTCGAAGTAGCCGTCTTTGCCGTCGAAGTGGGGCGCGTCCGGGCTCGACGGGTCGAGCACGGTGTAGGCGAGCGATGAGTACTTGATGCCGCCGTAGAGGCCCATCATCGACAGCGTGTCGAAGTCGTACGCGCCGGTCGCGAGGTTCTGCGACCAGTCCACGCGGAAGTACGGCCGCTCGTTCCAGGGCAGATCGCTCGCGTTCTCCTCGATGACGTTCTGCTCTTCGCCCGTGGTCGGGTTGTACGCGCGACGGATTTGGAAGTGCGACTTGATGCGGTAGCTCGCGACGATTTGCCCGTCGTTGGCCGACTTGTGGCGGAGCCCGTCGATCTGGTTGCCCTTGTCGTCGCTGCCCGCGATGCGCTCGTACGAGAGCCGGGCGTTGATGTAATCTTCGGTGATCTCCCAGCGGATCCGAGAGACCGGCTGGGCGTACGTGGACGTAAAGAGACCGTCCTGCGCTGCGCCGTAGCCAACATCGACCACCGTGTTCCTCATGTAGAACTCGGGGTCGTCCTCGATCGCTGCGAGGTTCTCGCCGACGAAGAACGACTTGGCCAGCGCGTCCGGTTGCACGCGGTTGATGGCCGGCCTCTCCTGCGCGCATCCCACAGCACCACCCGCGAGGAGCCCCATGACTCCTACGAGCAGCGTGCGCTTCCACATCCGTCTCATCGATGCCTCCTAAAAAGTCGCCACAGCCTTACGGCGGGGCCCAAGTCCTACAAAAATCGTCCGGCATCAAGCAGGAACTGTACCCTGTCAAGAAAACGGCAAAAAGAAGCGATATCTGCGAGCCGTCGCGAACCCCGCCCGGCGGCCCGTTACCCCGCTGACGCCTCCCTTCGTCCAGAACACTTACGCCTGGGAACCGTTATCGAAGTGACGCGGAAACTTGGCGCATCTTATCCTACATTGTAGGTTGCACCCATGGCGAGCATGAAGGCCCCGTCTCAGGATGCACGCTCCTCCACCTCTTCCGCCGACGCCGGTGACCACGATGAGGTCCCGCGGATGCTCGGGCGCTACCTGTTGCTCCGCAAGATCGCGCGGGGCGGCATGGGGGAGGTGTTCCTCGCGTCCACCACGGGCATCGAGGGGGCCGAGCGCCCGGTGGTCGTCAAGATCATCCGCCGCGAGCACGCGAAGGATCCGAGCTTCATCGCTCGTTTCCTCGACGAGGCGCGCGTGCAGGCGCAGCTCCAGCACTCGGGCGTCGCCCAGGTCCTCGACGCGACCATCGACGAGGCGACCGGCGAGCCGTACGCGGTCGTCGAATACATCGAGGGCAAGAGCCTCGGGGATCTCCGCGCAGGCGCGCTCCAAATCGGTCACGCGATCCGGTGGACCGACGCCGCCGCGATCGCCACGCTCATCGCCGAGGCGCTCGCGCACGTCCACGATCGCAGGGACGCATCGGGGCGGGCGCTCTCGATCGTTCACCGCGATCTGTCGCCGCAGAACGTGATGGTGAGCTACGCGGGCGACGCGAAGATCATCGACTTTGGCACCGCGCGCGGGCAAAACCGGCGTTGTCACACGGTCGCCGGCGTCGTCTTCGCCAAGCCCGGGTACGTGGCGCCCGAGGTCGCGAACGGCGACTCCGGCGATTTCCGCGTGGATCTGTATGCCCTCGGCGTCATGCTCTGGGAGCTCTGCGCGGGCCGGCGCTTCTTGCAAGGGGACGCCAACGTCCACCTCGCGCAGGTGGCCCGCAACGCGAAGAACCTGCCGCCGATCGCGGCGAGCCTCGGCGCTCCCGCCGAGCTCGACGCCATCCTCGCGAAGCTCACCGCCTTCGATCGCGAGGCGCGCTACCTGGAGACGCGCAAGGCCGCGAACGATCTCGCGAAGCTCCTCGCCTCGGCGCCCGCGCTCTCCGGCGGCGAGCGCAGCGTGCGGGCGCGCACGGCGGAGCTGATGCGCGCGATTTTCCGCGGGGAGCAGGCGCGCGGGCGCGCCGAGTTCGAGCGGCTCGTCGAGAGCGCCAAGGCGACCGTGGGGGAGCCCTCGAAGCCCCGCGCCGAAAGCAAGCCCGAGCCCGCCGATCGCCTGCCGGGGACGCGGTACAAGCTCGTGGGCGTCATCGGCCGCGGCGCGCTCTCGGTCGTCCACGAGGCCGAGCACCTCGATCTTGGCAGGCGCTTCGCCGTCAAGGTGCTGACGGCGGGGCAGGGGAGGGCGGCCGCCGATCGTCTCAAGCGCGAGGCGCGCATCCTCTCGACGCTCTCGCACGAGGGGCTCACCGCGGTCCATGACGTCGGCGAGACCACGGACGGCCGCGTGTATTGCGTGATGGAGCTGCTCGAAGGCGAGACCCTCGAAGCGTTCCTCGCGCGGGAGAAGGGCATGGACTACCGCGAGGCGCTCACCCTCGTGAAGGGCGCGCTCAGCGCGCTCGCGACGGTCCACCGCGCCGGCTACATCCACCGCGACATCAAGCCCGCGAACATCTACCTGGCGGCCGGCGCCGGCGCTCCGTTCGGCGGCGTGAAGGTGCTCGATCTCGGGCTCGCGCAAGGGCCCGGCGACGAGGTCCTGACCGGCGGCCGAGCCGGCGCCGCGCTCTTCGGCACGCCCGAATACATGGCGCCCGAGCAGGCGGCCCGCGGCGAGATCGACGGCCGCGCGGATCTCTATGCGATCGGCTGCGTGCTCTACGAGATGCTCACGGGCACGCTGCCGTTCGCGGGCGACTCGGCGCACGCCATCCTCGACGCCAAGGCCAAGGGGAGCCCCGAGCGCCCCCGCGACAGGGCCCCGGCGCGCGGCATCCCCGAGGCGGTGGACGAGCTCTTGATGAGGGCGCTGGCGCGCCATCCGAGCGAGCGCTTCATGAGCGCGGAGTCGATGGCGCGCGCCGTGGACGAGGCGCTCGCTGCGCCGGTGAAAAAGCGCGGCGCCCGCCGCGCGATCGGGCTCGCCATGACGGCCGCCGCGCTCGCGGTGAGCGCAGCGCTCCTCGTGGGCAAGGCCAAGCAAATCCGCGCGTCGATCCCGTGGCTCAAGCCGAACGTGGCCAAGGTCGCCGCCGTGAGCGCGCCGCCCCCGCCCGCGATGCCCGCCGCGCCGACGCCGCCGGTCGCGCCCGCGCCCGCGGACGACCCCGCGGTGCTGGCCGACGAGCTCGGCGAAGATCCCGCGCTCGCCGCGCTGCCCAACGAGCCTCCGGCGGAGCCTGTTGCGCTCGTCCCCGAGCCCGACGCGCCCAAGGCCGAGCCGCCCAAGGCCGACCCGCCCAAGAAGGTGGCGGGCAACGCGCGCAGGAAGGCCAAGAAGCAGGCTTCGCCGAGCGCGCCCAAGCTCGAAGGCGCAGACAAGCCGCTCGACGCCGCGCTGGATCTCGCAGAGGAGGTCATCGCGAAGGGCAAGCGCAGGATCCTGCGCCACGACAAGCCCGCGAAGCGCCACAAGGCGCGCTACGCGAACAAAGCGCCGTAGGCGCTACCTGCCGATCCCCCAAATTTCTCCGGTCGACCACGTCGCGTCGAGCAAGCTCAGCACGGCGTGGACGACCTCGGCCGGCGTGCCGAAGCGCCCGAGCGGCGATCGCGCGGCGAGCCGGTGCGTGCGGAGAGGATCCGCGTCGGCCTCCGGGTCCGCCACGATGCCGAGCGCGATCATGTTCACGCGGACGTTCGGCGCGAGCTCGACGGCGAGCGCGCGCAGCCCCGTCTGGAGCGCTCCCTTCGCGGTCAGGTACGCGACGTGGTTGATGAAGGGCCGGCTCACGCCGGAGTCCACGAGCGCGACCACGGCGCCCGATCGCTGCGCGAGCTCGTCCGCGAGCGCGTTGACGAGCAGGAGGGGCGCGACCGCGTGGACCGCGAGCGTCTGCTCCAAATCTTCGCGCGAGAGCACTTCGAGCGGCGTGTGAGGGAAGGGGCCGCACGCGAGGACGAGATCGTCCAAGCCCCCCGTCGAGAGCAGGCTCCGCGCGATCTGCTCGGGAGCCTCGCGGCTGCGGAGATCGGCGCAGATGATCCGCGGTTCCTCGCCCATGATCTCGGCGAGATCGGCGCCGAGCACGGCGAGGCGTTCGGCGTTCCTCGCGGTGATGGCGACTTTGTCGCCGCGCAGCGCGAGCGCGCGGGCGATCGCGACGCCGAGCCGCCCGGTCGCGCCGACGACGAGCACGCGCCGGGGCCTAGGCAACGAGGGCGGGGGAGGCGCCGAGCCGAACCTAGGGGCGGTCACGGGGACGCCTCGGCGAGCGGTGACGCCACCGTGAGCTCGCAGGTGTAGACGCCTTTGGTCCCCGCTACGCGTCCGGCGAGCGACGACAGATCGCCGGCCTTCCCGCGGAGCACGAGCACCTCGAGCGTGCGGTTCGCGTCGAGGTGGACGCGCAGGCTCGCGCCGATCGCGCTCCCGTGCTCCCCCTCGATCTCCGTGAGCCGCGTGAGCAGCTCGCGCACGTGGTTCGCGTACACCACCGTGAGCGTAGCCGCCACGTGCGCGCCTCGATCCCACGCCGCGCGCGTCAGATCGGCGCGGACCAAATCGCGGAGGGCCTCGGAGCGGTTCTCGTAGCCGCGCGCCGCGATGCGGTGATCGAACTCGGCGAGCAACGTGCGATCCATGGCGACGCCGAAGCGAACGAGATCGCTCATCGTTCGCGAGGCTACCAGAGGCGAGCCCGAGCGGTCACGGTGCGCGTCGAGAGGACCCATTTTTCGAACCGATCGCGAGGGGGCTACGACTGCCTGCGCCCGAGGTGGCGCCGCGCGGCCTCTTGCACCGGGGACGTGACGTTCTTGCTCTTCGCGATTTGGCGCAGGTCCGACTCGCGCAGGTGCTGCACGAGCTTGGTCGAGACGGCGACCGGGGTCTTCGGGTTCTCCACGAGCGCGCGCTTGATCGAGTAGCTCTTGAGCCACTCCGAGGTGTTGCCGATGATGCGGAGGACCTCGTCCGGGATGTTGCGGTTGCGCGCGATGAGCGCGACCTCGGGCTCTTGGATCATGGGGCTGCGGATCGCCGCGGTCGCCACCACGCGGTTGTTGTCCCGCACGAGGAGCATGCGCTCCTCGCGCGTACCCAACATCGCGCGCCGGATCTTCTGCGACATCGTCATGTTGGCGACGCGCTGATAGAGCGGCAGGAACTTGTCCTTGAGCTTCTCGTTGCCTTCCTCGTCCTCGGTGTGGGTGTCCTCGGGCGCGGCCGATCCCGTGAGCTCCGTCGCGATCTGCTCGGTCTCGTTGAACAGCTCGTCGTCGGGCGTCGGCTCGGGGGAGGGCTCGGGGATGAGCTCGTCTTTGAGCGCGATCACCGCCTCTTTGAAGGCCGCGATCCCGCTGAGCGTGACGCCGTTGCGCGCGGCCAGATCGATGAGCCGATCGGCGGTCGACATGCGCGTCGCTTTGTTGAGGTAGAGCCTCTCGATGATCGTCGGGTGCTTGAGCAGCCGATCCTCGTTGACGGCCACGAGCTCGGTCGTCGCCTCGTCGCCCGTCCGCGCGATCTCTTCGATCGTCTCGACGCTGATGCGCGGCATGCGCATCAGCCGATCGAGCACGTCGGTGCGGCCCGTGTAGAACGGCGCGAGCGCGTGGATGGCCTCGGGCTGGAGGTCGGCCGCGAGCGCGCCTTGGAGCACGGGCTCCGGCAGCGCGGCGAGCGTCGCCTTCGCGGTCTTCTGCACCTCGGGGAGGTCGCTCTTCGAGAGCACGAGGAGCAACGCGACCAAGTCCGCGGGCTTGATGCCCGGGGCGACGCCGCGCGCGGCCATGAGCTTGAGCTTCTCGGGCGCCTCGGGGGAGGCCATCTTCTGCGCCGGCGGCGCGAGCTCGGCGAGGTTGATGGGCGCGATCAAAGCTTGTCTCCGAGGATTTGAGGGCGGCCCCATTGCTGTGGATGGGGTCGAGCATTATTCTCCGCCCGGCGCGTCACGGCCGAGTCGATGCCGATGGCGGCCAAGGGAGATCGAGACATGGGGATCATGGATTTCGTCAAGACCGGCGTCCGCGAGATGATGATCGCGCGGCCTGACAACGTAAAGCACCTCATCGTCTACAAGCACCCCGATCAGAACGTCCCGATGTACTCCCAGCTCACCGTCGACAGCGACGAGTGCGCGCTCTTCTTCAAAGACGGCAAATACGTCGGCTACCTGCCCCCGGGGCGGCACACGCTCCAGAGCCAGAACATCCCGTTCCTGAACAACCTCATCAACCAGTTCACGGGCGGCAACGTCTTCATCGCCGAGATCTTCTTCGTCAAGATGCAGCCCGTCCGCGGCATCACGTACGGCGGCCCGCTCGAGTCGATGGAGGATCCCATCCTGTTCGAGTTCGTCACGCCGCGCATCTTCGGCGAGTTCGCGCTCCAGGTGGTCGATCCGGTGCGCTTCGTCATCGGTTACTACGGCCAGGCCGCCGGCAGCATGGACAACGAGCAGACGCTCAACTGGATCAAGAACAAGTTCTTCACCGCGGTCCGCGCCACCATCGGCGAGATGTGCGCGCAGCAGCAGAAGAGCATGCTGAACCTCGGCGGCATGACCGGCGCGATCCAACAGTCGCTCATCACGCGCGCGCCGAACATGGAAGAGATCGGCATCAAGATCGTCGACGTCACCATCGGCAACATCAGCTTCAACCAAGAGGATCAGCAGCTCCTTCGCGAGGCCAACAAGGCCCGCGGCGAGGCGCGGCGCGGCGTGAGCATCGCGTCGGACGTGGCCAAGGCCAAGCAGTTCGAGCTCGATCAAAAGTTCCAGAACGACGGGCGCTACGTGCAGCAGCTCGCGGGCAACTGGAACAACTACGCGGCGGGCTCCGCGATGATGGGCGCGGGGCAGGGCATGGCCAAGGGCGGCGAGGGCAGCGGCGCCGCGATGATGGGCGCGCAGGTCGCCGTCGGCATGGGCATGATGAACAACATGGTGGCCGCGCAGCCCGGCGCAGCCCCGCAGTTTACGCCGGCTCACATGCAGCAGCAGCCGGGCGGGCCTCCTTCTGCGGGCGGCGCCAAGGTCGCGTGCTCCAAGTGCGGCGCGCAGGTGCCGGGCGGCAAGTTCTGCCAGGAGTGCGGCACGCCGCTCGCGGCCGCGCCCGCCAAGAAGTTCTGCGCGGGCTGCGGCACCGAGCTCGGCGCAGCCAAGTTCTGCGCCAATTGCGGCACGCCGGCGCCTGCCGGCTGATTTTCTCCCTCCTCGCGCACGATCCCAAACAACGTTGTTGGTCGCGCTCGCCGGGTTTCGCTAATCTCGGAGAGTGCCCGAGACCGTGCGTATGCACCCCGGCGGCGCCTCGCCCGTAAGCGCGGGCGAAGACGGCGTCACGCTCGCGTTGCCTCCCCGTGCGGCGCGCGCGCGGCGCTGCCCGACGTGCCAGCAGCCGTTCTCGGGCGAGGCTCGGTTCTGCCCGTTCGACGGTGATCTGCTCGCGGAAGATCCCGAATACAGCCCGACCCGTGATCCCTTGCTCGGCACGATCGTCGACCAGCGCTACGAGGTGCTGAGCGTGCTCGGCGAGGGCGGGATGGGCACGGTGTACGAGGTCAAGCACAAGTCGCTGGGCCGGCGCTTCGCGCTCAAAGTGCTCCGTCGCGACATCGCCGACGCCGAGCACATCGAGCGCTTCATCCAAGAGGCCAAGGCCGCCGCCGCGATCGGGCACCCCAACATCGTCGCGGTCAGCGACTTCGGCGAGCTCACGATCGATCGCACGAAGATGCCGTACTTCGTGATGGAGATGCTCGAAGGGCAGACGCTCGCGCGGCTCCTCAAAGACGAGAAGCGGCTCGAGCCCACGCGCGCCGCGACGCTCTTGCTCCAGTGCGCGTCCGCGCTCGCCGCGGCCCACGCGGCGGGCGTGATCCACCGCGATCTCAAGCCCGACAACATCTTCATCACGCGCGCGGGGGACCGCGAGTTCGTGAAGATCTTGGACTTCGGCGTGGCCAAGATGGCCGGCGCCGGCAGGCTCACGCGCGCGGGCATGGTCTTCGGGACGCCGCACTACATGAGCCCGGAGCAGGCCGCGGGGCAGGGCGTCGATCTGCGCACGGACATCTACGCGCTCGGCGTGATCTTGTACGAGTGCTTCGCGGGCCGCGTCCCGTTCGAGGCCGACACGTACATGGGCGTGCTGACGAAGCACATGTTCGCGACGCCCGAGCCCATCGAGCGCTCGGTGCGCGGATCGTCGAAGCTCGGGCTGCTCGCGCCGATCGCGATGCGATGCCTAGGAAAGAAGGCGGAAGATCGTTACTCCGACATGGCCGCGGTCGCCTCCGCGCTCGAGAAGGCGCTCGCGGATCTCGGCGCGCTGCACCCGGCGAACATGTCGTCGCGCAGGCCGCCGCCCCCGGCCACGAGCTCGGTCAGGCCCGCGGCGAAGGGAGCCGCGGCGTGGAAGCCGCTCGCGGTCGGCGCGGGGATTTTGGTGGTCGGCGTCGCGGTGTTCTTCGGAGTGAGATCGACGAGCCAACGGTCCACGCCGGCCAAAGGCGAAGAGCCGCCGGCTGCGTCGGCGTCGGGCGTCGCGACCCCGCCCAGCGCGGATTCCGCGTCGCGAATGAGCGCCGCGCTGTCGGGCTCCGCGTCCGCGCCGCCGCCGCTCGCGTCCGCCGACCCTTCGGGAAGGGCGCCTACGTTGCGAGCGCCCAAACCAACGGCGACGAGCGCGGACCCGCCGAAGGTGCCCGGCAAACGGCCCGGCGGGGATGTCGTCGATCCTTGGGGGCACTGAGCGCCACGTTAAACTTGACCCCCTGCTCCGCCCTCGCCATTCTTCGCGCCGGTCTACGGTGGGGGCCCGGGGCCCGCAAGCGGGCCCTCCGCTCCCCCACCCCCGGGTCTCCCTCTCGGCGCATGGGGCCAACGTTCGGTGGCGAAACAACAGCTCCTTCTGGTCGATGCCGATCCGCGGAGTGTCCGGGTCCTCGAGGTCAGCCTCAAGAAGGCCGGCTACAGCGTCACCACGGCCAAAGACGGCGCTGACGCGCTCACCAAGATCGAGCTCTCTCCGCCCGATCTGATCTTGAGCGACACACGCTTGCCCAAGATGGACGGCTACGCGCTCGTCCGTAAGCTCAAAGATCACCCCGAGTGGACGAACATCCCGGTCGTCTTTTTGACGAGCCAAAAGTCCATCGAGGACAAGATCCGCGGGCTCGAGCTGGGCGTCGAGGACTACCTCACGAAGCCCATCTTCGTGCGCGAGCTCATCGCGCGCGTGAACCTCCTGCTCGCGCGCCGCACGCGCGAGGGCATCGCGACGAAGCAGCCTTCGAGCCTCGTGTCCGGCGGGCGCACGCGCTTCACCGGATCGGTCGCCGACATGAACGTCGTCGATCTGCTCCAGACCTTCGAGGTGAGCCGCAAGAGCGGCATCGTCCACATCACGAACGGGAAATCCGAGGCGCGCGTCTTCTTCCGCGACGGCAAGGTGGTCGACGCCTCGCTCGGCCGGCTCGTCGGCGAAGAGGCGGTGTACCGCACGCTCATCTGGAACGAGGGCGAGTTCGAGGTCGAGTTCTGCAAGGTCGACAACCCCGACGTGATCGAGTCGACCACGCAGGGCCTCTTGATGGAGGGCATGCGCCGCGTCGACGAGTGGGGGCGCCTGCTCGAAGCGCTGCCGCCGCTGACGACCGTGTTCGAGGTCGATGCGGACGAGCTGCTCGCGCGGCTCAACGAGATCCCCGACGAGCTCAACGCGATCCTTCGTTTGTTCGACGGCAAGCGCTCGCTCATGCAGGTGGTCGACGCGTCGCCGTTCGAAGATCTCTCGACGCTCTCGACCATCTCGAAGCTCTTCTTCGAGGGGCTGCTCATCACCTCGACGGCGTCGCAGAGCGAGGTCGCGAGCCACGACACGGCCGATCCCATCGTCCCCGACACGAGGGCGAGCATCCCCGGCATCAGCCACGCGCCCGCTTCACCCGGCCCCGGCATCGACGAGCTCGAGGTGGTGCCCGCGCACGGGCCCGAGTCATCGGGCCGATCGACGTCGATCATCCCCGCGTCGGATGAGCGCGCGTCCATCCCGCCTGCGCCGCGCCCGGCGGCGATGACACTGTCGTCGCCCGACCTCTTGAGCGACTCGGGCCAGCACAAAGTCATCCCGTCGAACGAGCCCCCGCCCGCGATCGTGTCCAAGCCGCCGCCGGAGGAGCCTGCGCCCGCTCCGCGCGCCGAACGCACGGAAGCTCAGCAAGGGCAGGCGCGGACGGGGCCGATGTTGCTCATCGGCGGCGTCCCTGAGCCGGTTCCGCCGGGGCTCCGCACGCCTGCGCCTCCCGCCGCGCACGAGGACGTCGCGGTCGACGAGGCGCCTGGCACGGCGCGCTCGCCGGATCCCAGCGCGTCGCGCCTTCGATCGCCGCCCGCGCCGCCGCCTCCTCCAGAGCCCGAGCCCGCGCCGCCCCCTGCAAAGCCTGCTCCGTCGGCGCGCGCCCCGCGTGTCGCTGCGACCGACGAGAGCGCGTACGAAGCGCGACCCGCCGCCAAACCGCAGGCCCGGGTGCAGGCCACCAAGCCGAGCGCGGTCTCCGCGCAGCCGCCCCATGCGGCGGACGAGCGTCGCGAAGGCGATACGACGAAGCCCGCGAACAATCCGTGGCTCATCGCGGCGGTCACGGCGGTCGTGGTCGGGGTCGCCGCGTATCTGTTCGGCCGATCGCAGACGCCTCCTCCGGGGCCTGTTTCTCCGAACGTGGCGCCCACCGTGCTCTCGTCACCGTCCGTCCCCGTGACCACCGTTCCCACCGTCGCTTCGACGCCCGCCACCGTTCCGAGCGCGTCTCCTACGCCGCCGGTGCCGAACAGCGCAGCGTCTCCCGCCGACGCAGGGGCGCCGAGCGACGCAGGGGCGGCAGCGGACGCCGGGCTCGACGCGGGCGCGATGGACGCCGGCCGCCCGAACAAGCAGCCTTGGCCCGACGACGAGAGCGCGCCGATGAGCGTGCGCGTGATGCGAGCGCTCGAAGCGGGCCAGACGACCAAAGCGGTGGAGCTGGCGACGCAATACACGCAAAAGGCGCCGGGCTCCGCGACCGCGTGGCAGCTCCGCGGCGCGGCCGAGCAGGCCGCGGGGCGGAGCGGCAAAGCGTCGTTCCAAAAGTGCGCCGAGCTCGCGGC
>CAYTJL010000010.1:0-58060 GCA_964437785.1 uncultured Polyangiaceae bacterium
GCGATGGGCAAGAAGAAGCCCGAGGAGATGGCCAAGCAGAAGGGCGTCTTCGTGGAGGGCTCCACCAAGAACGGCGTCAAGACGGAGGACGCCGAGCGCATCTTCGGGCTGCTCGAGTACTTCGCGGGGTACGGCTTCAACAAGAGCCACTCGGCGGCGTACGCGCTCGTCACGTACCAAACGGCGTACTTGAAGGCGCACTACCCGGTCGAGTTCTTGTGCGCGCTGATGACCGCGGACCGCGACAAGATCGACAAGGTCGTGCGCATCATCGCCGAGGGGCGCGCGTGGGGCGTGGAGATCCTCCCGCCCGAGGTCAACGAGTCGAGGACCGACTTCACCGTCGTGTACTCGGAGCCGCGCGCGCCGAACGGCGCACGCCAGCGGCGCGGATCCAAGGTGCGCGATCCCTTGCACCCCAAGATCCGCTTCGGCCTCGGCGCGATCCGCGGCGTGGGCGAGGCCGCGCTGGAGGCGGTGCTCGAGGTGCGCGACAGCGGCGGGCCGTTCACCGACCTCTTCGACTTCGCGCAGCGGGTGGATCCGCGCCGCGTGAACAAAGGCGTCTTCGAAGCGCTCGTGCAGTGCGGCGCGTTCGACACCTCGCTCAAGGCGCGCGGCATCTCGCGGGCGCGCGCGTTCGCCGCCATCGATCGCGCGCTCGAACGATCGCGCAGCGCGAGCAAAGATCGCGAGCGCGGCCAAGCGTCGCTCTTCGGGCTCTTCAGCAAGGCCGCCGCCGAGACCCCGCGGCTCGACGAGTACCCGAGCGCCGAGCCGTGGGACTTGCACGAGACGCTCGCGCGCGAGAAGCAGTCGCTCGGCTTCTACGTCTCGGGCCACCCGCTCGATCGCTACGGCGAGGGGCTCACGCGGCTCGAGGTCGTGTCCACGTCGGCGCTCGCGGCCATGGATCCTTGGTCCAAGGTGCGCGTGTCGGGCATGGTCGAGGGCTACCGCGAGAAGATCTTCAAAGGAGGCGGCGGCAAGATCGCGTTCTTCGTGCTCGAGGACGTGGCCGGGCGCATCGAGGTGAAGGTGCGGCAGCAGCAGATCGAGACCTTCGGCCCGGTGCTCGAACAAGCCGCCAAGGGCGAGCCGGTGCTCGTCTCGGGCAAGCTCAGCTTCCCGATGCAAGAGGAGGGCGAGGAGAACGAACAAGCCTCACGCGAGCCCACGCTCCTGCTCGACGAGGTCGTCCTCTTGGCGAGCGCGATCCTGAACGAGACCAAGCAGGTCGCCATCCGCGTGAGCGAGCAGCGCGCCGGGCGCGAGCACATCGGCCGCCTCAAGGACGTGCTCCGCCAGAGCCCGGGCGCGTGCGCGGTCGAGCTCGTGATCCAGCTCAACGACGGCAGCGAAGCGCTGCTCTCGCTCGGCCGCGAATATCGCGTCGAGCCGAGCGACGCCATGCTCGCCAAGCTGGAGAAGCTCTTCGGCGAGAAGGTCGCCATGCTCCGATAAGCCCTCTCCGTCCAAGAGGCTTTGGACGGGATCGTGACATCGGCAGAAATGGTTGAGCCTCGGCGATCCGCCGGCCGGCTCGTGCGTAAGTGAGTCAACAGCGCGTCGCCCCGCGAGGGCTCATCGGCAAAGAGGCCATGAGCCGCGGGCGGACACGCTCCCTACCAAACGACGACGGAGATTACGAATGAACAGCCATTACAAGGCCTTGGGTGTGGTGTTTGCGCTCGCCTCTACGCTCGTGACGGGCTGCGCCGCGCCGGTGGATTCGAACGACGGTGACGACGAGACGATCGGTGAGGCCGAGCAAGAGCTGTCGTGCTCGAACGCGGGCTGTACGGGCCTGAACCCGTATGCGACGACCTGCGTCTTGGATCAACAGGCGATGAGCTCCGGCCCGATCACCGTGAACGGCGCGCAAGTCGGCACGATCACGCTCTATTACTCGCCGACCTGTCATGCGATTTGGGGCTACGCCGGGTTCAACGGCGCCCACGGCAATTTCAAGGTCTGCTCGACCAACATCACGAACCTCTCGCAGCCGCCTCAATGCCTGTCGTACGGCTCGACGACGTTCGGCGCCGTCTCGCCGATGCAGTTCCTCCGCGTGGGCGACGTAGGGTATTCGAACGTGCTCGGGCTCTCGTCGCCGTTCGTGTCCGGGTCGAGCTCGACGTTCACGAGGTCCTTTTAGCCCTCATCCCTCCACGTACCACCCCTCGAAGCGATAGCGGTGCTCGCCGTCCACGATATCGATGCTCATGGTCCCGCGGAGGCCCGTGAGCTCCCCGGTGGCCGAGTCCGGCACCACCGCCACCGAATGGGTGACAGCGCCGCGATCCATGAGGCCGCTGTGCTGGAGCACGAAGCTCCCGCTCCGTCCCTCCAGCGTGCCTGTCACCCGCTCGATCCCCACGTATCCAGCAGACCCTTTGACGCTCGTGACCGCCTCGATCACCGCGGCCTCGCTCTCGGCGTTGAGCGGCCCCGAGAACTGCTTCTTGTACGTGACGCGGCGGATCGTCGCGCCCTCCCGCGCATCGTAGGGCGGCTCGCGCTCGGCCTTGACCTCGAACGTTCCTTGGACTTGATGTCTCATGGGCGGCATCGTATGCCGCGCCGCCGTCCCCGGCTTGAACGAACGCGACATGGCCAAACCCAAACGCGAGCCGCCGCGCGGCATCGTCCAGCCCGGGGGCGACCCCCACGGGCGCCACGCTCGTTATCTGGTCGATCCGCCGCTCGACGACCACCTCGAACATTGGTGGTCGGTCTCGTGGAGCCTCCCCAAAGGCGCGAGCGTCGTGCGCGAGACGCTGCCTCACCCGTGCTTTCACGTCGTGGTCGAGGCGGGCGTGGCGCGCGTCGTCGGCGTGCCCAAAGGGCGCTTCGTCCGAACGTTGGAAGGGACGGGGCGCGTCTTCGGCGCCAAGTTCCTCCCCGGCGCGTTTCGGCCGCTCCTCGACGCGCCCGCCCACACGTTCACCGGCAAGACCGTGCTCCTCGCGAGCGTCGTGGGCAAAGCGCTCTCCGACGACTATGCCCAAAACATCGAAGCGGAGGAGCGCGACGAGGCGCGCGTCGCCGTCGCCGCGCGGTTCTTTCAACGCATCTTGCCCCCGCCGCCCCCGTACGCGCGGGAGCTCCGCGCGCTCTTTCATGCCGCCTTGAACGATCGCGCGATCACCACGGCCGACGCGCTCGCCGCGCGCTCGGGCAGGCACCTCCGCGATCTCCAAAGGCTCTTCCGCGACACCGTGGGCGTGAGCCCCAAATGGGTGATCCAGCGTTATCGCCTCCACGAAGCGCTCTTGGCCTTGGAGGCAGGGCAGTCCACCGTCACCGACCTCGCCGCGCTCCTCGGCTACGCCGATCAAGCCCACTTCTGCCGTGACTTCAAGCGCCTCGCCGGCCTGCCTCCGTCCCACTACGCGCGCCGGGCGGCGAAGCGCTGAGCCCCTTCATTCATTGAGGTGATCAGATTACGAGAGGGCGCCGGCCTGCGGTCGATACGCGATCGGCAGGCGCACCGGGCCAAAGACAGCTTCGGTCGGAGGGAGCCACGCGGCGGGACCTGCGGGGGTCGGATCGCCGAGCGCGCGCGCGAGCATGGGCAGGCCAATCTCCAGCTCGGCGCGGGCGAGCGCCGCGCCCAAACAGAAGTGCATCCCGCCGCCGAAGGTCGCGTGGGTCCGCCGTTCACACGTGATGTCGAAGCGATCGGGGGATTCGAACACGCTCGCATCGCGGTTGGCCGAGCCGGTGATGGGCATGAGGAACGCGCCCGCTTCGAAGCGGCGACCGTGGATCTCGACCGCCTCCGTCGCGACGCGCGGGACGCCCAAGATCGAGGCCGGACAATACCGCATGACCTCTTCGGCCGCGCGGGGCGCGAGCTCCGGTGTGGTCGCGAGCAAGCGCCATTGGTCCTGGTGATCGAGGAACGCCGCGACGGCGTTGCCGATCTGGTGGGTGACCGTGCCGTGACCCGCGGAGAGGAACGTGATGATCATGGACCGAAGCTCTTCGTTGGTGAGGAGCTCCCCCGCCTCCTCCGCGAGCACGAGCGCGCTCGTGATGTCGTCGCCGGGCGCTCGCCTGCGCTCGGCGATGAGCTCGTCCGTGTAGGCGTAGAGGTTCGTCAACGCGTTCTCGATCGTGGCGGTGTGCTCGTTGACGCTGAAGCCGAAGAGCAGGCCCAGATCGATCGTCCACCGGTGCACGAGCGCGTGCGCCGACGCGGGGATGCCGACGAACGCGCAGAGCACGCGGAACGCAAAAGGATCCGCGAAGTCCTGCATGACCTCGCAGCCCTCGCGCGCGGCCAAAGAGGCCACGAGATCGGCGGCGATGGCGCGGATCGCCGGGCGCGCGCGCTCGACGCGATGGGTGGTGAACGCTTTGTTCACGAGCCTTCGGACGCGGGCGTGCGAGGGGCCATGGGTGCTGAGCAGAAAGCCGCTGATCGCGTCCACGAGAGGGCCGCTCGTGATGCCTTGCATGGCGAGGAAATCGGCGCCGGGCGTGCGCAAGGTGCGCATGGCGAGCGCGGTTTGGACCTCGTCGTAGCGCAGGATGCCCGTGCCGAAGGGGGTGGTCGCGCACCAGCTCTGCTCGCGCGCCTCGCGCAAGGCCCGGTGAGGATCGGTTTGAAACACGGGCCCGAAGAGATCGAGCACAGGTAATGAGGTCGGCGCGTTGGTCATTCGTGCCCCATCGCACGCTCGAACGCGGAGGTCAATCGTCTCACTCGACGCGAACGTGGCAATACCCGTCAACCTCGTTGTAGGGCGCCACGATGGTGCCCACGCACGAAGGATCGTTGAGAAACGGCGCGCACGGCGTGGCCGCGTCAGGGCAAAACGGAGCGCTCCCACCGCCGCCCGAGAGCTCCGGGAGAAGCGCGCGCAGGCACGCTTCGAGCTGGGCTACCGTCGCGCTGCAGGGCTGTGCTGCGAGGCTCGCCTTGCAGTGCTCGAGCGACGGGTTGGTCGCGCACGGGCCCCCCCCGCACTCGAAGCCCGGCTCCCCCATCGTACAGGGGCTGTACGCGCACCCGAAGCCCGCATACCCAACGACGGTGCCGTCCGCCAAAACCTCCCTGCTCTCGCTCGGCGCAGGCTCCCAAAAGAGACCACCATACCAGGCGCAAAACGTCTCCCGCTCCGCCTCCGTCATGTTCGCGATCGAATTCGCGCCCGGGACACCCGATGTGGAGTTGCTCTGATTCTCCCCGATCACATCGACGACCGTCGATTCGCAGCCGGCGGCGTGGAGGATCACTGCGGAGAGGACAACGAGCGAGCCGGCGAGCTTATGAGATTTCATGATAGCGTATCTCCCTTCGATCCTCACAGTCATTTCCGGCCATCCCCGCGGCTCAAAAAACCATCTCGACACCCATCGATCCGACCAAAAAAGGTTGACCCCACCCCGCCGCCTCGCGCGAAGCATAGGTGAGCGCGAGCTTCTTGAGAGCTACGCCTGCGAGCACGTCGGCGCGGATCCGCAGCGGGCCCGCCACCGCCACGCCGAGGCCGGGCCGCAAATAAGGCCCTCCGGTAAACGCATCACGCGTCGCCCCTACGTATTCGGGCGACGCGCCGACCCCCTCGGCGTGGAGCCACACGAGCGCAAACCCACCTCCGAGAGAGGGCTTGACCCTGCTCCCGAGCGGTCCGAGCTCGACGCGGCCGCCGGCGGTGACCAGGGTGAAACGATTGTTGGAATACCCCTCCGCCCCCTCATGGCGCGCCGCCGTGATCGGGATAGCGCCTCCGATCTCAATCGCGACGCGCGGCACGACCCACGCGCGCAACCCCACGTCGAGCGCGGCGTGAGGGCCGAGCCCGCCTGGGCTCCACGCGACGGCGCCGCCGATGCTCACCCCCATCCACGGGGCTCTGCGAGGAGGCGGCGTGAGGTGAGCGAGATCCGCCACGTCCGATGTGGCGAATCTCTGCGCGGCGATGGGTGAAGGATCGGGGGGCGGAGGAACGCCGAGGGCAGCGCGGAGCGAAGGCGGCGCGGGCGTGTCGCCGCGAGGAGGATGAGGCGCATCCATCTCCATCAAGCTCGCGCGGAGCAGCTCGACCGCGCGGAGCGCGATGGTGTCGTGCGCGCCCCCGTCGGGCACGACAACGTCGCGGAGCACCGTCTTGCCGGTGACGCGATCGGCGACCCACAGCTCGATCCCGCGCGCCGCCGCGGCGACGTGCATCGACGCGACCGCGTTGTGGAGCTTGGCGGCGCCCTCGAGCGCCTCGCGCGTCGAGATCCCTTCGGGGAGCGGCACGAGCGTCACGTCGAAGCCCATCGCTGCGAGCTCGGCGCGGAGCCGCTCGACCATCGCGCGATCGCGATCCGCGGCGACGACGACCACGCGCGGAGGATCGGCCGCGCGCGCCTTCGCGGCGGTGAGCGCGATCGCGAAGGTGAGCGCGATCGTGCGAGAAATGCAGATGGATCGAGGGCGCATGCGGCTTACGGTTCGAGCAGGCGCTTGGCTTTGTCGGCGTGCGCGCCGCTCGGATACGCCGCGAGGTAGCGCTCGGCCGCTTCGCGCGCGCCCGCACGATCCCCGCTCCGCTCGCGGCACTCCATCAAGCGGCCGAGCGCCTCGCGGGCGAGCGATCCGCCGGGTTGCTCCTGCAAATAAAGCGAGAACCAGCGCGCGGCCTCGCCGTACGCGCCGCGCTGATCGAACGCCGCGCGCCCGAGCACGAAGGCCGCCGTCGCCGCGTGCGGGTGACCCGGAAAACGCCGCCGGATCGCGGCGAGCGCCTCGATCGCGCGCGCGCCGTTCCCCGCGAGCCGCGCCGCGTCCGCGAGCGCCATCAGGTCGTCGGCGCCCGCGCGATCACACACGCTGCCAAAGCCCTCTTCTTCGGCCGCGCGGACCGCGTCCGCATAGCGCCCGCTCTTCGCGAGATCGCGGTACGACGCGCGCGGCGGAGACGAAGCGCTCGCGCTCGCCTGCGGAGGCAAAGGCGGCGCAGGCGCTTCGCGCGCGGGCGCGATCGACACGGCGGACGCGGGCGGAGCCGCGGCCGAGGGCGCTCCTTTGGGCTCGTCGCCCGCGCGGATCGTGAGCTTTTGTTCGAGGCACGAGACCACCACGGTCTCGCCCGCGCGCACGGTCCTTCGTTCGCCGAGCACCGGGCCCGTCACCTCGACGCTGCCCTCGTGGAGCGCGAGCTTGAACGTCTCGTCTTCGGGCGACCACGCGACGTCGAAGCGCGTGCCCGTGACGCGCACCTCGAACGGCCCCACGTCGACGCGCCACCGCGTCTCGGATCGGTGCACGACCGACGCGGAGAGCTGGCCGCGCTCGAGGATCACGCGCGCGCCGCGGCGATCGAGATCGGCCACGCGGACGCGCGCGCTCTGCCCGAGCGAGACCAACGTTCCATCCGAGAAACGAAGGGGCAACGCGTGATCCGACGGCGCCGCGATCCACGCGCCCTCGCGGCCAGCGTCGCTCCCCGCGTGGAACGAGAGCGGCGGGCGCCGGCCGAGCCCGATCACGATCGCCGCCGTGATCGCGATCGCCGCCGCGAGCGCGATCCACGCGCTCCGCGCCCTCGAAGGCGGCGTGCGCTGCGGCGCGGAGCCGCGACCCGCGTCGACCGCGCGGAGCAGGCGATCGCGCCCGGGCCCGAGATCGACGCCGCGCAGCGCCTCGTCCTGCGTGGAGGCGATGGCCTTGCCGAGATCGGTCAACGTCCTGCCCATCGGGTCCCTCCTTGGATCCACTCTGCGAGGACCGGGTTCGCGCGCGCCCGCGCGCAAAACAGGTCTTCTGCGCGCGCGATGCGGCGCTTCACCGTCGCGAGCGAGAGCCCGCACGCCTCCGCGATCGCCGTGAGCTCCATGCCCTCGATGAAGCGCAGCGCGAAGACCACGCGCTCGTCGGCGGGCAGCGTGTCGAGCACGCCGTACGTCGCGCGCATGGCCTCGGAGACCTCGCTCTCCGCGACGATCGCCGCGGGCTCGGGCAGCGCCTCGGGCGCGAGGAACGAGAGCCACCGCCGCCGCGTCCGCGCTTGGATCGCGGTGCGCGCCGTGTGGATCGCGATGCTCGTCATCCACGCCTTGAGCGCGTTCGGATCGCGGATCTCGCCGCTCGATCCGATGGCGCGCACGAACACGTCGTGCGCGAGATCGTCGAGATCGCGCGCGGAGCCCATCACCCGCGCGAGCAGGCGGCGCACGTGCGGCGCGTACCGATCGTAGAGCGCGGCGACCGCCTCGGGCCTCCGCGCGCGGAGCCCTTCGACCAGCGCTGCGTCGCTGAGGAACGCGACGCGACCGCCTCCGTCACCTGCCGGAGCGGTCAACCCTTTGGACGCGAGAGCAACCACCTCGGCGCATAGTCACGGGTAGCGCGCGGGGCGGCTCACAAAAATCACCGATCAGCGCTGGAGCCCGTAATAGAGCACCGGCACGAGCGCGCCGCCCTTGCCGGGGTAGAGCAGCGGACCGACCGCGAGGCCGGGCGCGATGGAGCGAAGCTCGCCCACCATGGAGCGGAACGGCCGAGGATTTCCGAACGCTTCTTGGTCGTAACGGAGGATGAGCGTGGGCTTGCCGTCGAGCGCCGAGGGGCCCACCTCGGCGTGGAACCGCAGGGTCTTCTTGCCGAGCACCACGTTGGTGCCGCCGTTGCCGCCGTGATCGAACGTCTTGCCCTTCCACGGCGACACCGCCGCGATCGCGCGCACGATGGGGCGGAGGCCCATGAACGCGCCGGTGCCGAAGGTGATCGCGAGCAGCTGGCCTTCGGGCGCGTCGCCCAGATCGGACGCGACGCAGGGCTTGCCGGCGCTGTAAATCGAGGCGAGCGCGTCCGGGTGCCCGCCCACGAGCTCGCTGAGCGACGTGACATGCGTGACGACGCGCCGGCCCGCGCCTGCTTCGGCTCTCTCTACCGTCTCGTTCATGGGCACGCCTCTTTCCAAAGGCGGGCTCGGGAGTCAACCCGCGAGCGCGGGCCTACATCGCGTGGCCGAGCGGCGTGAGCTGGCCTGAGGCGTCGACGCGCAGCACGCGCACGCCGAGCGTCGTGTTGAGGAAGATCAAGCCGAAGCTGCTCGCCGAGATCACGCGCACCTGCGCGACGATGCTCGTCTTGGCTTCGCCCTTGTCGTCGCGGCCGTCGGTGATGACGATGTCGTCGGCGTCCTTGATGCGCTCGGGGAGCGCGAAGCGCATGCGCACGCCGCCCGCGACGCCCGCGTTCCACACGAGGAGGAGCTTGCCCGCGACGTCGGCGGCGCCGAAGCTGCCCGCGTCCGCGGGCGCGATCTCGCTGCTGCCCGCGAGCACCTTGCGCATGTCGATGATCTGCGTGGCGCAGCCCGAGGCGTTGCAGCGAGCCTGCGTGATCACGGGGTAGTCCTTGTCGCGATCGGCGGTGTGCTCGACCATCGTGGAGATCGCCTCGACGCCGCGGCACGTGAGCGCGCCGCCGCGCGTGTCGGCCTTGATCGGCGACGACCAGCGGCCCGCCGAGAAGAACGCGATCGCGTCGGCGCGCTGGCCGCGCGCGCGCACCGCGATCGCCTCGTCGCTCTTGCACGCGTGGATCTGCGGCTCGGCGCCGGTCTTGTCGGGCGGCGCCTGCTCGGCGAGCTCGCCGACGTCGTTCGTGCCCTTGATGATCGTGCCCTCGATCTTGCGCGCGACGAGGTGCTGCGGGCTCTTGCCCGCGGCGCGGTACACGAGCCACTCCCAGAAGAGCCCCGCGTGCGTCGGCGCCTCGACGTCGGCGCCTTGCAGCGCGATCTGCTCATTGGTCGCGCCCACCGCGGGCTGGCTCACGAGGTAGACCTCCTTGCCGCCTTTTCGCGTGAGGAACGCGATCGATCCGTCGGCGCGCGCGATCGCGCCGAACGCGACCGACGCCGCGATCGCGTGTTTGCCCGTGGGCGGGAAGATGCCGAGCTGACCGCGATCGCCCGCGAAGAAGAAGGGCTGCGCGCCGGGCTCGAGCGTGCCGATGAGGCGCAGGCCCGGGCTCATGGTCGCGACGGTCTCGGGGATCTTCGCGCAGCGGATCGCGGTGTCGGTCGAGGTCGCGGTGCAGAGCACCGGGCCTTCGGGCAGGTCCTTTTGATCGATGAGGAAGCGGAGCTTGTTGATCGGCGCCTGCTCCTCGCGCACGCTCGCGAGCGGGAACGTCGCGCCCAAGAAGCGCGGCATCGTGCGCAGCGCCTCGCCCGCGAAGAGCACCGGGGTCACCTTGGGCGCGGGCGTCGCGTTCGGCACCGCGACGAGGGTGAGCTTGTCTGCAGCGGCCGCGGCCCAGAGCTTGTCGACCGCGGGCTTGAGGTTGCTCGTGAGCGCCTGATCGGCCTTGAGCGCCTTGCCGAGCGCCTCCGCGGCCTCGCGCAGCGCGGGCGAGGACGCGTTCTCGCCGAGCGCGAACGCGACCGATCCGCAGCTCGCGGGCCACGGCAATTCACCCGGCTTGCCGCGCCGCTCGGGCGGGTAGCCGACGACGGCGAGCTGCACCTCGGTGACGCGCGCGCTCGCGCCCTCGTTCGGCTTGAGCGGCTCTTGGCCGAGCAGGCACGTGTTGAGCGTGCTCCACGCGGTGTCGCGCGCCTCGCGGGCGCGCGAGTCGATGACCTTGAAGGCCACGAGGGTCCCGAGCGCGAGGAGCACGACCCCGATGATGCCGACGACGAAGATGCGCTTTTGCCGGCCTTCCCCGCTGAGCGCATTCAAGAGCAGGCGCGTGGGGAGCTCGGTCAGCTCGGGCTTTCGTGCCATAGGGGGCCGAGTATCCCGTGAGGCGGGGCGCGATCGCAACGGCCGTCACGTCGGTCGCGCCCGAGATCCCTTATACTCGGCGCGCCTCATGGCTCGGCAGAACCCCGCGGAGGAGCGCCTCGTCCCTGGCTACAAGCTCGATGGGCGTTACGAGCTGCTCTATCCCTACGCGCAGGGCGGCATGGCCACGGTGTGGATCGCGCGCGTGCAGGGCAAGCACGGGTTCGAGAAGCTCGTCGCGGTCAAGACGATCTTGCCGCGCCTCGCGCGCGATCAGGGCTTCCGCGCGATGTTCCTCGACGAGGCGAGCATCGCCTCGCGCATCCGTCACCCGAACGTCGCCGACATCGACGATCTCGGCGAGGAGGACGGCACGCTCTACATGGTGCTCGAGTGGGTGAGCGGCGACTCGTGGTCCAAGCTCTACCAAGCGATCCAGAAGGCGGGCCATGCGTTCCCGGTCGACGTGCTCCTGCGCATCGGCGCGGACGCGTGCGCGGGCCTGCACGCCGCGCACGAGCTGCGCGACGAGGCGGGCGGGCTCCTCAACGTGGTGCACCGCGACGTCTCTCCGCAGAACGTGCTCGTCACGACGGGCGGCGTGACCAAGGTCATCGACTTCGGGATCGCGAAGGCGATCGATCGCATGGCCGAAGAGACGAAGACAGGTCTCTTGCGCGGCAAAGCGAGCTACGCCGCGCCCGAGCAGGTGCGCGGCAAGGTCGTCGATCGGCGCGCCGACATCTGGGCGATGGGCACGATCCTCTATCACTACCTCGCGGGCCGGCTCCCGTACGAGGCCAAGAACGACATCGCCACGTTGAAGCTCCTCGTGTCGGGCAGGCCCCCTCCGCCGCTGCCGCCCGAGGTGCCGCGGCCCATCGCGGAGGTCGTGATGACGGCGCTCGCGTTTCACCCCGAGGCTCGTTTCCCGAGCGCGCTCGACATGCAGCGCGCGCTCGAGTCCGTGCTCGGCAAGCCCACGACCACGAACGACGTCGCGCAGATCGTGGGCACCTACCTCGCCGATCGCATCGACATGCGGCGCACCGATTTGGCGGAGGCGATCGCCGAGGCCGAGGCGCGCGCCGAGGCCGCGGGCAGCGCGGTGCCCAAAAAACGCGGGCGGCTCGGGTCGTTCCCCGAGCTCGTCCCGCCGCCCATCGTCGATCAGGTGCTCGGTCGCAGCTCGCTCGCGTCCATCCCCGACGGCGCGCGCGCGCCGCTCGCGTCGCTCCCGAACAACGGGGCCGCCCGCGCGGTGAGCGCGTCCGAAGCGCCGGCGCGCGCGGCCGTCGCGCCCGATCCCGACGACGCGATGCCCACCAAGCTCCAGCGCAAACCAAGGCCGTTTCGTGCGATCGAGTGGGTGCTGCTCGCGATGGCGACCGTGCTCCCGGTAGGGGTGTGGGCGCTCGTCGTGTACGTTGCGTTGTACGGTCCGATCGGCCGGACCAAGCCGCTGCCTCAACCTTCACCGTCCGTGGAGGGCCGTTGATCCGATGAGCGCCGCGGACGACGACGACGAGGAGACGCGCGTCGCGGACAAGCATCCTCTTCAGGGGATGAGAGCGGGGCTGCCGCTGCCGCCGCCGCGCGGAGCGCCGATGAAGACCGTGCCCGCGGCTGCGTTGCCGCCGCCGCGCGCGCCCGCCGCGCACGCGGCCGCCGCGCACGCGAAGGTGCAGCCCGAGATGGAGCCGCTCGTGCGGACGCAGGCCATGCAGCGCGCGCCTGCGGCGGAGGCAGCGACAACACCGGATCTCAAGACGCCCATCATGCCGCAGCGGCCGGAGCTGCCGCCCACACCCCCCGTCGTTCGCGCCAAGATGCCGAGCGTTCATCCCGAGCTCGGCGCGGTGGAGCCGGTCGCGTACGCGCCTGCTCCGGCGCCGGCCAAAGCACCTTCGATCCCGGCGGCGCCGCCCATCCCGGTGCAGCGGCCTTTGCCGCCGCAGCCGATCGTCGCGCCGCCTGCTTCGCCGGCTCGGTTCGAGACGCCGCCCGCCGAGACGCCGGTGCTCATCACGGGGGAGCACGAGCCGTCGGGCATCTCGGACTTCGTGATTCGTTATTTCATCCTGTGCGGCGCGCTCACGGTCGTGGGCTTGGTGGTCTTGATTTATTTGCAGCTTTGATGGGGAGCGCACCTTGCGCGGGCGATCATCCGGGTTATGATGCCGCCCCGAACGAGGAGGCCCGCCATGTCTGCTTCTGCGACAGCGAGCCTCGTCCACCGCGCCTGACCGAGCGCGCTGCGCGAGGCTCCCACCCAGCCAAAAAGAACAAAACAGCTTGTGGAATCAACAGGCTGTTGACCGATTCGGTCGTTCTCCCAAACGATCGTCGTTCATGTAGGAGTGTTTCACAGGCGTTACGAGCAGATTCGATGGCAAGGCGGTCTCCGAGGAGCGCGCGGAGCGTACGTTTGTACGTGAGCACGCACCGGAGGAGCCAACGAAGCCATCGAATCGCGCAATAGACTGTGGAACACTCCCTGTGCACGGCATGGGTGAGCAGTCATGGGCAGTGATCGAAGGCGCGGCCACGGTGGCTCGCGCGGCGTGGATCTCTCGTTGATGGCCGATGACCGGCGGCGCGCGCGCAACGAGCGGCGGCTTTGCCGGCAGGTGCAAGAGGCGCTCGGGTACGCGCTCCCGGCGCTTCGTGATGAGGTGTTGCGCGATCTGTGGGTGATGGACGTGGAGCCCGCGCCCGACATGGCGCGGCTCTGCGCGGTGGTGGAGGCGCCTCGCGGCGCTTCGATCGAGGATGTCTATACGCGCCTCGACAAGGCCGCTGGTCTCCTCCGCACGGAGGTGGCCGAGGCCATCGCGCGCAAGCGAACGCCGGTGATCACGTTTCGTGTCATCCCCGCGAACACCGGCGCGAACATCGCCCGAACGCTCGATTCGGACGAGGATGACGACACCGGCGCAGGCGAGGAGGACGAATGAGCGCGCGCGTGCAAACGTGGCTCGCCGGGCGCTCCTCATCGCTCTTCGAGGCGGCGATCGAGAAGCTCGCCGCCACCGAAGACGTCGTAAAAATCGCGGTGATGCCCGACGCGCACGTCGCCGAGGACGTGTGCGTCGGGACGGTCACGGCCACGCGCCGTACGCTCTTGCCCGCCGCGGTGGGCGGGGACATCGGTTGTGGCATGGTCGCGCTCCGCTTCCACGGGAGCGCCGATTTGCTCGACGATCGCGAGGTGGCGGCGACCCTCCTCCGCGGGCTCTACGAGCGTGTTCCGCCCATGCTCCGGCGGAGCGAACGAGCATCCTTGCCAGACGAGCTCGACGCGATGCCGCTCAGCGCGCCTCCGCTCGACACGGCGAGGAGGCGATCGGGGCGCCTCGAATTCGGCACGCTCGGCCGAGGGAACCACTTCCTCGAATTGCAGCGCGACGAGGAAGGGTGGTTGTGGATGATGGTCCACAGCGGATCGCGGGCCATGGGGCCTTCGATTCGGCACCACCACGAGGCCAGCGCAAGGCGTGATCCTTCGGGGCTCGCGGTGATCGACGCCGAGAGCCCCGAGGGAGAGCGCTACCTCGCCGATGCGGCCTTCGCCGCGCGGTATGCGCGCTTGTCACGCGAGCACATGATGGAAGCCGCCGCCTCGCTCGTCGAAGAGACGCTCGGGATCGCCCGCGATCCCGGCTCCATCATCGCGTGTGACCACAACCACGTTCGGCGCGAGGAGCACGGCGGCGAGCTCCTTTGGGTCCACCGCAAAGGAGCGATGTTCATGGGCGAGGGCGTCGCCGGCGTGTTGCCCGGTTCCATGGGGAGCCCGAGCTATCACGTGGAGGGGCGCGGCAACCCAGAGGCCTTGTGCTCGGCGGCGCACGGGGCGGGTCGAGCGATGAGCCGCGCCGACGCGCGCCGCAGGATCTCCACGAGCGCGTTCGAGCGTGAGGTGGCCTCGGTGTGGTTCGACCGGCGGATCGCGAACAAGCTCCGCGAAGAGGCGCCCTCGGCGTATAAGGACATCGGAGAGGTGATGAAGGCGCAACGTGATTTGGTCAAGGTCACGCGGCGCGTGACACCCGTGCTCGCGTACAAGGCGGCGTGATGTCTCCAATCGCGGCCGGGCGGCCGTCTTTTCGGCCAACCCCGGCCCGCTTTTGGACATGACAAGGGGCTGTCCATGCTCGATACTCGCTCGTTCCCAAGGGAGGCTCGCGCATGAAATACCGAATCGGGTTGATCGCGGGGTGGTGGCTGCTCGCCGGGTGCCAGACCACCCAAGCGCCGTTCGACCCCCAGGCCGACTGCCCCAAGCTCGCGTATTGCGGCCAATGCGCGTCGCGCGGCGGTTGCTCGTGGTGTGGAGACCCGAGCCAAGGGCAGTGCATGGCCGTAGGGCACGCCGAGTGTACGGCGCCCAAGGCATGGTCCAAGACGCCGGATCGCTGCCCGCCTCCGCCCGAGGACGCAAAAGGGTCGGCGCTCGCCTCGCCCGCATCGTCCGATAGTCACGTGGCCAAGGACCTCGGCGCGCAGCGCTACAACGCCATTCGAAGCGCGCTGACCCGGGCGTTCCCGCAGGCCAACGTGAACGACGAGGTGGTGGGGAGCGTCGCCGCCGTCCTCGCCCATCAACGCCAAAACGCCAAAGGCCCCAAAGACGAGCGGGGGAGGGAGGTCGCGCCCGTGCACAAGCACGTCAAGGCCAAAGGCCATACGCTCTATCTGGGGGACGCCACGCACCACCGCGTAAAATCCGCACCTCCCGCGGCGCGCCCCATGCAATCGCAGTTCACCCTCTCGCTCCCCATGGTGCGCGTCACGCTGCCGGACGCGATCGATCCGGCGAGCACCGTGATCGAGACCGCGATCGGCGACGTCGATTTGAGCCGCGATCACCTGCTCGGCAGCGTCGATTTGATCGCGGACAAATACAGCGGCAAAGACTACCTCGGCTACCGCCCCGCGCGCGTCGATCTCATCACCCCCGCGCGGCTCGAAGGCTCGCGCTTCGGCGCCATCGCCGTCTACCTCGGGTATCGCAACAAGGCCGATCGCGGACCGTCCTTTTATATGTTCGAGGCGGGCTCGGCGACGGGCGACGCCAAGATGATCTACTTCTCGCCCAGCATGGCGCCCATCGCGAGCGTGACGAGCTATTACCTGCCGACGCCCTTCGTGACGATGCGCAACATCTATTCGGGCGGCGTCACCATGAAGCCCGCGCCGAACGAGGACGAGCCTAAATCGATGATCATCCGGTCGACCGTCCCCGGCGACAAGGACCCGTATCTCACCGTGACGCTCGACTATCGGCGCGTCGAGGAGCTCGAAGTCCCCATCCCCTCGCACATGACCGCGGACGCGGGCGCGCGCGTGGCGCTCATCGCCAAGACCATGGGGCTCGAGAACGCGGTCGAGCTGCAATCGGTGCTCGCCGAGCTCGGGAAGAGCCTTTCTTGGGAGGAGGTCCCGCGCTACATGGACGGGAAATAGCGGCCGCTCAGGAGAGGTCAGATCAATTGAGGATAGTGATCGCGCTCGCGGCGAACGTCCCCTCGACGAGCATCGCGTCGTGGCAGGCCCCGGTCGCTGGGGTGTCGCTCGTGCACCAGTTGCCGGCAAAGACGATCTTCCCCATGCCATCGCGCGTGCACTTCTCGGTGGGGAAGGCGCCGTTGCCGAACGTGGAGGGATCGCCGGAGAGCAGCACGCAGAGCGACTGCGACAAGACGTCGACGGCGATGAGATCCGCGTCCTCCAGCGAGATGAACGCATGGAACCCGCCGTCGTGGAGGAAGAGCGGATGGACGGAGTCGGGGAGGCAGTTGTTTTGAGGGTCGAGCCCTGCTGCGTTGTGGACGCCGATGCAGTCGCGATCCTGCGACACGACCACGTTCGCGATGCGGAATTGCCGGAGCGGCAACACCACGGACTGTGTGCCCCCTTGATCGAGGAAGACGGGGACCGTGAGGAGCGCCGCGGGAGAGCTGGAGAACGGGCCGCAGCCGCTCCCGAGGAGCTGCCCGGTGATGGGCGCCACCGAGAAGGTCTGAAGCGCTCCGCTCGTGAACGAATAACCCAGCTCCGGGCTCGCGACGGGCGCGGCGCCGCCCGTACGGAGCGAGCCTGTCCCCGTGTCGAGCTGGAGGAGCCAATTGAAGGTGCCGCCGACGGGGAGCCCACACGAAGGCACTTGGGGGTTGATCGCGCCCTTGACGATGGACGCCACGACCCCGCTCGCGAGGACGTTCGGGCTCGTGAACGTGATGTCGGCCATGCGGAACGAGTCCACGGGACCAACGTTGTCGGCGAGCGCGATGCAGGACGACGTTCCAATGCACGACGGGCTCGGCGAGCACGGGAAGACCCCGGAGCTCGAAGAGCCGCAGCCCCCCGAGCTCGTGGAGCTCGATGACGATGACGACGAAGACGAGGTCGATGATGAAGAGGACGACGACGAGGACGTCGAGGTCGATGACGAGGACGTCGAGGTCGATGACGTCGAGGTCGATGACGAGGACGCGCCGCCCGCGCCGCCGCCGCCTTGACCGGGCGTTTGGACCGAAGGATCGCCGCACGCCGCCGCGAACGCCGAGGCGACCATGAAGCCTCGGCCAGACCACTTGAAAGAAGGCATATTGATAAGCTCCTCGTGGAAGAGGGGAGAGCGTAACACACACTTCCGGTGTGGAGGTCGATCGTCGCGCTCAACCGCCCGTCGGCGGATCGTCGATGGATGCGTCGAGGACGTCGAGCGCCATGGCGAACCCGCTCGAACGGAGGCGATTGAGAGCATCGATGTGGGCGCTCGTCACCGGGACGAACCGCCGAATCCCCATCACCTCCCGGAGCGCCGCGCCGAGCTGCACGGGCAGCTCCACAAAGGCCCGTGAGACCGCTTGTTGCACCACGGGCGGCAGATCGGTCCGCGCGACGATCAGATCGCCCGGCACCGGGCCCGCCGCCGTGATGACCCGCGTCGGAAACCCGAGCTGAGGTGGGATGACCACGCGCGACGCCGGCAAATACCGGGCGAACGTCGCGATGACGTCCACCTCGCTCGTGCGGAGCGCCATCACCGCCGATCCGTGGGATCCCAAGAAGTGCTGCGCGAAGAAGAACGAATCGACGTCGATGCCGTTCGAGGTCAAGTGCGATCGGGGCACCGCGTATCCGGCCGCGCTCTCCGGCGCGATCCAACCCATGGTGAGCCCTTTGAGATCAAAGAGGGTGCGCGCCTTCTCGCTCTCACGCACGATGAGCACCGAGGCGTAGTGCGTGCCGCCTTTGCGCTCGAGCGCCGCGATGGGCCGCGCGACCCCTTGATCCATGAGGTCGAGCGCGATGAAGGGCGGGCACCACCCGATGGCCGCGTTGCCGCTCGTGATCGCCTGCGAGAGCGCGGTGTACGTCTCGAACACCATGGGATCGAGGTCCATGGGCACGAAGCGGCGCAGGATGGACGCGAGCGCGCCGAGCGCCTCGGCATCCAAGGTGCCTGTCGGCGGCAGGCCGAACGTGAGCGCCGGGCTCAACGCGCCCTCAACGTGGCGAGCGCCACCGCGCGCTCGGCGAGCGTCTCGCCGCGCGTGCCCTTCAACGTGAGGATGATCTCGCGGTCCGGGCGGTCGAGATCGACGTCGATGACACCGTAGTTCTGCGCCTCGATCTCTTCGAGGATGAACGGGTCGTCGATCCCTTTGCCGAGGATGGTCTCGTGCCACACCTCGTTGGCGAGCGGGCTCGACGTGATCTCCCAGAGATCGGGGCCGGTCCTGCCGTCGCCGAGGTCGGGGCCGCCCGCGCAGATCAGGTATCCGAGGTGGACGTCGCCGCTCGCGATCAAGGCCCCTTCGACGCCGCGCGACTCGATGCCTCGAATCAACCGGTCGAGCTCGTCTTTGGCGTCGAGCGCGAACGACTCCCACCCGAGCTCGGCCGGCGCCTCGGGGAGCACCTGGGATCCCGAGACGATGAGCTTGATGGGCGCGTCGCTCGACGCGAGCCCGTCGAGCAGCCATTCGAGCTGCGCGTCGCCGAGGATCCTTTGGCGGTTGATGCGGTGAGAGCGGCTGTCGAGCAAGAACAGGTGGACCGGGCCCATCCGCACGTCCGAGAAGATCCCGCGCGCGCCCGGCAATCCATACGACCTCTGCGCGCTCACGCGCGCGAAGGCCTCGAACGACTCGTCCGCGCCGGCAAAACGGCTGTCCGCGTCGTTGGGGCCAAAGTCGTGATCGTCCCAAACCATCAACGTGGAGACGCCCGCGACGAGCCTCCTCAGCTTGTCGCTGTTGCGGTGGCGGAGCTGCGCGAGCATCCGTGTGTGGACGCTCTGCCAATCCGGGGTGTCGTAATACGCGTTGTCGCCCGCCATCACGAAGACGTGGCTCTCCTCGGCGCGGATCGCGTCGAAGATGCCGAGCCTCGGGTTGGGGAAGTCCCAAAAGCACGATCCGAACGTGACGCGGAGCCGCCGCGCGTCCGGCGTGGGGCTCGTCTGAAACGACCGCTCCGCGGTCTCGACGCCCGCGCTCTCGAGCGTGTAGCGATAACGGGTCTCGGGCGACAAGCCGTCGACGCGGAAGGTAACGCAGAGCCACTCGTCCCAGAGCGGCGTCGCCTCGACGCGCTGCTCGCGCCCGTCGGGCCCGCGGACGATGAGCGTCAGCGGGGAGGTGTCGCGCGCCTGCGCCCACACGAACGCGTCGCGGTCGCTCACCTCACCGATCATCGGACCTGCGAGCAAAGGCCCTTCACGGAAGCTGTTCCACGCGCCCGGCGAGCCGCCCTCGCCTTCGGGCAGGAGGTCGAGGCGGACGCCCGACCATGGCCCGTGGGATCCATCGGCCGCGCGCCATTCGCCCGAGAACGTGTTTCCGTGCTCATCGAGCGTGAGCGTCGCGGGGCCTTGGCGCGCGCCCTCGGCCCACGTGCCCGTGATCGTGCTGCCGTTTCGGCGTGCGGTGAGCACACCCCCTTTGTGCTCGTAGCGTCCTTGGATGTCGCCGTCGTCGTCGGTTGCGTCGAGGTGGCCGAAGCTCGTAAACCACCGTCCCGCAAAATGGGGTCTCGCCATGGGGTGCTGGGTCTCTCCTTGCCGAATGCGCCTTCTGCGATTTCACCGCGATGATAACCGAACTTGATCTAGGGTACGTCCACAATGTCAAGCTCCCCCTCTTCGCATGCGCCCATCCCGACCTTGTCGTGCGCCGTCGATCTCGCGGCGAGCGACTGTGATGCGCTCGTGCTCGTCGCGCCGTCGCCCATCCTCGCGTCGGCCGAGGCGCTCGGCGCGGGCGTGGCCGAGGTCGTGCGCAACGCGGTCGCCGCCGACGCGTCGCTCGGCCGCGCGCACGCGCCCGTGGTGCTCCACGCCCCCGGCGTCGCGGGAGATCGCTTGGTGCTCGCGCCGATGGGCGCGCTCACCGAGGACGTCGACGACGTCCGCCTCGTGGCCGAGTCCACGGCGCAGGCGATGGCGCGCGCGGTCGACGCGGGCGCGCGCCGTCCGCTCCTCGTGGTGCGCGCGCCGGATCTCGACAGGTTTCACAAGGCGCGCGAGGTCGCGGCGCTCGCGGCGCTCGGCAGCCAATGGGCTCCGCTCGAAGCGCGCGAGGCCAAGCGCGCGCCCGCGGCGGCGTCGAGCGTGACGGTGCTCGGCCTCGATCCCGCGCGTGTCGAAGCGCTCTCCGCGCTCGAAGCGGGGCGCGCGCTCGGCCGCGACGTGACCGGGACCGAGCCCGAGCGCATGGCGCCCATGCGCGCGGCGGAGCTTTGCCGCGCGGCGTTCGAGGGCAGCCGCGTGACCGTGACCGTCGAGGACGACGTCACCGGTTATCCGTTGCTCGCCGCGGTCGCGCGCGCGTCGAACGTGGTGAGCCGCCATCGCCCGTGCGTGGTCGCGCTCGATTACACGCCTGAAGGCCCTGTCGAAAGGACCCTTGTCCTCGCGGGCAAAGGCGTCACGTACGACACGGGCGGCGCCGACCTCAAGACCGACGGGCACATGGCCGGCATGTCGCGCGACAAAGGCGGCGCCGGCGCGGTGATCGGCCTCTTGCGCGCCGTCGCGGCGCGGAGGCCCAAGGGCGTGCGCGTCGTGGGCTTGGTCGGCCTCGTGCGCAACAGCGTGGGTGAAGAGGCGTTCGTGAGCGACGAGATCATCACCGCGCGATCGGGCGTGCGCGTCCGCATCGGCAACACCGACGCGGAGGGGCGCCTCGTGCTCGCGGACTTGCTCGCGCGCGGGCGCGAGATCGCGGCGGACGCGCCCGATCCCGTGCTGATGAGCGTCGCGACGCTGACCGGTCACGTGTATCGCGCGTTCGGCCCGTACACCGGCGTCAACGCGAACGCGGCGGCGCGCGCGCGCGGCGTGCCCGACGCGCTCGACGCGCTCGGCGAGCTGTGGGGCGAGCCCATCGAAAAGGCGCGTCCCCGCCGCGAGGATTACACGATGGTCGCGCCGCGATCGTCGGCCGAAGATGTCGTGTCCGCGAACCGGCTCGCGTCGGTGGCCACGCCGCGCGGCCATCAATTCCCGTTCGCGTTCCTCGACATCGCGTCGGGGCTCAAGGGCAAGAACATCCCTTTCCTCCACGTCGACATCGGAGGCACGGTGGCCGAGGGCGCAGATTGGCAATTTGGCCGGCCCACGAGCGTGCCAGTCCTCACGCTCGCGGCCTGGATCTGCGGGGGCTGATTGAAGCCCACGGTCCTTTTGTTCGACGTCGACGGCACGCTGATGGATTCGGGCGGCGCGGGCCGGCGCGCCATCGAACGGGCGTTTGACGCGCGTTATGGCCGCGCCGACGCCTGCGCGTCCATCCGGTTCGGGGGCATGACCGATCTCGCCATCATGCGCGAGGCGCTCGTCGCCATCGGCGAGAGCGTGACGAGCGAGGTCACGGCCGAGCTCCTCGCGATTTACCTTCGTTGTTTGGAGGACGAGCTCGCGCGAGCGGAGGATTGTGTCGTCTATCCGGGCGTCCACGAGGTGCTCGTCGCCGTGCGATCCTGGGGAGCGGCGGTGGGGCTCGGCACGGGCAACGTCCGTGAGGGCGCGCGGCTCAAGCTATCGCGCGTGGGCCTTTATCATCGCTTCGCGTTCGGCGGGTTCGGCTGTGATCACGAGCTGCGGGCCGAGGTGCTGCGCGCGGGCGCGGAGCGGGGCGCCGCGCTCGCGGGCGCTCCCCTCGCGGAGTGTCGTGTGGTGGTGATCGGCGACACGCCCAAAGACATCGCCGCGGCGCGGGCGATCGGCGCGCAGTGTTTGGCCGTGGCGACAGGCTCGTTCGACAGAGGCGCGCTCGCCGCGCACGACCCTACGTGGGTGTTCGACACGCTCGCGCACGAGGGCGTGATGCGCGCGCTCGCAGGGGAGTGATCGCGCGAGGCCGTCAGCGGAGCCGATAAACAGGGTAGGTGTCGCCCAAGGCGGGGGCGGGGACGAGGCCGTTCTCGACCGCGCCGTCGTCGCTCTCGGGCTCGCACAGATACACCGCGATCGCGCCGAGCGGTTGATCCGTGTCGACGCGACAATAGCCCTCGGGCAAGGCGCTTCGCTCTTCGCTCCACGCGACCTCGATCTCCCCCACGTTGGCGGCCTCCAAGATGGCTCGCCCGCCTTCGCGCCCGAGCGACGTGACGCGTGCGATCTCGACGTCGAACGAGCCGGAGGCGCGTTCGACCGAGAGGCCATGGTGCGCGAGGTGCTCGCCCAACGAAGGAGGCACCAAATACGCTTTGGGCCGCTCGATCACCTTGGTCCCGACGAATTTTGCGAGATGGGGAATCGTCATGGTGACGGGCTTTCCATCGAACGCTCGCGGCGCATAGGTGGGGACTTCGATGGTGTTGCCCGCCGCCTCCAGCCGGTAGCGGACCGCGACGCGGGGAGGGGGCTTTGCGCTCGACGCGACCACCTCGCGGATGGCGTCGGGGTGCTCCGCCGCCCAATTGAGCACCTCGATTTGCCAGGCCGAGGCCGTCTTGACGCGCTCCTCGAAGGGCAGGTAGCTGTAACACTCGAGCAGCAGATCGAGCCTGTTCGTGAGGCCACGATAGTTGGAGCCGAACCTCGGGTGATGGGGATACGTCATCCAGCCGAGGCCGACCGGCGTTTGCGGATCGACCTCGCCGTCCGCGTCGAGCACGCGCTCGTCCTCGACGAAGTTACCATAAAAGCCGCTCGAAAAGCCGCGCTTTTGGACGGCCTTGATGACGTCGGGCACGAGGCGATCGCGCATGAAGGTGATGGGCTCGGCGCGGCCCGAAGCGATGGTGTGCGGGACGTCGACCGTCATCTGGAATCGGTGGACAGACCCGTTGGTCGCGTGGTTGTCGACGGTGAGGTCGGGCGCCCAAGGCACGATGACGCGGCGGTGGAGGAGGCGCATCTCGGGCGCGGCTTGCCGGAGATAATCGCGGTTCAGGTTGATACCGTGGCTCTGCGTCCGCGTGCCCACGACGGGCCCGGGCTGGCCCGCGAGCTTCTTGAGGTCGAGGCGGCGATTGGCGGGGTCGAGCGCGTCGTTGCCGTCGGGGTTGAAGAGCGGCACGACGACGAGCACGATGGAAGAGAGCCAATCGGGGTGCTTTTGGTCGAGCAAATCGCGCACGAGCGCGAGGCTCGCCTCTTTGCCTTCGACCTCGCCGGGGTGGATGCCGTCGAGCATGAGCACCACGGGGCGGCCTTTGGCGCGCGCCTCCTCGGGCGTGCGCACGCCGTCACGGGAGAGCACGAGGAGCGGCAAATCCCGGCCTTGGGGGCTCGTGCCGAACGTGGTCACGAAGAGGCGCGGGTCGTTTTTGGCGTCGAGCCCGCGGACGAACCGCATCACGTCGGCGTGGAGGGAGGTCTCGCGATATCCGGTCTCTTCGGCGCGCGTCGAGAGCATGCTCGCCTTTTATCATGGGCCTTCTCTCACACGTCACAAATCCAAAGGGGGCCCCGCGCGTCTCACCGGCATGTTCTTCAGGTTCACCGCCGCGGCGTGCGCGCTCGTCGCTGTCGGATGTGCTCCCAACCCCCCTCCTGTCGCTCTCGATCCGTCCTCCGCGCTCGCCGCCCCCGAGCGTGCTCCGCCGGGGCCGATCGGGCCTTTGCCGCTCGAACGCATGCGCGACGTGCTCATCGCGCCGGGCAAGGCGGTGGGCCCGATTCACCTGGGCATGACGCGGGCCGAGGTCGAGGCGTTGAGGGTGCTCGCGCCGCACCCCAAGTATCCCGCCCAGACGACGCCTTATCAGGTGATCTACGGCGACGACGATCGGGTCTCTTCGGTGATGATCTCGCTCATCGGGGCGCCCACCGACGTCCGCGTCGATCGGGTGATGTTGCCTCGGGGCACGCGCTTTCACGAGGCGAGGGAGCTCCTCGGCGACTGCACCGCGCCGAACGTCGGATTCGGCGGTGGCTCGTACACGTGTCGCGGCGGCGCGATTGAGGTCCTCGCCGGCAGCGGCTCACCGTATGAGACTTGGGTCGGGACGAAGAAATGATGCTCGGTTGAGCCATGTTCGAAGGGAGCCCGCATCCTCGGGGCGAGCACGTTGCACCCTGCCTCCTCGGCGAGCAGCGCCAAACCGAGCACGTTCTTCACCTCGGCGGGCATAGGCTTCTTCGCTTGGTATTTTCGAATTCGCTTCCACGCAGAGGCGCCGATGACCGTGATCGCGTGCGCGGCGGCGGCGCGGGCGAGGAGCGCTTCGACGACACCTTTGCGCGGTGGGCTCGTCCGGTAGGAGGGCAGGTGAAACCAATCGCCCAGATCGTCCGGCCCTTCGCCGCCCAAAAACACCTTCATGAGGGATCGCGCCCGGTGATGAGCGGCGCTTCATCGACGCCGTCAGCATACGAGAGCCACAGCTCACCGAGCGCGTAGACGCTCGATCGCTTTTGGAAATTGTGTGTTTGGCGGAGGGGCGTGAGCACCGTCCCTTGCTCCATCGAGGGCCTCGTCACGAGCGTGACCTCATCGGGCTCGAGCTCATTGACGACGAGCGGGCTGTGCGTGGCCATCACCACCTGCGCGCCCGATTCTTGAACGACGGCGCGAAGGACCTTGATCACCTCCGCGATGCGCGCCGGGTGAAGGCCGTTTTCGGGCTCTTCCACCAAAATGAGCGAGACCGGATCGAGGTAACGGAGCGCCGTGAACGCGAGGTAGTAGAGCAATCCTTCGCTCATGCGATCGGCCATGACGCGCGTCCCGTTCGCGAGCTCGGCTTCGAGCGCCACCTCGCTGCTCGTCACGGCTTTGACGCGGAGGTTCTTGATGGTGGGGAATTGCTTGCGCACGTGATCGACGATGGCGGCGAAGGCATCGTCGTTGCGATTGCGGATCGCAAAGTACACCCCGGCGAGCCCGTGGCCCCGATCATCCAAGAAGCCTACAGGCGAGGTCTCGGGCACGAGCCCGCTCGGCGCCCGGAGCGCGTCGGGGTCCAAGCGAAGGAGCCTAACGCGGAGCCTCTGTAAAAAGGCTTCGTCGAGGGTTTTGACATGCTTATTGACGAGGCCAGAGCGCGTCACTTCAAAGGAGTAAGATCCCTCCTGAAATTCAATGGAAAGACGAATGCCAGGATCGAACGACGACCAAACTCCATCTTTGTGCTCGAATTTCCCCGACGCGAGCTGGACCACTGTCCTGAGCCCGTGGAGCAGCGTGCTCTTGCCGCTGTCGTTCGGACCGATGAAGGCGTGGAGGGGCGTGAAGCTCGCCGAGACGTCGGTGAGGCAGCCGTATCCTCGCGCGCGGAAGGTCTGAATCACACCCCCACCTTACCCGAGGATCCCCCTCGTTGAAAAGAAAGAGCGAAGCGCACAGCGCTACTCCACGAGCTCGCATTTGACGTCGATGCTCAACGTCTCTCCCCCGCCGCCCACGTAGATGGTGCCGCCCGTGGGGGTCGCGTCGACGTAGCTCCTCCCCACGGCGACGCGCACGTGATCGGTTTGGGTGAGCACGCCGTTGGTCGGGTCGAACCCCTTCCACCCGACCTCGGGCAAATAGAGCTGGACCCACGCGTGCGTCGCCTCGCTCTGCGCCCTGTTCTCGTGCTTGGGCCCCGTGTAGAGGTATCCGCACATGTAGCGCGCGGGCACGCCCAGGAGCCGCGCGAGGCAGATAAAGAGGTTCGCGAAGTCCTGGCAAACCCCTTTGCGCGTCGCGTACACGTCGAACGGCGTGGTGCTCAACGTGGTGACGCCCTGCTCGTATTTGTACTCTTTGTAGATGGTCCAGTTGATGTCGAGCAGCGTGTCCAAGAGGTCATAGTCGTTCCGCTCCACGAAGCTCATCGCATATTCGGTGATCTCGTGGAGCTGCGTGTCGGGCAGCTCCGGCGGCAAGAGATAAGGCGCCAGCATGTGCCTTTGCCACGGCATCCACACGACCGGGATACGCGTGCTCGCGTGCAGCGGCCGGAACGAGAGAGGATCGGTGTCGAGCAGCTCCACCCGCGATCGCGCGTCGATCGCGAGCGTCGTGAACGGCGTCTCCAGGAGCAGCCTCCGCACCTGATTGCCAAACACGTCCTCGTAAAACCGCTCCTGCCCCTCGACCGAGATCGTCACCTCGTGCATGAGCACCGACTGCAACCTGTCGTGCATGGGCTGGAGGCGCAGCAAATGAGCGCTCTTTTCGACGGGTTTTGTGTACGAATACGCGGTCCGGTGGCGCACGTCGAGGCGCTTCACCTCCGCGCGCTTGGGCCTCGGCACGACCCACGGCGCGCGCTTCGGCGGCTCGCCCGTCGCGATCGCGCTCTTCACCTCGGCGCGCAAAGCACCTTGGCGGATCACCACGAGCGTCCCCGGCGCGACCTTCTCCCACGACGCGCATTCGCCCTCGCGCTCCAGCGGCTCGGAGCACACGAGCACGCCCTTTCGGCTCTTGGCGCCGCGCTTCGTGAGATCGAGCGCGACGTCCGCGTCGTGGAAGACGAGCGTCTCGTAGGGCGGCGTGACGAACGAGAGGAACACGTTGCCCTCGTCGCGCGCGTCCGCGTAGACGCACACGTCGTGGCCGTCGGTGAGCACCATCGTGAGGCTGCCGTGGACGTTGAGCTCGACGAGCCAACCGTGCAGCGTCTCGGGCGCGATCGCGCCGATGCTCGACGCGCCCTCCGCCGCGAAGCGCGCGAGCAGGTGGCAGAAGATGAGCTCGGTGTCGGTCGATCCGACGGGCAAGAACGAGGGGCCGGGCGGCGCCTCGATCTTGCGGCGAAGGCTGCCCGAGTGGCCGATGAGCCAATCGCGCCCGCCGAACGCGCGCGAGAACGGCTGCGTGTTCGCGTCGCTGAGGCTCCCCCACGTGGCCTTGCGGATGTGGAGCAAGAACACCGACGACGCGAGGTGCTCCCACGCGCGCACGATCTCGCTGCGCGTCGAGCCCTCGGTCGGCGCGGGCTCCTTGAGCACCGACGCGCTCGGCTCGCCGCCCGGGTAATAGCCGATGCCCCAACCGTCCGGCAATTTGCGGCCTTCGGCGAGGCAGCGCAGATCGACGCTCGGCGCGAGCTCCCCTTCGAACGACATGGCGAGGAGGTTCGGCACTATGCGTCTCCGATCCCCAAGAGCTCGCGCGCGAGATCGGTGTACGTCGCGCCCGTCTCGTCGACGACGTGCGTGAGCAGATCGTGGACAGGCGCGAGGCTCTCCGCGGTTTTGTCGGCGAGGTACGCCTCGAGCGCGGTGAGGCGCGCGGACGTCGCCTGCCCGGGCAGATCGTTCGAAGGCCGGATCGACCGGAAGCGCAGGCTCGCGTCGCGCACGCAGAAGCGGAGCGATCGCGGGAACGAGGGCTCGAGCACCAAGAAGGCCGCGACGGCGTCGCCCGAGACGCGGCCCTGGTGCTTCTTCATGAAGCCTTCGAAGCCCGAGCACGCGCGGAGCAGGCCGAGCCAGAGCGCGGTCTCGACGATGGGGTGCCGCTCGCGCAGCGTGGTGAGCGCGTGGTGGTGCACGTCGAGCACGCGCGCGGTCTGCCCAGCGCGCTCCAGCATCAAGCCGAGCCAGATGAAGTCGAGCGGCGTGTCGTGCAGCATGGTGCTGCGCATGAGGCCGAGCGCGAGCTGCGCGAGCTCGCGCACGCGGCGGTAATAGCCGTAGCGGTGCTCGTCGTACTCGCGGCGCGCGGCGTCGCTCGTGACCCACAGGTAGAGCTCGTTGATGACCTGGAACGCTTCGAGGCTCACCACCTCGCGGATCGATCGCGCGTTCTCGCGCGCGGCGCGCACCGACGTGGTGATCGAGGTCCAGTTCTCCGGGTCGAAGCTCATGTACCGTTGCACGGTCTCGCCGTCGCCGGCCGCGCCTTCGCCGTAGCGTTCGAGGAAGTGCGCGCGCTCGCCCGACACGATCACGACCGGCAGCCAGCACTGCTCGGGCGACAGCTCCGCGTCGAGCGCGAGGTTGTCGGTCACCGAGAGCACGCGCGCGGTGCTCTCCGCGCGCTCCAAATAGCGGCCGAGCCAGAAGCAATGGTCCGCGACGCGCGCGATCATCCGGCCTCCTTGCCGCTCTGCGAGCCCTGAGGTTGGGTGAGGATCCAGGTGTCCTTCGAGCCGCCTCCTTGGCTCGAATTGACGACGTACGACCCTTCGCGCAGCGCGACGCGCGAGAGCCCGCCGGGCAGGACCCACGGCCCGCTCGGGCTCGTGAGCACGTAGGGCCGTAGATCCACGCGGCGCGCGACCATGCGTTTGTTCACCGCGTCCCACGTCGGGCACGTCGACAGCTCGATGCGCGGCTGCGCGATGTAGCGGCGCGGCTCGGCGAGCACGCGCGCGCGGAACTCGTCGCGCTCTTCCTTCGTGGACGAGGGGCCCATGAGCATGCCGTAGCCGCCCGCCTCGTCGACGGCCTTGACCACGAGCTCTTCGAGGTGCGAGGCGACGTAGTCGCGGTCGTCGTCGCGCGCGCACACGTACGTCGGCACCTGCGCGAGCAAGGGCTCTTCGGCGAGGTAGTACCGGATGATGTCGGGCACGAACGCGTAGACGGCTTTGTCGTCGGCGACGCCGTTCCCCGGCGCGTTCGCGAGCGCGACGTTGCCCTTGGCCCACGCGCGCACGAGCCCGCGCACGCCGAGCATGCTGTCGGGCCGGAACACCTCGGGGTCCAAGAACGCGTCGTCGATGCGGCGGTAAATCACGTGCACGCGGCGCGGTCCGCGCGTCGTGCGCACGAAGACCTGGTCTTGATCGACGAAGAGGTCGGCGGCCTCGACGAGCTCGAGCCCCATCTGCCGCGCGAGGAAGCTGTGCTCGAAATAGGCGGAGTTATAAGGCCCGGGCGTGAGCACGACGCTGGTCGCGCGATCGGGATCGAAGGGCGCCACGCTGCGCAGCGTGTCGGCGAGGCGCGCGGGGTAGTGGTCGACGCGGCGCGCGCGGGCCTGATCGAAGACGTCGGGGAAGACGCGCTTCGTGATGAGGCGGTTCTCGATCACGTACGAGACGCCCGACGGCGTGCGGAGGTTGTCCTCGAGCACGCGGAAGACGCCCTCGTGATCGCGGATGAGATCGATGCCGGAGACGTGGATGCGCACGCCGCCCGGCGGCGCGATGCCGCGCAGCTCCGGGTGAAAGTGCTTCGCGCCGCGCACGATCTCGCCGAGGAGCGGCATGTCGGTGAGGATCTTCTGCGGGCCGTAGAGGTCGTCGAGGAAGAGCCCGAGCGCGCGCACGCGCTGCTCGATCCCGCGCTCGAGATCTTGCCAGTCGGACCACGAGACCATCCTCGGCACGAGGCAAAACGGGAAGATCTTCTCCGTGCCGCGGCTGTCCGAGTACACCGAGAAGGTGACGCCTTGGTTCAAGAGGCTGCGCTCGGCGAGCGCCTGCGCGCGCGCGAAGTCGTCGGGGCTGCGCGCGCCGAGCTGCTCCACGACGCGGCGAAACGGAGGCCTCGGCGCGCCGCCCTCCGCGATGAGCTCGTCGTAGGTGCGCTCGGGCAACGGATAATTCGCGAAGAGACCGAGGCCGGGAGCTGCTTCGAGAGCGCGCTCCGAAGCGAGGTTTGCGGCCCGGGGGGGTTTGGGGGGACCCCCATCGGGTCCCTCCATCGTGGATGCTTGTCGCGGAGCATCAGGCATAGGGCGCGCGAGTTTATGCTAGACGGCCCCGTCTCGTCGCGTGCCTTTGCGCGCGGGCCCTTGCGGGCGCGGCGCATCCGAGGTGATGATTCACGACCGGAGGCCCTTCGCATGCGTACTTTGCTCGCCGCCCTTCTTTCTTCTGCGCTCGCGGTCCCTATCCTCGCCGTCGCGTGCGCGCCTACGGTGCGCCAGTTCCCCGGCCAAGGAGGCGGCGGATCCGGGGGCGCGGGGAGCACGAGCACGAGCTCGGGCATGGGCGGGACCGGCGGGCACACGCCCGTCGCGGATTGCCAGCCCGCGGGGACGATCGTCGACGTGTTCACCGCCGCGCAGGTGGCCGGAAAGTACTTCGGCGAGGGCGATCTCCTGGCGATCCCCGACGAGCAGAACGGCTCCGTCCACGTGATCGCGGCCGACTCCAACGCGGGTCGCGTGTTGATCCAATCGATCAAGGGCGGGGGCAGCGGCGGGCTCGTGAACAGCGCCGAATATTCGAACGTCGATTGGCCTTATCTGCGGATCAGTCAAGCGTGGATGGAGAACAACATCCTGACGATGGTCGGCGCGGCCAACAACTTCCCGGTGATGATCACGTACAAGACGTTCGGTGATCAGGGCGTCGATCCGATGAGCGTGAGCGCGACGACGCTGCCCGTGCCCGCCACGTGCACGATGAACGGTTATCTGCGCGACGTCGCGTTCTCCGGCGGGAAGAACGGGGACATCCGTTATGCGGTGACGTGCGGGACGGGCACGAATTCGTATGAGATCTACGTGATGAGCAGCATGGGGGCGGAGGTCCTCGTGTACAGCACGTCCAACCCGGATGATTTGATGTCTACGGCGCGGGAGTATCTGTACGTCAATGGAACGGATCTCCTGCTCAACTCGGATGGTCCCGGCCAGGTCGGCTACATGTACTCGTCCGCCGGCGCGTTCAACGGGCCATTCCCGATCGCGCTCGGGACGACGCTCACCGCGATCATCGCGACGCTCCCCTCGGGCGGGCCCACGGGCGCGTGGATCCTCGCCGCGCAGCTCGAGCCGGATCCCGTGGCCCAGACGTTCAAGAACCTCGAGATTTGGTCCGGCAACGTGCCCTACGATCAATACAACACGCTCGTCAACGTGCCTCCTCCTGGGCTCGTGAAGATCGCGGAGTACCCGACCATCAACGACGTCATCCCGCCGCTCGTCCCGGTGTTCACCTCCAATGCCATCTTCGCCGCCGGTCCGACCTTCGACCAAAAGAAGGCGGGGTTCTGGTGGTTCAAGCGGGATGGTACGCCGCTCATCTTGGGCCAAGTCGCGTATACGCAGGACAACCCCGCGTTCGAGGTCAGCACCGCGGCCGCGGCGCCCATTCAATTCGGCTCCATCACCACGTGGGCCGAGCGCGACGGCGCCAATCCGCCCAACGTCAAGGTCCGCGCGCAGCGGTTCACCTGCACGTATATGTGATTCAAGCGCCGGCGAGCGAGGCCACGAGGCCCAGCGCTCCCGAGGCGCGCCCCTTGTGGCTCGTGACAGCCGCCCGCGTGTGACGCGGCACATGGACAGGCCAGGTGGGGATGGGAGGATCCAACGTGGATCCTCCATCCCCCACGTCATCGCCTCGATTCCCCGCGATTTCTGCCCCTCATCATGTCCATCACCCGCTGGCCCGGGCATTGCCAAGCGGCTCCGCATACCAATCCGTATGTGGTAGTTTCCCCCAATGACCTCGCGACGCGCGGGACGAAGGTCCCGTGTCGCCCGCGAAGGAGATGGCATGCGCACCTTCATGAGAACAGCGCTGTTTGCGCTCGTCGTGAGCCCCCTCGCCTGCGCCCCGGGCTCGTCCGATCCGGGCACCGAGGACGTGGTCGGAGCCAACGAAGAGGAGATTCGGATCTGCGCCGGCGGCGCGACCCAAAAGGGGATCGACGTCTCGGAGCACAACGGCGTTGTCAACTGGACCAAGGTCAAGGCGGCAGGGACCGTGTTCGCCGTCGCCCGCGTGAGCGACGGCCTGAACCACCCGGACAGCAAGTTCGCGACCAACTGGGCGGGCATCAAGTCCGCGGGCCTCGTCCGCGGCGTGTATCAATATTTCAGGCCCGGCCAAAGCGCGGTGGGGCAGGCCGATCTGCTGCTCTCCAAGATTGGCACCCTCGGCGAAGGGGACCTCGCGCCGGTCATCGACGTGGAGACGGCCAATGGACAGTCGTTGAGCACCGTCGTCGCGGGCGTCCGCGCGTGGATCGATCGCGTCAAGGAGAAGACCGGCCGCGACCCCATCATCTACGCGGCCGCGGGCTTTTGGGACACGCTCCCCAACACCGCGCAGTTCTCGGGCAACGTGCTCTGGGTCGCCAACTACCAAGCACAGTGCCCGTTCATGCCCAAGACGTGGGACAAATGGGCCATCTGGCAACACTCCGAGTCTGGCAGCGTGTCGGGGATCAGCGGCGCTGTGGACCTCAACGTCTTCAACGGCTCGCTCGACCAGCTCAAGGTGCTCGCGGGCGGCGCCAAACCCCCCTGCGCGAGCGACATGGAGTGCTCGAACGGCGCGGTGGGCGTAGGCGTCGTGTGCTCCAACACCGGGGTCAACGCGGGCAAATGCATCGATGGTTGTCACGGCGACGAGGACTGCCCCGCGGGCGGCACCTGCGACAAGACGACCGCCACGTGGCAGTGCACCAACGCGCCTCCCAAGCTCGGCACCGCGTGCACGACCGACGCCCAGTGCTCGGGCGGCGCCGCCGGGACAGGCCGTGTCTGCGGGTCGACGAGCAAACAATGTATCGTCGGCTGCCACGACACCGCCGCCGACTGCCCCTCGGGGTCCGTCTGCAACAAGACCGGTCCTGCGTGGGTGTGCAAACCCTCCACGCTCCCGCTCGGCGCCGCGTGCGCGACCGACGCGGAGTGCGGGCTCCCGGGTGAAGAGCGGGTGTGCAGCGCGTCGAGCCACAAATGCATCGAGGGGTGCCACCTCGACAGCGATTGTCCGAGCGGACAAGCGTGTGATCACGGCACGAGCCCCTGGCAGTGTAACCCCCCCAAGCCCCCTCCGGCGCCGGGCGGCTGCCCCGCGCTCACCTATCCTTCGGGCGTGAAGATCCAGACCGTGCCGAACGCGGCCATGACCGCGAGCTACACCGGCCATCTCAAGGCGGGTGAGACCGCGCCCACGTGCTTCTTGGACGTCACGAACCTCAAGAACCCGGACACGAACCAGAAATACGATATCCACGTCAAGGTCGCGGCCCACTTCGAGCTCGACGAGCTGGTGGGCACCGAGGTCGCGCAGGGGTGGGGGAACTTCGTGCTCGTCAAGCCCGAGGCCGTGGCGGCGCTCGAAGAGTTCCGCGTGACCGCGGGCAAACCCGTGATCGTCAACAGCGGCTTCCGCGGGCCCAAGCACCAAGAGGCCGTGTGCGTGAGCATCTGCGGCGAGCCCCTCGGCTGCCCCGGGCTCTGCTCGAACAACTCACGCCACATGTGGGGCGACGCGTTCGATCTGCCGCTCTCGTTCTACAGCGATTACTACTCCGACGTCGCGTGCGATGCAGGCTTCAAATTCAGCTATCTGGAGGCCGGGACTCACCTCCACGTCGATCAAAACCCCGCCTACGCCCAGTGCGTCCAACAGTGAAAAACGCGACAAGCAGACCCCGGTTGTGATACCGAGGCGTCGTGCGCCTCCTCCTCCAACACACGAGCAGCTACCGTTATCCGCGCCCCGCCGCGCTCGGCCCGCAGCTCATCCGCCTTCGCCCCGCCGCCCACGCCCGCGCCTCCATCGAGACCTACAGCCTCCGCGTCGAGCCCGAAGGCACGTTGCGCTGGCAACAAGACCCTTCGGGCAACCGGGTCGCCCGCGTCACGTTCCGCGCGGGCCAGCGCATCGAGCGGTTCTCCATCGCGGTCGAGCTCGCCGTCGACGTGCGGCCCGTCAACCCCTTCGATTTCACGCTCGACACGCGCGCTGAGCACATCCCCTTCGCGTATCCCGAGGAGACTCGCCACGACCTCCTGCCCTTCTTGGCGCTCGGCGACGACCCCGCGTACGCGCGCGGTCCGCTCTTCGAGGCGCTCCTCGCCGAGCTGCCGGAGGACGGCGAGACGATCTCGCTCCTCATCGCGATGAACCAAGCGGTCAATCAGAAGACTCGTTATATCGTCCGCGACGAGCCCGGCATTTGGACCCCCGAGGAGACGCTCGCCAACGGGCGCGGGAGCTGCCGCGACTCGGCCGTGCTGCTCATCGCGCTCCTCCGCGCGCGCGGGCTCGCGGCGCGCTTCGTGAGCGGATATCTGATCCAGCTCACCGATGAGGGCATGATCCCCGACGAGCCCAAAGGGGTAGGGCGCGACGTGGTCGATTTGCACGCCTGGGCCGAGGTCTATTTGCCCGGCGGCGGGTGGATTGGCCTCGACGCGACGAGCGGGCTTTTGTGCGGCGAGGGCCACATCCCGCTCGCGTGCACCGCGCACCCTGCGTTCGCCGCGCCGCTCGAAGGCACGAGCGACACCGCGGCGGAGGACGTGGGCTTCACCATGCGCGTCGGCAGGCTCGGGCACGAGCCGCGGCCGACAGCGCCTTTTGAAGAGGCGGTGTGGGGGGCGCTCCTCGCGGCGGGCGATCGCGCCGACGCTCGCCTCGCCCAAAACGGGCTCACGCTCACCATGGGGGGCGAGCCCACGTTCAACGCGCGTGACTACCCCGCGGAGCCGGAGTGGAACGAGGCCGCGCTCGGGCCCACCAAATGGGCGCTCGGGAGGGTGCTCGCGGCCGAGCTCGAGAGGCGCTTGTCGCCCGGCGCCGTGCTGCTCCACGGCCAAGGCAAGAGCTACCCGGGCGAGAGCTTGCCTCGTTGGGCCATCGAGATCTGCGGCGCCGCCGATCAAAGGCCCCTTTGGACCAAGCTCGCGCCGCCCGCGATGGACCCTTATTCGTCTCGCTCGGACGATGGCGCGCCGCCGACCCTCCGCATCCAGAGGTCCAAAACCAAGGGGCGATCGACGACCAACACCGTCGCCGCGGAGCGCTTTGCGCGCGCGCTCGCGGAGCGCCTCGGCGTGGGCGAGCACGTCCAAGAAGCGTTTGAAGATCCGTGGAGGGCGTTTCAAGAAGAGGCCAATTTGCCGGTCGACGTCGATCCGCTCAAGGCCAACCTCGACAGCTTCGAGGAGCGGCGGAGGCTCACGCGCCTCCTCGCGCGCGGGCTCGGATCGCCCGCCGGCTACGTGGTCCCGCTCGCGCGCGAGGGAGGGACGTGGCGGAGCGAGCGTTGGGCCTTTCGGCGCGGACATCTCTTCTTGGTGTGGGGTGACAGCCCCATCGGCCTTCGCCTGCCGCTCCAATCGCTCAGCGGCGAGGCGCCTCCGCTCACCGTCGAAGAGGAGCCGATCGATCCGCCCGATCCTCGATCGCACCACGGCGAGGAGACCTCGGTCGGCGACCCCGAGCACCAACTCGCGATCGCCAAAGCGCGCGAGGACAAGCGCCACCCCGTCGCCAAAGGCCATGTCCGCACCGCGCTGGCGGTGGAGCCGCGTGACGGCCAAATCTTCGTGTTTTTGCCCCCGCTCGCGAGCGCCGGCGACTTCTTCGATCTGGTGCGCGCCGTCGACGCGACGCGCGTCGAGACGGGCATCGACGCCTTGCTCGAAGGGTACGGTCCGCCCTCGTCGCCCGAGGTCCGGCGCTTCTCGGTCACGCCCGATCCCGGCGTGCTGGAGGTCAACGTGCCTGTGACGGCGACGTCGCGCGAGTACGTCGCGATGGTCCAGCACGTGTTCGACGCCGCGCTCCACGCGGGGCTGCACGCCGAGCGCTATCTGATCGACGGCCGGCAGCAGGGCTCGGGCGGGGGCAACCACCTCACGCTCGGCGGGCTCACGCCGCAGCAAAGCCCCTTCGTGAAGCGGCCCGATCTCCTCGCGAGCCTCATCACGTTCATCCAGCACCACCCCTCGCTCTCGTACCTCTTCACCGGCCTCTTCGTCGGGCCCACGTCGCAGGCGCCGAGGGTCGACGAGGCGCGGCACGACGCGCTCTACGAGCTCGAGATCGCGCTCCAGCGCGCCTTCGACCGCCGCGACGGCGAGCCCCCGTGGCTCGGGGACATGCTCTTTCGGCATCTCCTCACCGATCTCTCGGGCAACACGCACCGCGCCGAGATCTGCCTCGACAAGCTGTTTTCGCCCGCGGGCGCGCACGGTCGTCAAGGGCTCATCGAGCTGCGCGCCTTCGAGATGCCGCCCCACCCGAGGATGGCAGTCGCGCAGATGTTGCTCCTCCGCGCGCTCGTCACGGCCTTCGCCGAGGAGCCTTATCGCGCGCCGCTCGTGCGCTTCGGGCAGACGCTCCACGACAGGTATTTGCTGCCGTATTGGATGTGGAAGGACTTCGAGGAGGTGCTCGCGTATTTGGCCTCCCGCGATTTGGCGCTCCCGCACGAGGCGTACCGGCCCTTCTTGGAGCTGCGGTGTCCGGTCGTAGGCCGGCTCGACACGGGCACGATCACGCTCGAAGCGCGCAACGCGCTCGAGCCTTGGCACGTGCTCGGCGAGGAGCTGACCACGACGGGCACCTCGCGCTTCGTCGACTCGTCGATGGAGCGTGTCGAGGTGCGCGTGACAGGGCTCTTGCCCGAGCGCCATGCGGTGTTGGTCAACGGCCTCACGCTGCCGCTCCGGCCCACCGGCGAAGCCACCGAATACGTGGGCGGCGTGCGGTTCCGGGCCTGGGCGCCGCCGCACAGCCTGCACCCGCACCTCGGGATTCACCACCCGATTCATTTCGACATCGTGGATCGATGGGCCAAACGCTCGCTCGGCAGGGCCGCTTACCACGTGTGGCACCCCGAGGGCCGAGCGTTCCTCGCGCCCCCGCTCACCCGCTTCGAGGCGGCGGCGAGGCGCGCCCAGCGCTTCACCATCGAAGGGCCTTTGCCCCATCCGGCGGTGCCCGTCGAGGTGCGCGCGCACCCCGACGCGCCTTATACGCTGGACCTCCGGCGATATCCTATCGACAGACCCATGCCTGTCCCGGAGGAGGATCCTGCCTCCGAGACGGCGTAAGACGAATAAAAAAGGTTGCCCTGGCGTACCGACACGGACGATTGGGCGGCTCCGGGGACGCGCCCTGGCCAGCGTGCGCGCCCTCCTGATCCGCTTTACCACCGCTCGTATCATCGCGGCCCGCCGGGCTCTCTAGCCGCGATTGAAAGGCATTGAGCTCCCGTCGATCATGACCACAACCATCCAGCCCATTGGCCTCTCTGCTCGATAGCCCAACAGGCTGTTGGCCCGGCCGCTGAATTACAACTGGCCGAGGATGATTGTATGTTGGTCCCCCTCCCCCGAGAGGCCGTTGCCTCGTCAGCAACGGGACTTTTACGTATCTCCCCTACGATTGTCAACACAACAAATGATAGCCAATCGAATTTTGATGAGGCACGTATGCAGGCAAAAATACACTTCATCCAACCTAGCAATCTGCGTCTTTCGACCTTGAAATAAGGCCGGTCCGGGGGGAGAGGGGGAGAGGCAAACTCATTCTTTCGAGGGTGGAAGTTTCGGAGGAGCGTACGTGTCGGAACAGCAACGCTCATCGTTCGTATTTGAAAGGACCTGCGCACGAGCCTTGACTTTCCCTGGTGATCGCATACCCCCTGCTGCCTATGTCTCCTATCGTCACCGTCGTGGGCGGCGGCCTCGCCGGGTGTGAAGCGGCGTTCCAGCTCGCCGAGCGTGGGGTCTCGGTCCGCCTGATCGAGATGAAGCCCCACCGGCGCACGCCCGCGCAGACGAGCGACCTGCTCGCCGAGCTCGTGTGCTCGAACTCGATGCGCGGCGCGGCGCTCGCCAACGCGGTGGGGCTCCTCAAGGAGGAGCTCCGCCGCGCGGGCTCGCTCATGCTCCGCACCGCGGATCAGTGCGCGGTGCCCGCGGGCGGCGCGCTCGCGGTCGATCGCGAGCGCTTCGCCGCTGCGGTCACCGAGGTGATCGAGGGCCACCCGCGCATCACCGTCGAGCACCGCGAGGTGACGCAGATCCCCGACGATCGTCCGGTGATCCTCGCGACCGGGCCGCTCACCGCGGACGCGCTCGCGGCCGATCTCGCGCGCGTCGTGGGCGAGGAGCAGCTCGCGTATTACGACGCGATCGCGCCCATCGTGAGCGCGGACTCGATCCTCTGGGACAAGGTCTGGAAGCAGTCGCGCTACGACAAAGGCGACGGCGACGCGTACGTCAACTGCCCCTTCGACGAGGCGCACTACAACGCGTTCGTGCGCGCGCTCGTCGAGAGCGAGAAGGTCGCGCCGCGCGCGTTCGAAGAGGTGCGTTATTTCGAGGGTTGCCTGCCGTGCGAGGTGATGGCCGAGCGCGGCCCGCTGACGCTCGCGTTCGGCCCCATGAAGCCCGTGGGCCTCACCGATCCGCGCACGGGCAAGCGGCCTTTTGCGGTGGTGCAGCTCCGGCCCGAGGACGGCGCGATGACGGCCTACAACATCGTGGGCTTTCAGACGCGGATGAAATACGCCGATCAGCTCCGCGTGCTGCGCATGATCCCGGGGCTCGAAGAGGCCGAATTTTTGCGCTTCGGGTCGGTCCATCGCAACACGTTCGTCAACGCGCCCGAGCTGCTCGACGAGACGATGCAGCTCCGCGCGACGCCGGGCGTCTACCTCGCGGGGCAGGTCGCGGGCGTCGAGGGCTACGTCGAGAGCGCGGCGGCGGGCTTCCTCTGCGCGGTGATGCTCGCGGATAAAATCGCGGGCGAGCCCATCCGCCGCCCGCCTCCGTCGACCGCGCTCGGCGGCATCCTCACGCACCTCGCGCGCAAACAAGACCGCTACCAGCCCTCGAACATCACGTGGGCGCACATCCCGCCGCTCGAAGGCGGGGGGCGCAAGCTCAAGAAGCACGATCGCTACGAGGCCATGGCGCGCCGCGCGCTCGCCGATCTCGACCCGTGGATGCGCGAGCGATCTTCCATCGGCGAGAGCCGCTCGTGTACCGTCGTGGGGTCATGACCCTCGGCCTTCGATCGATCCTCGCGCTCGCTCTTTGTCTCTCCGTCGCGCCGCTCGTCGCCTCGTGCTCGGGCGGCGGCGCGAGCTACCCCGACGCGGGCGACGTCACCGCGGCGCAGGGCGCGTGGTGCGACGCGCTCGCCAAGCTCAACGGCGGCAAGTGGGAGCACCTCGCCGCGTGCAAAGGCGCGTACCCCGCGTCGAGCGCGCCGTACCTCCGCGCGATGACCAAGTGCTTCGTCGATCGCATGACGTCGGCCGGCGACAAGGCGCCCGACAAGGGCCAAGTCGTGGCCGAGTGCAACGATCAAATCACCATCAACATGAAGGTCGACGACAGCGCCGGCGCCGAGGCGATCGAGGCGCGCTGCGATCGCATGCACCGCTGCGAGAAGGTCGCCATCAACGAGTGCAAGGCGGCGTTCGCGAAGCTCGAGTCCGCGCTCCGCGCGGTGCTCATCGCGTCGTACAACCGCTCCGCCCTGCACGAGATCTCGGACTGCTTGATCTCGTCGAGCTGCGCGGCCGACGAGGACGCGGGCCGCGAGGCTTGTTACAAGAAGGTGCAAGGCCGGCTCGTTTGGTTCCCCTGATCGGCGAGAGCCCGTTACCATCGCCCCCATGCGCCTCCGCCTCGTCGCGATCACCGCGATGCTCCTCGCACCGCACGTCGCGCGGGCCGATGATCCGCCTCCGCCGCCCGCGACGCGGCTCGTCGCGAACAACCTCCTCGCCGCGCGCGTGAACCCGCTCGGCCTCGAAGATCAGCTCCGCATCGGCGTGCAGCAGACGCTCTATCCGAGCGCGAACGCGATCCTGCGCGACAACTTCTTCTTCGGCGGCATCTACCCGAAGATCAACCCCGCGTTCGGGAAGATCGGCCCGTCGATCGAGATCCAGCCGGTGAGCATCTTCAACCTGCGCGTCGCGGCCGAGGTCGTGGGCTTCTTCTCGTCGTTCGGCTTCTTGCAGTCGTTCCCGTCGCCGCTCGCCGATTTCTCGGACACGCAGATCAAGGCGAACCGCGACGCGAAGCAAAATTACGCTTCGTACGGCGCACATTTCATGATCGAGCCGACGATCCAATTCAAGCTCGGCCCCATCGTCGTGCGCGACAAAGTCGCCATCGAATATTGGCGCATGAAGGTCCGCGACGGCGACACGGTCTTCTACGAGCCTACGCTCGACACCGCGGTGCCGCGCGACGGTTGGATCATCACGAGCGATCTCGACGTGCTCTTCCTCCACGAGCTCTCTTCGTGGAAGGGGCGCTTCCAGGGCGCGCGGCTCATCGCGGGCGTCCGCTACTCGGCGGTCAAACCGCTCTACAAAAACAGCGATTTCAAGCCCGGTGAGGACAGGCGGAGAGAGGACAACGACCACCATCGCCTGGGTCCGCTGCTCGGGTGGAGCTTCTTCGACAACGGGTACTCGAGCTTTACGAGGCCCACGTTGATCGCCATCGTCAACTGGTACGTGGACCACCGCTTTCGCACCGGCCGGGACGTGAGCGCGGCCGTGCCGTACTTCGTGCTCGCGTTCGCGTTCCAGTCCGATCTGCTCCCTCGTTGACTCTTTTTGAGCCTTCCGCGCGCGGCGCCGAGGGTGGTAACGTTGCGCGCCATGCCGCGTCGCAACGCTTTCGTTCATCTCCTCTTCGCTCTGCTCCTCGCGCTCGGGCTGTTCTCGTCGACCCACGCGCGCGCCGCTGGATCCGTGCAGGTCGACAACCGCGAGCCCACCGAGGCCGACGGCAAGTGGAAGCTCAACTTCACCATCGACTACGGCTCCATCCCCGCGCTGCCGCACATCCCGATGGTGTTCACCTTCAAGCCGCTCGTGCTCTATGAGCGCTCGCTGACGGACAAGTCGCCGACCACGCCGGTCATCATCAAGATGCCGCTGCAGAACCAGCCCAACATCAACGAGAGCCTGGACGTGGGCTTCTCGAACGCGCAGGGCAAGGTCTTCAAGGTGACCAAGTTCGACTTCGTCATTCGCCGCGATCACGGCTTCGAAGCAGGCGAATACGAGCTCAAGATCACGCGCCAAGACGACGGCGCGCAGATGGGCCAGCCCATCCGCCTCGTGCTGAAGGGCGACAACCCCGTCGTCGATCGCCGCGCCATCGTGTTCGCCGGCGACAAAGACAAGAAGGCCAAGAAGGACGAAAAGAAAGACGAGAAGAAGGACGAGAAGGCCGACGAGAAGAAGGACGACAAGCCCGCCGACGAGAAGAAGGACGACGCTCCTCCGTCGGGCGACAACGCTCCTCCGCCCGTGCCGCCCAAGCAAGGTGGTTGCGGGTGCCGCCTCGAAGGCGAAGCGTCTTTTGAGGGCTTCGCGGGCGCGATCCTCTCGTTGGTCCTCGTGGGCCTCTTCGTGAGCCGTCGCGCGCGCGTGCGTGTCGCGCGCTGATAACGAGCGTTGCGCGGAGGAGCGCTCCGCGAGGGAGAGACGATGCAAATCGAGCTGATCGCCCCAGCCAGCGAGGACTCCGCGGTTCTCCCGAGGCTCGGTCTCGGCATCTTGGCGGCCCTCACGCCGCCGGAGGACGAGGTCATCTACACCGATGATCTGGTCCGGCCCTTCGACCTCGCGAAGGACGTCAAAGACGTCGATTTGGTCGGCATCAGCGTCGACAGCAAGACCGCGCGCAGGAGCTACGAGATCGCGGCGGCGTACCGGCGGCGCGGCGTCAAGGTGGTGCTCGGCGGCATCCACCCGACGGCCGTCCCCGAGGAGAGCGCGCAGTTCGCCGACGCGGTCGTGATGCGCGAGGCGGAGGAGGCTTGGCCCGCGCTGCTCCGCGACTTCAAACAAGGCACGCTCAAGCGGGTGTATCGGCCCGAGCTGCCGGATCTCGGCGGCTATCCGGCGCCGCGGCGCGACATCTTCACGTCCAAAAAGTACATCCCGTTTAAGGTCGTGCAGACCATGCGCGGCTGCCCGTATCCGTGCGAGTTCTGCTCGGTCTCCACGGCCAACGGCCTCACCATGCGCTTTCGGCCCGCCGATGAGGTCATCACCGAGCTGCGGTCGCTCGGCAAGCTCATCATGTTCGCCGACGACAACGTGATGATCCACAGGGCTTATTCAAAAGAGCTCTTCACCAAGATGATCCCGCTCCAAAAGCACTGGATCGGCCAGTGCTCGCTCGCGGCGGTCAAGCGCCTCGAGAACGTCAAATTGATGGCCGAGAGCGGCTGCAAGGCCCTCTTCATCGGCTTCGAGAGCGTCGACGAAGAGACGGTGAAGTTCACCGGCAAGCGCCAGAACAAGCCCTCGCAATACGCCGAGGTGATGGAGATGCTGCACGATCATGGCATCTCCACCTGGGGGAGCTTCGTCTTCGGCTTCGACACCGACGACAAGGGCTGCTTCGACAGGACCGTTCAATTCGGCATCGACGTCAAGCTCACGATGGCGCTCTTCGCCATCCTCACGCCGTATCCGGGCACGTCGCTCTACAAGCGCCTCCGGGCCGAGGGGCGCCTCACCGACGATCGCTGGTGGCTCCGCCGCGATCACGACGCGGGGTCGCCGTATTACAAGCCCACCAAGATGACGCGCGAGGAGCTGCGCGAGGGCTGGGTGCGGGCGTGGAAGGAGTTTTATTCGGCGAGCGCCATTTGGAGGCGCTTCACGATCCGCCCCAAATCGAGCTGGATCCAGGCGCTCGGCTACGTGCCGCTCAACGTGTTTCAAAACCGGCTCGCGCACAACAAGATCGCGGGCGGGATGCAGCGGTGGCGGAGCGATCAAGCCGAGATGAGCACGCGCGAGGACGCGGACAGGCCCACCATCGACGAGGCCGTCACGCTCGCTTCGCTCATGGGTGAGGCGCCGCCCGAGCTCATCCGCAGGGGCGGCAAGCGCGCGCTGCCCATCGCCGGATAAGGGATCAGGCGCTGGCTCTCGTGGAGGGCGCCTCGGAGGGCGCCTCGGCGGGATAACCCACCATCTTGCCCGCCGCGGGATCCCACAGCTTGAGCCGGAGGCAAGCGGCGATGTCGCTCGGTGAGAGGCTCGTCCCGGGCTCGATTTGAAGCTCGGGGATGGCCGCCATGGCCTCGCGCAGGCGGTAGAACGGGATGACCGCGTTGAGGTGGTGGACGTGATGGAGCGCGATCTCGCCGGTGAAGAAGCTCATGATCGGGCCCATCTTCATGTAGCTCGACGACTCCATCGCGGCGCGCGCGAAGCTCCATGTCTGGCGAGGCTGCATGAAGGCAGCGGGGTAGTTGTGCTGCGCATAAAAGAGGTAGGAGCCGACCGCGCACGCGATCATCAGCGGCAGCACGAGCACGAGCGCGGCCATGGCCGGCCCGAACACGATGCAGAGCCCCGCGACGAGCGCGGCGTGGACGACCACGGCGACGGCCGAGTCCCAGTTCTCCTTGGGATCGCGCAGGAACGAAGAGACGCACATCCCCCCGAGGAAGATGGTGAAATAGCCAAACACGATCGTGAGCGGGTGGCGGGCGATCGCGTACGCGAGGCGCTTCTTCTTGTCGGCGCGGCGCCACATCTCGACCGTCATCACCGGGTACGAGCCGATCTGCGCGCCCACGATTTTGGCCGTGTGCGCGTGATGATAGTTGTGCGTTTGGCGCCAGACCCGAGGGGGCGTGAGGACGAGCACGCCATAGATCGAGAAGATGACCTTGCCGAGCGGGGATTTGCGGAGGAGCGCGCCGTGCTGGAAATCGTGGGCCAAGATGAAGGCCCGCACGATGAGGAGCCCCTCGACGACGCTCGCGGCGAGCCGGACGGGCCAGGGCTTCGCCGCGGCGGCGACGGCGATGGCGGCGGCGAGCAGCGCGAACGTGGAGAGCACGTGAAGCCAGCTCCGCTTCGGATCCTCCGAAGCGAAGGGCCTTGTCTTTGCGACGAGCTCGTTTCCATCCATGGTAAGTGGCGTTCTTTTATGGGCGCCGCTCCCGCGTGTCCAGCGAGCGGCGCGGCTCCTTAGCAGATTTCGGGCCGCCTCCGGTGCGACCCTTCGACATGCGCTCTCTCTCGCAAAACCGAAAAAAACGCAAGCCCTGCGGTGACAACGCAAGCGCGGCGTGCGAAGCTCTGTTCGCGCTCGGATAAACCGCGTTCTTTGCTACGCATAGGGCGCGCTCGTTTTGGCCCGATGTCTGCCAGGGGGGTAAGCGGAGGAGCTATGTTCACGCAAAAGATCATTGTCCCCACTGACTTCTCGCCTGCTTCGATGCTCGCGGTGGACGCGGCGGCCAAGCTCGCGAAGAGCTTCGACGCCGAGATCACGTTGCTCTTCGTTTATGATCCGTCGCTCCTCTCTCCGCTCTTCGTGGTGCCGGGCGGCGGAGCGCTGGTGACGACGCCCAAGCTCGAAGAGTTCGAGGGGACGGCGAAGGTCGAGCTCGAGCGTATCCGCGATGAGCGGCTCGGCGGCCTGCGCAAGGTCACGTTCGCCATCGCCAAGAGCCCGAGCGCGGCCGAGGGCATCTGCGATTATGCGCGCGCGTCCGAGGGTGATCTCATCGTGATCGCGACCCACGGGCGCACCGGGCTCGCGCACATGCTCATCGGCAGCGTGGCCGAGAAGGTGGTGCGCCACGCGTCGTGCCCGGTGCTCACGCTTCGATCCAAAGCGACGTAAATCGACGGGCCGTGAGGGCGGCGCTGGCAAAGGGCGGTAGGGTGCTCTAAAGAGAGAGCCACCGTGCCATCTCCTTTGGATCTGACCATCATCACGGAGCGCCTCGCGCGCCTCCCTTCACCCCAACTCGCGCTCGATACAGGCCCGCGCGCCGCGGTCGCCGCGGTGCTGCGCGGCTCGTCGCGCGGAGGGGTCGAGATCCTCCTCATCCGGCGGGCCGAGCACCCGAGTGATCCGTGGTCGGGCCACATGGCCTTTCCGGGCGGGCGCCGCGACGACGCGGACCCCGATCTCGTGGCGACGGCCGTCCGCGAGGCGCGCGAGGAGGTGGGCATCGATTTGTCGGCGCACGGCGCGCTCCTCGCGAGGCTCGATGACGTCCCCGCCATCGCGCGCGGCAAGCGCACGGGGCTCACCATCTCGCCCTTTGTCTTCGCGCTCCGCGAAGGTGCTTTGGGCGCCGAGCTGCGCGTCGACGCGACCGAGGTGGCCGAGGTGGTTTGGGCCCCGCTCATGCCCATTATCGAGGGCAAGGAGGAGGGGACCATGCGGTATCAGCACGAGGGCAGCGAGCTCACGCTCCCTTGTTTCCGCGTGGACGGCAAGGTGGTTTGGGGGCTGACCTACCGGATGATCAAGATGCTGATTGAGGTGATCGTATAGCGGCGCAAAGCGCCGTAGCGAGAGGTGCCATAAGGGCTCAGGGGAGCCCCGCGCAAGAAGGAAATCTCTGATTGACGAGGCCTTGAAGAAAAGGCTACCCTGTCCGGTGGTTCGCGCTCACCCGAGGAGGCAGGATGAGGGCCGTCACGACCTCGATCGTTCACGAGGATCCGTTCCTTGCGGGGAGGGAGGCCGCCACTGAGCTCCTCGCCCAAATGGGCAAGGCGATGGATCTCGTGCTCGTGTTCGTGACGAGCCGCCATCCGCCGGAGAAGGTGGTGGAGGGGCTCTTTAGCCGGCTGCCTCCGCACGTCGCGCTCGCGGGCTGCTCCAGCGCGGCCGAGATCAACGCGGACGAGGCGCTCTCCGGGTCGGTGACGGCGATGGGCCTCGCGCTCGGCGAGGTGAGCTTCGAGGTGATCACGCTGGAGTCGATCGCCGAGAGCACCGACGCCGGCCGCGAGCTCGCGGATCGCGCGCTCGCGTTCGGCGCGAGCCTCATCATCGTGTTTGCCGACATCCCATCGGTCAATTGCCCCAAGCTCATGCGCGGGATGAGGGAGCGGCTCGGCCGCTCGTGCGCCGTGATCGGCGGCGTCGCCTCCGATCAATTCGAATTCGAGCGCACCTTTCAGCTCTCGGGGACGAAGGTCGTGAAGGGGATCGTGGCCGTGGCGCTCAAAGGCCCCATCGCCGTCACCACCGCGGCCAAGGCCGGGTTTCAACCGCTCGGGGCGCCGCGGACCTGCACCCGTGTCGAGGGGGATGGGCTGGTGCTCGAGCTCGACGGCGTCCCCGCGCTGGATCTCTATCGAGAGTTCTTGGGCGAAGAGGTGATGTCGAGGCCGCGTATCGGGCTCGAATATCCGTTGGCCGTCGTCGCGGGCGCGGGCGCGGACTACATGAATTCCGATGAGCGCTCGCAGATGATCCGCGTGGTTCGAAGTCTGGACTACGAGCGAAAGGGGTTCTTGTGCGCGGATATCCAAGAGGGCGCCAAGGTGCGCCTCACCCGCGCGACCAAAGACGATCTCATCGACGCCGCGGCGCTCTCGGTCGAAGAGGCCCGGCGCGACATGCCGAGCCCCGCGCTCGCGCTCGTGTTCGACTGCGTGGGGAGGCGGCTCGTGCTCGGCGCGCGCCTCGACGAGGAGATCAAGGCCGTGCGCGACAAGCTCGGGGAGAGCGTGCCCATGATGGGGTTTTATACGTTCGGCGAGCTGTCCCCCGTGGAGGGGGAGCCCGCGTATCACGCGCAGACCTTCACCATCGCCCTCATCGGATCACCCCCTCATGCGCTGTGAGCACTGCCTCTTCGACGACGACAAGAAGCGGCTCCCGATCGTGGAGGTCCTCGATGGTTTGGCCTCGTGCGAGTCGTGCGAGCTGCTCGACCCAGGCAACGCTCCTCCCACCTTTCAAAACGCCCTCCTCCGCCTGCGCGAAGCGGGCTCGGTGGTCCGAAAGCTCCGCAGCGCCAACAAGCAACGTGAGGAGGACCTCAAGCTGCTCAAGGCCGAGATGATCAAATACGAGACGAAGGTCGCCGATCTGGAGCGGCTCCACCGCAAGAGCACCATGGAGCTCGAGGCGCAGATCGCCATCGCCAACAAACAGGCGGAGGAGATCCGCGCCCTCTCCGCGCCGACGCTCGAAATCGAGGAGGGCGTGCTCGCGCTGCCCATCATCGGCGTGCTCGACGACGAGCGCGCGCGGGCGATGACCGAGATCCTGCTGAGCGAGGTGACGCGCGTCTCGCCGCGCTTCATCGTGCTCGATTTGACCGGGCTCGAGCTCGTGGACGAGGACACCGGGAGCCGCCTCCTCAGGATGCTGTCCGCCGTAAAGCTCCTCGGCGTCGAGGTGATGATCAGCGGGATGCGCGGCGCGGTGGCCGCGACGCTCGTGCGGCTGGGAGGTGACCTGTCCGCCTTGAGCAGCGTGCGCACCGTCAAGGAGGCTCTTCGGAGATGCCGTATCGGCGTAGATATCGTAGCTCGGATCACCCCCGGCCTCTCGCGGTGACGGGTTCAAACACCCAACGTGCAAAGAACCACGTTGGTCTGCCCCGCGTCGCCGCCCGCCGCGACCACGGTGTGATCGTCGATCAGCGCCGCGCCCGCTTCGAGCTGGCGGACGATATCCATCGAGTGAGAGGCGTGCTCGCCGTCAAAGGCGTAGAGCTCGCGGGCCATCCCGAGATCGGTCCACAAGACGAGCGGCCCGCCGCCGCTCGATCGGAGCAGCTGCCCCGCGGTCCCGTCCTTCTTCTTTTCGAGGAGCGCTTTGAGCGTGCGGGCCGCGGGATCGTCGATGGGGCCGAGCTTCCACGTGCCTTTGGCCTCGTCGAACATGGCGTCTCGAACCTCGGGCACGTCGCTCGAATACGTGGGCCGCTGGCCGACGAGCGCGACCCCGCCCGCGAGGCGGAGCGCGAAATACCCCATCAAGCCGTCGGCGAGCTTGTGGACCTTGCGGAGCTTGCCCGTCGCCGTCTCCCACACGAGCGCCTCGTCGGACATGGCCCCTTTCCACATGAGGTCTCCTCCTGCGATGAGCACGTCCCCGCTCGCGAGCGTGATCACCACCGGATCGACGACCTCGGACTCCGTCTTTCCCACCTTGGTCCACCGATCGGCCTTGGGATCATAGACCTCGATGTCTTTGGTGACGCGGCCGCCGGCGACAATCACGCGCCCGTCGCCCGCGACCGCGGCGCGGTGCCCGGCGCGCGCGGCGTGGAGCTTGGCCGCGGGCTTAACGGTCTTGGTCTTCGGGTCGAAGCGATCGACGTCGGCTAAAAAGCCTGCGTCGTCATGTTGTTTGCCGCCCGCGATGAGCACCGTGCCGTCGTTCAAGAGGGTGACGCTCGGGCGCCTGCGCCACCGCGCGAGCTTGGCTACGGGAGAACACTTGGTCTCGCCGTGAGGCATGGGCAAAGGCTCTGCGGGCGGCGCCGACGCCGCGGGCTCCGGCGCGCTCGGAGAGGACGCCGAAGGAGGGATGCCCTCGGCGCTCGGCGCGGGAGGCTCCGCGTCCTGCGCAGGAGGGGTGGGGGTGCACGAGAGGAGGAGCGTTGTCGCGAGCGCAACGAGGGGTCGAGCGTGCATAGGGCGGAGAGAATGCTTACCGCGCTCCGTCGTTTCCGCGTGAGCACATTTTCGGCTTTTTTTCGCGGCGCCCGCGATCAGCGCGCCCGCGTCGGCTCGACCGCCTCGGCGATCGCGCCGTCGATTTGCGCGGCCATCGCGGCGATGCGCCTCGTGTAACAGATGCCTTGGGCTTGGCACGGGCTCGGTCGCGGCACGCTCGGCTCGTCGACGGCGCGGTATCCCAGGTTGGAGAAGAACGTGATGATGTAATGGCGCTCGGCGCGACCGGGGATGCCGCGCACGATGCCAACGTCGCTCCCGAAGTTGAGCGTGAGCCCCGTCTTGTGCGCGAAGGTGACGCGCGCCTGCTCATTGCACGTCGTGATCGCCGGGATTCGGGCCGGATCGATGCGCATACCGCCGCTCGGCCCGAGCCATCGTGAGGGCAGGAGCGCCGGGATCCCCCGCGGCGCGGCCGGCACGCCGCAGAGCGAGGTCGCGCTCAGCACGTCGTGATACGCCTGCGCGGCGAGCCAGTCGAGGAGCATTGTTTTGGACTCTTGGCTCAAGAACCCCACGTTCACCCGCTTGCCCGAGGGCGCGTTCCACAACGGGGTCTCGCGCACCATGGCGCCGCTCGGCGGCCTCTCTTCGAGGAGCCACAAGAGACGCGCGGTGTCCCACGCGGTCATGTGGATCTTGCCGGGGTGCCAGCCCCGCCCCGTCTTCTTGTCGGTCCCGTTGATTTGAAGCGTCGAGAGGCCGAGATCTTCGAAGGTCTCGTTGAACGTATCCATCGCTCCGAGGTCGTGGAGCTTCTTGACGATGGCTTGCGTGCTCGTGTCGTCGCTCCACGTGATCATGTCCTCCATCCACGCTCGCAGAGGCCTCGTCTGCTCGCCGATCCCGATCGGGTCGTCGAGCTCGAGCGCGCTCCGATCGACGAGCTGGAGCGCCTTGACCGCGACCATGACCTTGAAGCTCGACGCGGGATAAGGCACCACGAAATCGACGGCGGTGGGGTCTTTGGGCGTACGGAGGATAGGATCCTCGCGCGCGGCGCTCGGGGGCTCGGCGCCACCCTTCTTGTCCCAACGCTTTTGGTCCCACGCGCGGTGACGGACGCCGCGCGCGGCGAGCGTCGACGGGTCGCGGCGAATCACGCGGACGCCCTCGAAATGACGGCCCATCATCACGTTGGCGTACGTCGTCGGACAACCGGGGTGAAACGCGATGACGGCGACGTCGACGCTGGGCCGATGGGGGAGGGGAGAGGCGCTGCACGCGCCCGCGTCGGGATCGTCCGTTTGGCCACAACCACCTTCGATGGGGCCGATGTCCAAAGCATCTTCGAAGCGCGCGCGCAGGACCGCGTCGCGGACCACGCGCTCGAGCGCGTTCACGCCCTCTCCGTCGGTGAAATGAAGGCTGCACGGCTTGGGGATGGGCGGCGGGCCGTCTTCGTGGGGAGGAGCGGCGCTCACGGGAGCGGACGGAGGGAGCTTGGGCGACGGATCGCGGAGCGGCAGCGCCGCCGCGCACGCGATCAGGCCGACCGCGGCGGCTGCGGCGAGGTGCTTGATCGGCAAGGGGCGTTTGGGCGGCATGTCTCTGATCGCGACCTACGCGCGGCGGGCCCGGAGGCTTCCGGTGGGGCACATCCTATCATGAGGCTCCTGCACGAGCGTTGGAATCTGGGCCTGTCCGCCCGGGCCGGGATAAGCTCGCCGTCACCGATGACCACGCCCGCCCGCCGCCCTCCTCATCCGGCGACGTTGCCACGGAGTAACCCCGTCGAGCCCTCGATCGCGGGCGCCGAGCGCGCGCGGCACGCGGCGACCTTCGTCCAACCCAAGCGCGCCATGGCCGGCGTGCCCGTATTGAGGCCTCATCCGGCGTCGCCGCGCGCGCGGGCGATTCAACGGGCCGCGGCGCCTGATCCGGTCACGCTCACGCAAAAGACCGTCTTTTGCCGGTACAGCCGCGAGGGCGGCTTCTCGTGGCTTTGTCAGCTCGTGCTCGGCAGGCACGGTGATCAAAGCGGGCTCATCATCCAGCTCGTTCGCCGCGAGTTCTCGCTCGGCGGCGCCCCCATCGTGCAGGAGTTTTACGAGTACTGGGAGACTGACTTCGACGGCGGCGACGTCGCGACGGGGGCCGATCTCTTCACCCGCAAGACACCGATGGACATGTTCGCGACGGAGCTGCCGTCCACCGGCTCGTGCACCTTCACGGGGGCTCTGTACTTCGTCCCGAAGAGCCATGCTCATTACGACGACATCAAGGGATCGTTCGCCGTCGGCACCGAGGGTGTGCCCCCCGAGATCACCATGCCCACCGCGCTCGCGGTCAATGGCAACATAGGCGCTCCGCTCAGCGTGCGACAGCTCGACTTCACCTGGAACAAGGGCACGAAACAAGCCACGATGAGGGTGAGGGCAGGCACGCCCGCCGCGCTCGCCGACGTGGAGTGCACGTTGACGGACTGACGCTCTCGATGTCTATCAAGCCCGGTGGGCCGGCAGCTCGAAGAGCGGCACGACGGCGACGAAGTCTTGGGCGAAGCGGCGGCGGTAGCCCGCGAGCAGCTCCTCGACGCGGGCGTGGCGCTCGGCGCGCACGATGAGCCCCGCGTGAAAGGGATCATCGGTGTGATAGACGATCTCAGGATCGGTGTACGCCGAGAGATCGGGGCGCTCGTCCCGCGCGAGACATTGAATCAAGCCCGCGTGGTCCGCGCGCCTCGGCGGCAGCACATAAGGCACCTCTCCTTTGTCGATCTCGATGTCGGCCCACTCGCGAAAGAGGTTGATCCCCGTCGAGGCCTCCACGAGCTCGACCACGTGGCCGCCGCCAATGCGCGCGCCGACCTCCAAGAAGTAATAGACACCATCGCGCCCGCGGATGATCTCGACGTGCGCCGTGCCGCGGAGCATACGCAGCCGCTTGAGCACGAGAGAGGCCGTGTCGCGGAGCGCGCGCTCGTCGTCCGTTCCGCGCTCCACCGTCGACGTCGAGAACACGCCGCCGCCGTGCGACACGTCCCACGGCGGGATCCCTGTCTTGTGGCACTCGAGGAAGACAGGCTCACCCTCGGAGACGATCGCGTCGACGTGGTAGACGTCCCCCGCGATGTACGCCTCGATGAGGAAGTAGCTTTGCAAATCGCCGAGCGCGTGGATCTCGTGCCAGAGCTCATCGACGCTCGCGATCTTCTTGATGCCCGCCGACGCGGCCTCGTGGCGGGGCTTCAGCATGTAAGGCGGCGGGACGCGCGCGGTGAACGCCTCGATGTCCGGGTAATGAAGGACGCCGCAGAAGTCCGGCACGGGGATGCCCGCTTCGCGCGCGAGGACGCGCATCGCGAGCTTGTCGCGGAACCCGCGCGCGCTCGTGTCGCCCATGCCCGGCACGCGCAGGTGCTCGCGCAGCGCAGAGGCCGCGTCCACCTCCAGATCGTCGAAGGCGACGATCCGATCGAAGCGCGTCGTGCGATTGAGGTACGAGACCGCGTGGATGGTCTGTTGCATGGTCGCGTCGTCCGGCATGGCGACGAGGTCTTCGAGCAAATCGCGGCGCCATGGCTTATGGAGGTGCTTCTCTTTCGTCAGCCCGAAGACGCGGCAGCCGCGCTCGCGCGCCCGCTCGAAGAAGCTGCCGCCGCGGTTGTAGCCGCCCATGCACAGGATATTCAGGCTCGCGGTCATGGGTCGGCCCATTACCACGATCCTGAGGCGGCCGCTCCGTGTGATAATCTTCTTCGCCCATGGACATGCGCCCCTTCGGCCTCACCGGCCTCACCGTCCCCGCACTCGGCCTCGGCGCGGGCCCGCTCGGCGATCACCGCATCTCGGACGCGGACGCCGAGCGCCTGATCCACGCGGCGTTGGATCTCGGCGTGACCCTCTTTGACACGGCGCGCAGCTACGGCGCGTCGGAGGAGCGGATTGGGCGCGCCCTCCGCGGCCGGCGCGCGCGCGCCGTGATCGCGACCAAGGTGGGGTATGGCATCGACGGCGTCGCCGATTGGACCGCGGAGGCCGTGCGGCGGGGCATCGACGAGGCGCTCGTGAAGCTCGGGACCGACGTCATCGACATCGTCCATCTCCACTCGTGCCCTGTCGAGACCCTCAGCGCGGGGGCCGTTGGAGATGCCTTGACCGCCGCGGTGAGCGCCGGAAAGGTCCGTGTCGCGGCGTACTCCGGGGAGAACGAAGCGCTCGATATGGCCGTCGCGTCGGGCGCGTTCGGATCCGTCGAGCTCTCGATGAATCCTTGGGATCAAGGCGCGATCGATCGGGTGTTGTGGAGGGCGAAGGAGCGCGGGCTCGGCGCGATCGCCAAGCGGCCTTTGGGCAACGCATGGTGGTCCTACGCGGTCCGCCCTTCGCGGCCTGACCTCGCTGATTATTGGGACCGCGGTCACGCGCTCGCGCTCCCCGATTTTGGCCTCCCCCAAGAGGCCTTTGCGCTGCGCTTCGCCGCGTTCACATGGGGGATCGACGGCGCCGTCGCCGGCACCACGAGCCCAACCCACCTCGAAGCGCTCGTGCGGTATGTGGCCGACGGCCCGCTCCCCGACGAGGTCCTGCGGGCCGTCCGCGAGGCGTGGCGCTCGCGCGGGGGCTTCGCCGGCCTCGTGTGAAACCCTAATAGGGGGCAGGGAGCGAAGCGCGGAAGAGGTTCGGGCCGCCGTCGCTGAAGTAAATCAGCGAATGGGTCAGGGTGAGCTCATCCACCTGGTGATTCAACACCATGATCCTCTCGGCGCTCCCCGTGAACGGATCGATGCGGATCACCTCACCCGTCGCGCCCACGACGCCGATCAACGAGCCATCCCAGTGCTGTTGGAGCTTGGGCCGAAGCTGCCCTTGGATCGCAATCTGCCACGGGATGGTGAGCGACATCGCGTCGAACGCATAAACGAGGGTTGGGTCGCCCGGCACGATCCCGATCACCCAGTCTTTGGGACCCGGCGCGAGCGCCCCGAGCGTCTTGAGGCCGGGGAACGGGACGGCGGTCGCGCGGATTTGGTCCGTTGTCGCATCATAGATGAAGAGCCTCGCGTCCGGGAGCGCGCTCGAGGGCGTGCGGCTCACCGACCGCGAAGCGTACACCACGAGATCGCCGTCGCCCGTGGTGGAGAGCCCGGCGACGTCGTGCTCCGCGAACGTGGGAGCGCCGATGGCATTCACCAGGATGGCTCGATAGGCCACCTCCTCCTCCTGCTTGAGCACCTCGAGCACGGCGAGCCCGCCGCCCACCCGCGATCGCTCGGCGTGGGCGCCCGCATAGACGTAACCTCGGTGGTCGCGCGTGAGCGCTCGGAGATGGGTCGTGTCGAGGTCGTCGCCCACGAGCCTCACCACGCGGGCGTTGGCGCCGAGCGAGCGAGCGTTGGTGACGAGGTGATCCGGCGCGCCGCGCTGGTAGCTCCAGGGCTCGTGAGCGTTGTAGACCGCGAGCGGCGAATCGGGATATCCGCCGAGGAGCGCGCCCCCTTCGTCGAAGGGGAAGAGCGAATAGACGTTGCCATAGGTCGGGCCGAGCACCGTCGTGGTACAGGAGAGTGGGTCGTGGATGAAGGCTTGTCCGTAAGGCCCCGAGACGCCGAGCACCCGGCCATCGTCGGTGGTCATGAGCTGTTGGATCGGAGACCTGTTGAGCAGCACAGGGAATTCGGCCGAGGACCACGCGCCGCTCGCCGCCGGCTTGGACCAGATCCGCGCGTAGGGGTTTTGAAACGACGTGTCCTCGGTGTCGAGCAGGACGTCGTGATCGGGGAGCGTGAACGAGGGGCCGTCGAGCTTGTTGAGGTTGAATTGAGCCTCGCTCACCTCGGTCGCGTGGCCATCGTGGAGGGTGTAATAACGCGTGGTCTGCCCCTGCGTGACGCGCATCACGCAGCTCGGCGAGCGCTGGGTGATGACAGGGACCTTGTTCTCGGGGAAGGTGAAGAGGATCTCGCTCGGTTGAACGGAGTAGGGCACGCCGCCGGCCGTGGCCGCGCGGAGCGAGGCCTCGTGGAGCGCGAGCACCACCCAAGGCTGTTTGCCGTGCGCGAGGTAGACGTATTGATCGTCCGTGCAGCCGAAGTAGTTGTAAGCGAGCGGGTAGTTGTGAGGCATCCCAACCTCGGTGTCACCGTACGTCGAGAGGCTGTCTGTCGGCGGGTGATAGCGGAAGAGCCCAGACCCCTTGCCGCTCATCCCGCCATAGACCGCGCCGTCGTGCCCGCGCCACATGGATTGCACGGAGTACGAAGAGCCGCGGCTCACCCCTTGGAGTTGGAGATCGACTCCATCGGGGAAGAGCGCGGCGATGTCGCGCCTCGTCCAATCGCGGTAATCGAACGAGAGCAGGTGCGCGCGCTCGTCGCCGTACGGGACCTGTCCGCCCACGGTGCCGAGGTAGAGCACGTCATTGTCGTCCCACGTGAACGATCGCACCTTGAACCCCAGGCTGCCTGTCGCGCCCGGCGCGGCCGGCAGCACGTGCGCGATCCCGGCGCCGAGCTCCGTGAGGACGAGATCAAAGGGCTCGTCGAGCGATTGATTGTCGTCGGTTCGGTGGTAGTGATACGCCACTTGGACGACGCCGTTGCCGCCGGGGCCGGGCACGAGGGGGCCGAGCTCGACGCGCGTGAGCGCGACGATCGGGCCCAAATCGAGGATGGGCTGCTCCTTAGGGCAGAGACCATAAACGTCGCCCGCGTTGCCCGCCGCCGCCGTGGTGAACGCGGCGAGGCCTAGCGCCGCAGATATGAGCCATCGAGAGAGTGCCGACATGATAAGTGGGGCAAACAACCACACTCCGCGATTTCTGTCAACGAGAAAAGCGATGGACCGCTCCAAAAGCGACGACGGTTGACGCCCGGCGCCGCCGCGTGGAAAGGAGTCGCAGAGACCCCGATATGAGCACACGAGATCGCTTTACCGTGAACGACCATGTAGCGCTCCGGCGCGTGACCTCGATCGCCGCCTCACCCCATCATCCATGGCTCGCCGTGGCGGTGCAGCGGCTCGGCGCCGACGGCGCGCGGTACTGCTCGGATTTGTGGCGCGTGCCGCTCGACGGCGGCGAAGCGACGCAGCTCACCCGCGGCGCCTCGCGCGACACGGCCCCTCGCTTCCGGCGCGACGGCGCGCTCGCGTTCCTCTCGAATCGTCGCGCCGAGGAGGCGAGCAGCGATGAGGACGCCGAGGGCGTGACGCAGGTTTGGCTCTTGCCCAAAGAGGGTGGTGAGCCGCGACAGCTCACGAAGGAGCCGCTCGGCGTCGAGGCTTATGACTTCGCGGCGCGCGCCGATCGTTTGGCGCTCCTCGCCAAGACCATCCCCAACGTGCCACGCGACAAACAGCGCGAGGCGGAGCGGTCGCGCGCAAAGAAGGGTCCGAGCGCGCGCCGCTACAAACGACAGATGATCCGCCATTGGGATCATTGGCTGGATCAAAGCCCGGATCGCCCCTCTACCCATGTGCTCGTCTGCGACGAGGAGGGCCGCGGGAGCATCGATGTGACCCCGGCGATCCTCGATGAGCTCGCGATCGAGCCCGAGATCGCGCTGAGCGACGATGGGCGCCTCCTCGCCTTTACGCAAAGGACGCTCGGCGGCGACCGCATCCACGACGTAGGGATTTGGCTCTACGACTGCGAGCGCCGCGAGCGGCGCGCGCTCTTCAACGCTCCTTCGTCGGGGATGAGCGGGATCAGGTTCTCCCCCGACGGCGCCTCGATCGCGGCGGCGCTCGAGACCCGCTCCGTGGAGCAGGTCTCGGTGCGGCTCGTCTCCGTCGACGTGGCGACGGGCGCGGTGCGCGATCTCGCGCCGGGCTGGGATCGCTGGCCCAAGATCGGGGGTTATAACGAGAGCGGAGATGCGCTGTTGGTCACCGCCGACGACGGCGGGGACGTGCCTGTCTTCGAGGTCGACGTGCGCTCGGGCGAGGTCCGGCGCGTGACAGGACAAGGGAGCTTTGGGGAGGTCGCCGTCATCGAAGGAGAGGGATCGATCGCGTGTGTCCGCTCCACGTTCCTCGACGCGCCGGAGTGCGTGACGGTGCGCGGCGGCGACATCACCCCTCTCGCGCGGCTCTCGGGTTTTGCAGGGGCGGAGGCGTGGGCCGAGGTCGAGCGCGTCACCGTGCCCTCGAGCGACGGCGCCCCCCTGCAGAGCTTCTTGGTGAAGCCCAAAGGGGCGAGCGAGCCGCTCCCGTTCGTGCTCTGGATCCACGGCGGGCCCATCGGCGCTTTTGCGGACGGGTGGCATTGGCGCTGGAATCCGCTCCTCCTCGTGGCCGCGGGCTACGCGGTGGCCCTGCCCAACCCGCGCGGCTCAACCGGGTTCGGACAGGCCTTCATCGACGGGATTTGGGGCAATCAATGGGGCGGGCAGTGCTATCGTGATCTCATCGCGGTCACGGACGCGATGGTAGCTCGCCCCGACATCGACCCTCGCCGCACCGCCGCGATGGGCGGGAGCTTCGGCGGGTACATGGTCAATTGGATCGGGACACAGACGAGCCGCTTCCAGTGCCTCGTCACCCACGCCTGCGTCGCGAGCTTGTCTACGTGCACGGCGACCATGGATATGTCGGGTTGGGGTTATTTGGAGGCGGGGGGCGAGAGCCCGTATCACCATCTCGATCGCTTCGATCGGTTCTCGCCGATGCGCGGCGTCGCCGGCTGGAAGACTCCAACGCTCGTGATCCACGGGGAGATCGACTATCGCTGCCCGGTCGGTGAGGGGATTATGTTGTTCGAAGCGCTCCAGCACCTCGGCGTCCCGAGCGAGCTCTTGGTGTTCCCGGACGAGGGCCATTGGATCACGAAGCCGAACAACATCATCGCGTGGTACGACGCCATCCTGGAGGTCGCGGGGCGCTACACGCGCCGCGAAGAAGCGCTCGCCGGAGGAGCCGCGTTGGTGTAGGAGGGGGCATGGGCAGCGCAGGCGACGCGTACGATCTCATCCCTCTCCCGGGTTGTGAGCAGGCGGCGGAGGCGCGCGTCAAGGAGGTCATCCTCGACACGCTCGCCGAGGTCTGGAACGACTTTTTGCCGTACGCGCACCGCGAGATGGCCTCTCAATGGATCCTCCTCGGCCTCGACTCTCTCCTCACCATCGAGGTGGGGCCCGGGCAGGTCATCTTTTGGTTTTATGAGTCCGTCGCGTGGCCCGAGGGGATCGCGAATCATTGGCTCAACCTCGCCTTGGCCGCGCGCCGCAGGGACTTCGAGATCGCGCTCGCGCGCGTCGGCTACGGCGTGAGCCCCTCGGATTGGCCCGATCTCACGAAGGTCGTCGAGGGATCGACGAGGGGTTTTGTGTCGATTGGCACCGACGTGTGCGTGGCCTACGCGGACCGGCGAGAGGTGAGCTGGCAGTGGCGCGGGGGCGACTACGAGGTGCCGAGCACGTCGTTTGACGATCTCGAGCCCAATGCGCGCGAGCGGGTCGAGGCGGCGCTCGCGAGCGGCCGCTGCGCATGTCCGGTGTGCGAAGCCAGGTTTGGCCGAGCCAAGGCAGGTCCGTTCGAGGCCGGGCCCGGCTTCGAGGCGCGGCGAGAGGCCCTCTTCTCGGCCAAAGAGATCACGGCGCTCACGAAGCTCCCCCATGGAGGGCGTTGGCTCGTCGCCGCGAGCTCGCGCGCGCACGCGGCGTGGACGCTCTCGGCGCCGTCCTTCAACGGGCCTTGGTCGACCGTCGCCGAAGCCTCGGATCCGAGGCGCGGCGTCGATTATGTAGCTTCGATGGAGGATGTCGTGGTCGCTCAAATGGGGACGGCGTCCAAGGGAGATCGGCTCATCGCT
>CAYTJL010000010.1:58160-74278 GCA_964437785.1 uncultured Polyangiaceae bacterium
GGATGTCGTGGTCGCTCAAATGGGGACGGCGTCCAAGGGAGATCGGCTCATCGCTTTGTCCCGCGACGGCGGCGCCACGTGGGAGAAGCCCGTCGCCGCACCGGGGCTTCCGTCGCTCAAGCGCGCTCGGTTCTTCGACGGCGGCGCGCCGGGATCGGTGATCGGCGCGGGATATCCCTCCAACGAGATGTATGTGTCGAGCGACGGCGGCGCGTCGTTCGAGGTCATGGCCAAAGCTCCTTCGCTCGCGGGGGACCCCATTCGCTTCATTCGCAGCCTCGCAGCCGTATCAGGCAGGCTCTTCGCCATCGTCGAGACCAAGAATAAGAAGAATGGGATTCGGCTCGGCGCGAGCGACGATCGAGCGACCCGCGAAGGCGGAGTCGCGACCAACGTGGATCGAGGCGCCACGTTCCGCGACGTCGAGGTGCCCGGGCTCGGCGAGCCCAGCGTCGTGGTGAGCGGATCATGGGAGAACAAACCCCTCTTGATCTGCGCGGGCGCGGGCGGGATCGCGCGCTCGGTCGATGGGGGCGAGACGTGGGCGCTCTCCGCGATCGACGGCGGATCTCCGCACGACGTGGCGATCTCCAGCGCTCGCGGGAGCGTGCTCGCGGCGACCGGGAGCGGGGTTTATGTGTCCATGGATGGGGGCGCCACGTTCGCGCTCGGCGCGCGGTGCGCCTCCGCAAAGGTGTTTGCAGATCCCACGGGCGCCTCGCTCGGGCTCTTCGCGGTCGAAGGGGTGGTGAGCTCGCTCCATCCGGCGAGCTGCTAACCATCCTTCGCGGCGGGCAGCCATCGGGCCAAGAAGGCGACAGCCCTCGCCCACGCATCCTTCGCTTGCTGCTCGCGGTACACCTCGGGCCTCGTGAAGTTCAAGAACGCGTGGCCCGCGCCCTCATAAACGACAAAGTCATGGGCCTTGCCCAAACGGTCGAGCTCGTGGCCGATCGCCGCCACGTCCGCTGGAGCAGGGTTCTTGTCGTCGGCGCCGAACAGCCCGAGGAGGGGCGCGCAGATGCCTTTGGCCTGCGCGAGCGGAGAGGCCATGTCGCGCGCGACCATGATGTTGCCCCCGTGAAAGATCACCGCGGCGCGGAGCTTCGGGGCGTTCGCCGCGTGCAAGAAGGCGAGCCGCCCGCCCATGCAAAACCCCACCGCGCCCGTGCGCTCGGGATCGACTCCATATGAGGTGACGAGCGCGCCGATCGCGGCGGCCATGTCGCGGAGGGCCTCGGCGTCGCGCACCTTGGTCCAAGGCTCGTCGAGCGGAGGGGGCTGCCGGTGATACACCTCCGGCGCGATCACCGTATATCCCCGCGCGGCGAGACGCTCGCAGATGTCTTGGAGGAACGCGTCGATCCCGGGTCCGTGCATGCAGGCGAGCACACCAGCGCCGCTCGGGGCCTTTGGCTCCGCCAGATAAGCCCGCATGCTCCCTTCGTCCACCGTCACGTCAATCCACCGTCCCATCGCTGTCCTCTTTTGCGCCTCCGAGGCCGATCTCGCCCTTGGCAAGAGGGCGATCGACGTGTGAGCATGCGGGCCCCCTCGGAGGTCCCCCGAATGAATCATCGCTCAAGCTCGCTTGCAAGGCTCGCGTCGGCGCTCGCTGCGCTCCTCGTCGGATGCGGCCTCCTCGCCGGTTGCAGCGGGATGGCGTCGTACCCGCTGCCCTTCTCGGCCGTCGATGCGCCGCGATCGTTCGCCCCTCTCCGCGTGTGCGCGAGCCAACAAGGGCTCGAAGCGGTGGTCCATCAAGGCTCCTCGGTGAACGTGAAGATCGAGGGCGGCACGTGGGTCCAATACATGATTCAAAACGCGGACTACAACATGGTGGTCATCCTCGGCGGCGGCATCCCCGAGGCCGAGCGGGCAAATCGCATGAGCGCGGCCAAGGCCAAAGGGGATGAGCTGTTCGCCTGCGCCATGAAGCTCATCCGATGATCCTGGCCGCGATCGAGGCCGGCGGCACCAAGCTCAACTGCGCGGTCGGGACCGGACCGGGACAAGGCACGATCGCCCGAGCGTCGTTTGCGACCGGCGATGATCCGCGCGCGCTCCTCGGCCGCGTCACGGCGTGGCTCGGCGCGCAGCGCCGCGATCACGGCCCGATCCGCGCGCTCGGCGTGGCCTCGTTTGGCCCCATCGACCTGCGCCCGGGCTCACCCACCTACGGTTTCATCACGACGACCCCCAAACCGGGCTTCCGTGACACGGACCTCGTAGGGCCGCTCCGCGGCGCGCTCGGCGACGTCCCCATAGGCTTCGACACCGACGTGAACGGCGCCGCGCTCGGCGAGCACCGTTGGGGCGCCGCGATCGGGCTCACCGACTTTGTCTACGTCACCATGGGCACGGGCATCGGCGCAGGGGGCATGAGCGGCGGCAAGCTGCTTCACGGCCTCTCCCACCCCGAGATGGGCCACATCATGCTCCCTCGCGGGGAAGATACGTTTGCGGGCGCGTGCCCCTTTCACGGTGCCTGTTGGGAGGGCCTCTGCTCCGGCCCCGCGATCGCGGCGCGGACCGGCGCCCCCGCCGAGGAGCTCTCTCACGAGCACCCGGCGTGGGCTATTACAGCCCATTACACCGCTCTTGCGATCGGCACCCTCACCTTGGTCCTCTCGCCTCAGCGCGTCATCGTGGGCGGGAGCGTGCGCAACGCGGGTAAGCTCGGGGAGCGAGGCTTTTTTGCCCTCGTTCGGCGAGATCTCGCGCAGGTGTTGAACGGTTATCCCGCGCACCCCGCGCTCGATCGGCTCGATGCGTATCTCGTGCCCCCGCGGCTCGGCGACGAGGCCGGGATCGCAGGCGCGTTTGCGCTCGCCGAAGGCGCCTTAATTTCTCCTTAATCGCCCCCGGCGCACCTTCGCGTGATGGCGCCGAGGTTATGGTGCCACACAAGGCCGACTGGCACTATGGTGTGGACCAAGGGAGGTAAGAGCATGACCCCCGCCGAACGGCAGCCGCCGAGCGGAAGGGCCAACGACCGCGGAGCGCTCTCCACGAGGCCCGAGACGGACTCGGTCCGCGCCCGCCGCGATCGCGCGCTCGATCCGGTGCGATGGGTCGGTAGGACGATCGGCGGTCGTTATCACCTCGTCAGGCTCCTCGGCGAAGGGGGGATGGGCGCGGTCTTCGAGGGGCGGCACGTCGAGACGGGCGGGCGCGCGGCGGTCAAGCTCATTCATCATCACCTGCTCGTGCCAGGCAGCGACGCGCCAAGCCGCTTCCGCCGCGAGGCGAGGGCGGCGGGCGCGATCGACAGCCCCCATATCCCCAAGGTGTTCGATTTGGGCACCGACGAGGCCACGGGCAACCTCTATCTGGTGATGGAGCTCTTTCAAGGCGATGATCTCCAAAAGGTCATTGACCGGCGAGGCGCGCTGCCGTGGGAGCTCGCGCTCCGCGTCGTCGCGCAGACGCTCGCGGCGCTCGTCGAGGCGCACGGCGCGGGCATCATCCATCGCGACATCAAGCCCGCGAACATCTTCCTCGCGCACCGGGGCGACGGCGAGGTGGTCGTCAAGCTGCTCGACTTCGGCATCGCCAAGGTCTCGGCCGGCTCGTACGATCTCATCAAGACGAGCGGCCTCATCCAGACCGACGGTATCTTGGGCTCTCCTCAATACATGTCCCCGGAGCAGCTCCAGAGCAGCGAGGACGTGGACGCGCGCGCCGACGTGTGGTCGCTCGGCGGGGCGCTCTATTGCGCGCTCACGGGCCTGCCGCCGCACCACCACGTCAAGTCGATTGGCAAGCTCCTCCTCGCCATCTGCACCTCGCCCGTAAAGCCCGTTCGGTCGCTCGCGCCTTGGGTCCCGCCCGAGGTCGAGGCGCTGGTCGCGCGCGCCCTCTCCATCGATCCCGGCGATCGTTATCCCACCGCCCGCGCCATGCTCGACGCGTTGAGAGAGCTCTTGCCGGACGGCGCCGCGATCCACGCCGGCATGCTCGCGCCGCCGAGCCCCGACGAGCGAAAGGGCACGATCGACCCCGGGAGCGCGACGGTCGCGCTCGCCTCCATCACCACCCGATCGGTCCCGTTTCAGCCCACCAAACACGAGGTCGAGCCTTCCCCGCGCGTGTCTCGCGACAAGGCCGACGAGCCTGCTCCCCCGCCGCGCGCCCAGGAAAAACCGCGGCCCGCGGCGCTCACCGCGCTCGCCGTCGTGGTCTGTCTCGCCGGGATGATCGTGAGTTATCTCGTGACCTCGTGGCTGCGCGCGCCCTCGTCCGCGATCGACGCGGAGCGGCTCGCGAGCTTCTCGTCGCTGCCTGTCCCGAGCGAGCCGATCGATCCGGCCGAGGCCGCGAAGATCCGTTTGGGCAAAGCTCTGTTCTTGGATCCGCGCCTCTCCAAGAATGGCAACGTCGCGTGCGCCTCGTGCCACCCGCTCGGCGCGTGGGGCGCCGACGGAGAGAGGCTCTCACGAGGCAGCTTGGGCCGCGAGACGCCCCGAAATACCCTGGGGATCTACAACGTCTCCGGCTTCTTCACGCTGCTCTGGGACGGGCGCAAAGACAACCTCATCGACCAGGCCAAGGAGGTCATGCTCTCACCGCGCGCGATGGGCATGGGCAGCGAGGTCGAGGTGGTGAGCGCGCTCGCGGGCGTGCCCGCGTACGAAGATGCGTTCGCCGAGGCGTTCCCGGAGGAGGCGTCGCCCATCTCGTTCGAGGGCGCCGCGCGCGCGCTCGCCGCTTATGAAAGCACGCTCTTTACGCGCGGGCGGTGGGACCGTTTCTTGGAGGGCGACGCGGGCGCCATCACCGACGAGGAGAAGGCGGGGTTCAACCGCTTCGTCGAGGTGGGGTGCATCTCATGCCACTTCGGGCCCAACGTGGGAGCGACGATGTTCCAGAAGGTCGGCCTCGTCAAAGCGTGGCCGAGCACGCCCAACACGAGAGACCGCGGGCGCTACGAGATCACGAAGCGCGAGGTCGACATGATGGTGTTCCGGGTGCCGAGCCTGCGCAACGTGGCAAAGACAGCGCCTTATTTCCACGACGGATCGGTGAGCGCCTTGGAGACGGCGATCCGCATGATGGCGAGGCATCAAATCGGACAAGAGCTCGGCGACCGCGACGTCAAGCTCATCGCCGCGTGGCTCGGGTGCCTGACAGGCGATCTCCCGAGCGAGGATTGACTCAGGCCGCGTCCACGCAGCGGATGTCGAAGACGGGCGGCTCGGCCATCGCCTTCTTGACCTTGCAGTGCTCGGCCGCGCGGATCACGCTCGCCCTATATTTTTCGGGGAATCCAGGCGGAAGCACGATGTCGAGGGACACGCCCGTGAGCCGTTTTTGCTCCGCGTCGAAGGTGTGGTGTTGCACGAGGCGGAGCCCCTCGGTCGGCAGGTTGCGGGCTTGGCAGAAGCCGAGCACGTAGATGCCGGCGCACGCGCCGATGGAGGCGAGGAACGTGGCAAACGGCTCGGGCGCCGCGCCCGCCCCGCCGTGCTCGGGGGATTGATCGGTGTGGATCACGTGCCCATCGGGCAGGTGCGCGTCCACGCGCTTGTCGCCGGGGAAGGTGATCGTGATGTCCATGAGGGCCTCCGATCGAGGAGAGCCACGGCCGCGGCGAAGGGTTCGGAGAAAAAAAGAAGCGCTCCTCGCGTATCCTTTGGGGCGGGGCTGGCTCTCAACGCTCGTACATCGCGCGGCGACGTCGCGGCGCGCCGAGGAGCCTGTCATGAGCAAAGCCATCCAAATCACCACCCCCACCTTCGAACAAACCGTCGAGAAGGGCATCGTCCTCTTGGACTTCTGGGCGCCTTGGTGCGGGCCCTGCCGCGTCTTCGCCCCCGTGTTCGAGCGCGCGGCGCAGAAGCACCCCGACGTGGTGTTCGGCAAGATCAACACCGACGAGGAGCAGGAGCTCGCGTCCGCGTTCGACATCCAGGCCATCCCGACGCTCATGGCCTTCCGCGACGGGATCCCGGTCTTTGCGCAGCCGGGCATGCTCCCCGCCGCGGCGCTCGACGAGCTCGTGCAGAAGGTGCGCGCGCTCGACATGACCGAGGTCCGCCGCAAGGTGCAAGAGGCCCAAAAAGAGCACGCTGGAGCGAGGAGCTGAATCATGACGACGTTTGGAATGCAAAAGGTCCTCTCCGCTCCGTTCGACGACGTCCTCGCGCGCGTGCCCGAGGCCCTCAAGACCGAGGGGTTCGGCGTGCTCACGCAGATCGACGTCAAGGACACGCTCCACAAGAAGATCGGCGTCGAGTTCCGGCGTTATCACATCTTGGGCGCGTGCAACCCAAAGCTCGCTCACCGCGCGCTCTCGGCCGAGATCGAGGTGGGCGTGATGCTGCCGTGCAACGTCATCGTCTATGAGGGCAATGACGGCAAGACCGTGGTCACGGCCATCGATCCGATGGCCACCGTGGCCGCTCTGGAGAACGCGGACGTGCGCGCGGTCGCGGCCGAGGTGCGCGAGCGGCTCGCGCGCGTGCTCGACACGCTCAGCGACTCGGCGAGCGTTTGAGCGGCTTCGTCATGGCGCCGGCCGCAAAGGCCTCTCGAACGGCCTTGCGCAGCTCCTCTCGGATCGTCAAAGGCACCTCCGGCGCGGGCGTGGCGCGGCACGTGGCGAGGACTCGTTTGAGCGAATCACACGCCGCGTGACACCGCGGACAACCCGCCAAATGGCGCTCCATCTCTGCACATACGTCGGGGCTCACGTCGCCTTCGAGATGGCGTGAGAAGAGCCCCACCACATCGGGGCAGGTGTCGCCCGACGGCGCCGGAGGTGTCTTGTCCGGCGTGGGCGCGACGAGCGGAGCGAGCTTGTCGCGCACCGAGAGGCGCGCGCGGTGGAGCTTGCTCTTCACCGCATCGACGCTGATGCCGACGATCGCGGCGACCTCGGGCGCCGTGAGGCCCTCGACGTCGCGCAGCACGAGCACCTCGCGTTGCCCGGGATCCAACGCTTCAATGGCGCTCGCGAGCGCGGCCTCGACGCGTTTTTCGTGGAGCGCGTCGTCCGGGGAGCGGCCAAGGTCGGCGACGCCCGCGCCCTCGTCGAGCGGCTCGACGCGCGCGGGAGCGTGCTTGGGGCGGCGGCGCCGCTTGATGCAGAAGCTCCGCGCGATGGTGTAGAGCCAGCTCGGCACGCTCGCGTCGCCGCGGAAATCGCGGGCGGTCCGCGCCGCGGCGAAGAGGGTGTCTTGGAGGATCTCTTTGGCGTCCTCTTCGTCGCCGCACATCTTGAGGCCGAAGCGGAGCACCGTGGGCTCGTAGCGCTCGAGCAGCGTGGAGAGCGCGTCGCGATCGCCCGCGCGGGCGGCGTCGAGGAGGGCTTTGTCGGAGAGGTCGGTCACGTCGGGGCGGCGTTACTTTTTGTGCTCGATCACCGCGCCCGTGATGGGGTCGCGCAGGAAGATGGGCACCTCGCCGCCGCCGGGCGCGGCGGGCAAGTCGGTGCGCGCGCGCGCGATGGCCTCGTCGAGCTCGGTCGCGGGATCGGGCGGCGTGAACGTGGGCGCGAGCGGATTGACGAAGCTGTGCGAGCTCTCGAGCCCCGACGCCTGCGCCGCGCGCTTGTCCTCTTCGAGCTGGCGCTGGCGCTCGTCGTTGCGCCAGTAGTCGCGCCGATCCGTTGTCGCGAACGCAGGAATCGGCTGGATTTTTTGATCGCCGACGGTGATGCCGTCGAACCCGATTTTGATCTTCTTGTCGTCGTCGGCCATGCGTCTCAGCGTATCAAGCCGTCACGCCAACGGCACCGCGATGAGCACGATCTCCTTGCCGCGCACCTCGACCTTGAAGCGGACGGGCTTGCCGTGCTTTTCGCCCATCTCGTTCTCGCTCACCATGATGCGCTGGATAAAGCCCTCTTTGGTGATGTAGTCGACCGGATCGCCGAGCGATTTCTTGGCCTGGATGTACTCGTCGAAGATGCGGCCGTAATAGACCTCGGGCTCCTCGGCGCGGAGCGCGGCCGCGTCCTCGTGCTCGTCGGCGGAGAGCCCGACCATGCGCTCGTCGACCTCGAGCGCGTCGGAGAACGACGCCGCGGCGGGCGCGCGCGAGGGCCTGCCTTGGTCGTCGGTCTCGTCCTCTTGAATGCCGAAGAGCTGGTTCAAGAGCGAGTTGAGCCGGAACACCAGGCCGCCGAGCTCGGCGTGCTCGATCTCGAAGCGACGATCGGTCTTGCCGTTGATGATCGCGAGGAGGCCGTCCTCGATCTCGGAGATGGGCCGCGAGATGTACGCGTCGAGCAGGTACGCGCCGACCGCGACGAGCACGAGGCCGAGGAGCGTCGCGCCGATCGCGGGCCAGAGCAGCGAGCCGATCATCGCGGGCGCTTGCAGCTTGGCGACGCTCGCGACCACGAGCTGATGGCCGTCGCCGTACGTGCCGACCACGTGGCTCGCGGCGGCGTAGCCCTGCGGGAGCCCGCCCACGTCGATGACCTGCGTCGACCCGAGGGCCTGCGTGAGCGCCTCTTTTGCAGGGGATTTCGCCATCGAGGTCGAGACCTCGTCGGGCGTGCCGGACGACTTGGCGATGACGTCGACGCCGCCCTGCGCCGCGACCGCGGCGACGAGCATGCGCCCGCTGGTCCGCGCGCCGACGTTCGCGAGCCGCTCGTCGTTGAGCGCGGTGCCGACCGCGAGCGCGCCGAGGATCGATCCGTCGGCGTCGCGCACGATGGCCCACGACACGAGCATCTGCTCGCTGCGCTTGTGGTTGACCCACACGTCCGAGCCCGTCACGCCCTTGGTGAGCCCGTCTTTGAAGCGCGGGTAGATCGACGCGAGGTTGTCGCCGCGCATGAGGGGCGACGCGTTGCGGCTCAAGACGAGGCCCGTCTTGTCGACGAGCACCACCAGCGTCACGCCCGCGGCGCCGATCTCGGCGTTCGCGGCGAGCATCTCCTTGACCTGATCGGCCGCTTGGCGCGCGCTCTCCGGCCGCGCCTTCGGGTCACCCGCGATGAACGGCTCGCGGAGCTTGGGCGTCACCGCGTACGCCGTGAGCCATCGTTCGAGCAGGAGCCCTTCGAGCTCGAGCCTGTCCGCGGCCGCGAGCGCGCGCGGCGCTTCGCTCGGCTGCGCCGCGGCGTCGCCGAGCGTGGCGCGCGTGAGCGTGTAGCCGAGCAGACCGACGACGACCACGACCAGAGCGAAGACGGCAGCGATCTTTCCGCGCATCGCGCGAACCTCCCTGCGCCGCGGCTCTCGATCCCTACAACCGTCCGCGCGGCGTCGGAGCCCTCGATGGAGCCCGGTCGCACGGTATCACCGGCCGTCACCCGCTCACAACCCCAAGCGCGATCGCAGATCCGAGAGGCGAGGCGCCGCGTGCGCGCCGGGCGACACGCGCGCCGCGAGGCTCGCCTCGGGCGATCGTCCTTGTCCCGCCCCGTCCGCCTCGTCCGCTGCCTGCTTGTACGCGTCGCGGAACGGCACGCCCGACGCGGCGAGCTCGACCGCGCGATCCGTCGCGTACATCGCGGGATCGATCGCGGCGCGCATCCGATCGGGCGCCCACTCCATGCGCGCGAGGAGGTCGAGCGCCACGTCGAGCGCCGCGAGCCCGCGCGAAAAGCCCCGGATCAAAGGCCCTTTGGTGGCCTGAAGGTCGCGCTGGTAGCCCGAGGGCAGCGAGAGCGTCTGCTCGATCTCGGAGCGCGCCGCGCTCACCGTGGCGTAGGCCGCGCGGAGCAGCTCGACCACGTCGGGGTTGCGTTTGTTGGGCATGATCGACGAGCCGGTCGTGTGCTCGGGCGGCAGCGCGACGAAGCCGAGCTCGCTCGTCGTAAAGAGGCTCAAATCCCAGGCCAAACGGCGCAGATCGAGGAGCGCGGATCCGAGCGCTTCGAGCGACGCCATCTCGGCCTTGCCGCGCGCGAGCTGCGCCGCGACCGGCGCGACGACGAGCCGCGAGAAGCCGAGCCGCGCGGCCACGTGATCGCGATCGAGCGGGAGGTTCACGCCGTAGCCCGCGGCGGTGCCGAGCGGGCAGGCGTCGAGCCAGCCGCGCGTCGCGATCGCGCGATCGCGATCGTCGAGGAAGCTCTCGCCGTAGCCCGCCCACCACATCGTCGTCGACGACACGACCGCGCGTTGCAGGTGCGTGTAGCCCGGCATCGGGATCGCCTCGCGCTCCGCGCGATCGACGCACGTTGAGGCGATCTTCTCGCAGATCGACGCGAGATCCGCGAGGCGCGCGCGCTGCCACAAACGGAGCGCGACGAGCACCTGATCGTTGCGGCTCCGGCCGAGGTGCACGCGCTTGCCCGCGTCGCCGAGGCGCTCGACGAGCGCGTGCTCGATGGCCGAGTGCCCGTCCTCGAAGCGATCGTCGAGCACGAAGCGCCCCTCGCGATAGTCCTCGGCGATCGCGACGAGCTCGCGCTCGATGGCCGCGCGATCGGCCTCCGCGAGCACGCCGATCCGCGCGAGGCCCTCGGCGTGCGCGGCGCTCGCCTCGACGTCGAAGAGGAACAGCTCGCGATCGAGGATCACGTCCTCGGCGGCCAAAAACGCCATGATTTTGGCGTCGATCGCGACGCCTTGCTTCTGCCAGAGGGGCTCACGCATCGCCGATCCCCATGAGCTCATCGAGCCCGAGCGCGAGGTTCAAACCTTGGAGCGCCTGCGTCGCCGCGCCCTTGCGCAGGTTGTCGAGCGCGGCGACGACGACGGCGCGCGACTCCTCGATCACCGCGGAGAACCCGCCGATCACGATGTGGTCCTTGCCGGCGACGCGGCTCACCCACGGCGCCTCGCGCTCGATCCGCACGAGCGGCTCGCCGCGGTAACGAGCCTCGTAGAGCGCGCGCAGATCGTCGCTCGACACGGGCCCTTGGAGCGTGAGGCTCACCGTCATGGTGATGCCGCGGAAGTGCGGCGCGACGTGCGGGAAGAAGTTGAGCATGGCGCCCGTGTGCCGCCGCACCTCGCGCTCGTGCACGTGGCCCACCAGCGAATAGGGCATGAGGTTGTCGCGGAGCAGCTCGGGGTTGTTCTTGTCCGAGGGCGTGGTGCCCGCGCCGCTGTAGCCCGACACGCCGAAGCACTGCGCGGGCGCGGCGAGGAGGTGCGCGACGGGCGCGATCACGAGCGCCATCGCGGTCGCGTAGCAGCCGGGCACCGCGATGCTCGTCGCCGATCGGAGCGCCTCGCGCTTGTCGAGCTCGGGCATGCCGTAGACCCACGCGTCGTCGAAGCGGTGATCCGCGGACAGGTCGAGGATCACGGCGCGATCGCTCGCGGCGCGGATCGCGCGCACCCACGGCTCGGAGGCGCCGTTCGGCAGCGCGAGCACGACGGCGTCCGCGCCGCGCGAGGCGACGCCTTCGGGATCGAGATCGCGCGCGCCCGCGAACGCGACGCGGAGGCGCGGGTGGCGCTCGATCATGCGCATCAGCTCGGCGCCCACGTGGCCCCGCGCGCCCACGATCCCCACCGTTTTGTGGCCTGCGCTCATCCCGTCACCCCTTCAGCGTCGCGGGCCTCGCCCGGCAGTGGTCCACGCACGCGGCGATCTCGTCGAACGATCGAAGGCCGTACCAGAACACGTTCCATCGATCGCCCTTCACGCAGCCGTCGGCCTCGGCGAGGTAAAAATCGTTGATGGGATTGTTGGGCCGCGATCGCCAAAAGAGCCTTGGATTTTCGGCCCGCATCACCTGCCACGCGGCGCGGCCGAGCCCCTCGCCCTGCGCGTCGTCGGCGACCGCGAACTTGTCGAGGTGCGCGACGCCGCCCTCGCGCGTGAGGATCAGGCCCGCGCGGTAGTGGGCGCTCACGTACGCGCGGTAGAGCTTGGTGCGATCGAAGTAGTCGGCGACGAGCTTCTTCTTGAAGCTCGACTCGACGAGCGTCACGAGCCTGGGTTTGTCGAGCTGTGAGAAGCGGCTGTAGCGCCGGATCTTCTCGCCGCGCCGCACCAACGTGCCCGATCCTTTATGTGTAAAGAGCTCCTCGGCGAGCTCGCGCGGCTCGGTGATCGACACGCTCGACGCGAGCGGCAGATCGTCGAGCAGCGCCTTGATCCCGCGCACGGCCCTCCGCGCCTCGGGGCTCAGCGCGCGGGCGAGCGCGTCGTATTCGGTCGCGAGGTTCACCGACTCGATGACGCCGCCGTCGTCGTTCACGATGCCGCCCGCCTCGGTCAAGTAGATGATCTTGTAGGGCTCGAGCGAGGCGGCGAGCGCGTACGTGGCGGCGTCGGTGTCGATCTCCACCAGCTTGCCCGCGCTCGTGACGCCGAGCGACGCGACGATGGGGATGGATCCCGCCTTGATGCTCGCCTCGATGGGCGTGCGATCGATCTTGATCACGCGGCCCTTCCGGCCGTTGCCGCGCGCCTCGATCACGCCGCCCAAGATGGACGTCGCGCGCGCGCCGATCGCGTGGAGCGCCTCGGTCATGCGCATGTTCTCGGTGCGCAGCGATCGCAGCACGGCCGCGATGGGGAGCGACGGCCTCTTGCTCCGCGCGATGAGCTTGCCCGCGCCGTGCAGCACCACGGGCGAGAGCCCGACTTCTTGGAGGAACGCGAGCGACGACGAGAGCGCGTCGAGGTCGTCCGAGAGCACGTCCGCGCCGACCTTCACGAGCGCGAAGCGGGTCGCGTCGAGCTGCGAGAAGCGCTTGAGGTATTGGCGCACCTCGCGGCTCGATCCCATGTTCGAGAGCAGCCGCACGATGGTCTCGCGCACGCGCGGCGACTGCTGCCCGCCGCGGATCCAAGGAGGATCCGGCGGGTACGAAGGGAGCCGCGAGGTGGTCATGACCCTACGATGCGCTCGTAGTGACCGACGGCCGCGCGCAGATCGTCGAGCGTCACGTGCTCGTCCACCGCGTGCGCCTGCGCGATGTCGCCGGGCCCGAGCACGATCGCGGGCAAGCCGGCGCGCGAGAAGAGAGACGCTTCGGTCCAGAAGTCCACCGCGGGCCCGAGGTCGAGCCCGAGCGACGTCGCGAGCGCGGCCGCGCGATCGCGCTTCGCTTGGCTCTCGGCAGGATCGCCCGCGGGGAGCGGCGGGCCGCGGAACGTCTCTTCGAAGATCTCGATCGCGCCTTCTTCCGCGAGCGCGTGGAAGTCTTTGAGCAGCGCGTCCACGTCGGTCGAGGGCAGCGGGCGGAACCCGAAGCGCACCTCGGCCATGGGCGCGATGACGTTGGCCTTGATGCCGCCCTCCATGCGGCCGATGTTGAAGCGCAGGCCGCGGAGCTCGCCGAACGTCTCGCCGCTCCGCCGCTCGACCTCGGTGAGCGCGCGCGATCCCCAGCGGATCGCGCGGTGGATCGCGCTCTCGGCGAGGGCGCGCTCGCCCGAGGCGTGGCCCGCGCTGCCGCGGAAGATCACGCGCGCCGAGCCGATGCCCCGGTGCGCGGTGATCGCGCGGCACCGCGTGGGCTCGGCCACGATGACCGCGTCGAAGCGCGGCCCGAGGCGCGCCTCTTCGGCCAAGAAGGCCTCGACGGCGCGCGCGTCATTGGCCTCTTCGTCGGAGGTGAAGAGCAGCGCAGAGTCCCCGCTCATGCGGTTCACCACGTCGAGCAGGCACGCCGCGGCGCCCTTGATGTCGCACGCGCCGAGGCCAAAGGCGCGATCGCCCGTGACCACGAGATCGAACGGGTCATGGGACCAACCCGGCGCGCTCGGCACGGTGTCGAGATGGATGTTGAAGAGCAGGCGAGGGGAGCCGCGCTCGGCGAAGAGGCTCACGGAGCCCGCGCCGTGATCGCGCAGATCGAGCCGGAAGCCCGGCAAATGTTGGCTCAAATAGGCAAAGATACCGCCCTTGTCGATGGCGCGCGGGGGGTTCCGCGTGTCGAACCGCACGAGCGCGCGGAGGTGATCGAGGACGGGGGTGAGCGCGCTCATGTGCCTTTGGTCCGATTGACGTCGTGCCACAACGTCGAGCTCATGCCGTAGAGGCGAATGAAGCCCTCGGCCTCGGCCACGCCCCAGTCCGCGGCTTGCGCGTAGGTGGCTTTGGTGGAGCGAAGGATATGGGGTGATCGCACCTCGACCGCGCCCACCGTGCCTCCGCGCGATTCGATGATGACGTCGCCCGTCACCGTGCGTTGGCTCGACGTGAGATAAGCCTCCAGATCGGCCTTGAGCGGCTCATGGAAGAAGCCCTCGTACACGAGCTCGGTCCACATCCGGCCGACCGTGGGCTTGTGGCGGTTCTGGTGTTTGGTCAAGACGGCCTCTTCGAGCGCGCGGTGCGCCGCCGCGAGGCCCATGATCCCGGGCGCTTCGTAGACGATACGGCCCTTGAGCCCAATCGTGGTGTCGCCCGTGTAATAGCCCCTCCCGACGCCCCACCGCGCGAGGGATTGGTTCAAGCGTTTGAGCATCACGTGGCCTGCCACGCGCTCTCCGTCGAGCGCCACGGGCTCGCCGCGCTCGAAGCCGATGGTCGCGCGGAAGGGCTCTTGGGGCCACTCTTCGCGCGGGGCGCACCACCCGCGGGCGCCTTCGCCGGGCGTCTTCCATTGATCGATCTCGCCGCCCGAGAGCGTGACGCCGAGGAGGTTCTCGTTGATGGTGTAGCTCTTGGCCTTGGCGCGCACGCCAAAGCCGCGCTCCTCCAGATACCGCTGCTCGTAGGCGCGCACCTCGGTGTGATCGCGCTGGATCTCGCGGATGGGCGCGACGATCACGTAATCTCCGAGCGCGCGCACCGTGAGGTCGAAGCGCACTTGATCGTTGCCCATGCCCGTGCAGCCGTGGGCGAAGTGCTTGGTGCCGAGCTCGTCGCAGCGCAGGAGGGAGTGCTTGACGATGAGGTAGCGGTCCGAGACGAGGAGCGGATATTGGCCTTGGTAGAGCTCACCCGCCATGAGGAGCGGTTTGACGAACTCGTGAAACAGGTCCTCGCCCACGTCCACGGTGCGGTGGCTCGCGGCGCCGAGCTCGTGGGCGCGCGCCTCGATGTACGCGCGCTCCTCGGCCGAGACGCCGCCCGTGTCGGCGAAGAGCGTGTGGACGCGATACCCCTTCTCTTGGAGGTAAGGGAGGCAGAAGCTCGTGTCGAGCCCGCCGGAGAAGGCGACGACGATATCGGTGTTGGTCATGCTCGTTTCCCTTGGGTGATGAGCGAGGCCATCACCGCTTTTTGAACGTGGAGCCTGTTCTCGGCCTCGTCGACGGCGACGCACGCGGCCGAGTCCATCACGCCGTCGGTGGCCTTGACGTTGCGGCGGAGGGGGAGGCAATGGCTGAAGAGGCCATGATCGGTGAGCGCCATCTTGCGCTCGTCGACGATGAAGTGTTTGTGCGCGTCGCGGATGGGCTTCTCCTCGTGCCAGCGGCCGAAATACGGGATCGCGCCCCAGCTCTTGGCATACACCACGTGAGCGCCCTTGTACGCCTCGTCGGGGTCGTGGCTCACCCGGAGCGAGCCGCCGCTCTCTTCGCAGTTCTGCTCGGCGAAGCTCATGTAACGTTGGTCGAGCAGGTACTCCGGTGTTGGGCAGAGCAACGTAACGTCGAGCCCGAGGCGCGTCGCGATGAGGAGGGCCGAGTTGGCGACCGCGGTGTTGAGCGGTTTGGGGTGGTACGTCCACGTGAGCACGTATTTGCGGCCGCGCAGATCGCCGAGTTTGTCGCGCATCATGAGCGCGTGGGCCAGCTCTTGGCAAGGATGGGTGATGGTCTCCAGGTTGATGACGGGGACCTCGGCGTACCGGGCGAAGGCGTGGATCACGCGGTCTTCGCGATCGACCTCCCAGCGTTGGAACTTGGGGAACGCGCGCACGCCGATGAGGTCGACGAAGCGCGAGAGCACGCGCGCGACCTCGGCGATGTGCTCCTCTTCGTCGCCGTCCATCACCGCGCCTTCGTCGAAGGCGATGGGCCAAGCGTCTTTGCCGGGCGCGAGCACGACCGCCCGCCCGCCGAGCTGGGTCGCGCCGACCTCGAAGCTCGTGCGCGTGCGCATCGAGGGGTTCATGAACACGAGCGCGATCGTTTTGTGCTGGAGATCCAGGCCGATCGGCGATCGTTTAAAGGCGGCGGCGCGGTCGAGGAGCGCGTCGAGCTCGCTCCGGGCGTAGTCCTGCGTGGTCAAGAAGTGGCGCATCAGCGGCGCGGCTCGTATCGGAGCCCGCGCGGGAAATCAAGGGTTGATC
>CAYTJL010000011.1:0-30912 GCA_964437785.1 uncultured Polyangiaceae bacterium
GATGTGATATCCACCCGCCCGAGAGAGCTTATGGAAACCCGCGCGCTTCACGCGTCGAGGATCATGGTCACGGGCGGCGCCGGATTTTTGGGCGCCGCCGTCGTCGAGGCGCTCCATCGACGTGGCGCGCGCGACATCATCGTGCCGCGCTCGCGCGAGCACGACCTCACGAGCGCCGAGGCGACGCGCGCGCTCTTCGAAGCGACGCGGCCCGACCTCGTGCTGCACCTCGCGGCCAAGGTCGGCGGCATCGGCAAGAACATGCGCCTCCCAGGCACGTTCTTCCGCGACAACATGGCCATGGGCCTCAACGTGCTCGAAGAGGCGCGGCGCGCAGGCACGGCCAAGGTCGTCATCGCAGGCACCATCTGCGCGTACCCCAAGTTCGCGCCCGTGCCCTTCCGCGAAGACGACCTCTGGAACGGCTACCCCGAAGAGACCAACGCCCCGTACGGCATCGCCAAGAAGGCGCTGCTCGTGATGGCGCAGGCGTACCGCAAGGAGTTCGGATCGAACTTCGTGATGGTCTTCCCCGTCAACCTCTACGGCCCGCGCGACGAATTCGATCTCGAGGACTCCCACGTGATCCCCGCGATGATCCGCAAATTCGTGGACGCCGAGGCGAGGCGCGAGCGCGAGGTCGTGCTCTGGGGCGACGGCTCGCCGACGCGCGAGTTCCTCTACGTCGACGACGCGGCCGAGGGCATCGCGCTCGCGGCCGAGCGCTACGACGATCCCGATCCGGTGAACCTCGGCGCGGGCTTCGAGATCACCATGCGCGAGCTCGCCGAGACGATCGCAAAAGAGACTGGATTCTCCGGCTCGATCCGGTGGGACACGGGCCGGCCCAACGGCCAGCCGCGCAGGATGCTCGACGTCACGCGCGCGCGTGAGCGCTTCGGCTTCGAGGCGCGCGTCTCGCTCGCCGAGGGCCTCCGCCGCACGATCGCGTGGTACCGCGGTCACCACGCCGAGATCGAGGCCCGCGAGGCCGCGCGCCGCGCCGCGAAGGGGGCGTCGTGAGCAGCGCGGCGTCCGAGTTCGAGCTGCGCGAATTCGAGCGGCGCCGCGAGCACGTGGCGGTGCTCGACGCCATCGCCGAAGGCCGCGCCGAATGGGCCTACAAAAATCGCTACTACGCCGATCAAGTGCGCGGCCTCGTCGCGAGCTTGGTCGCGCTCGCCGAGAGCGCGTCGGGCGCACGCGTGCTCGAGGTGGGCTGCGGGCTCGGCGATCTGCTCGCGTCGCTGCCCGCGCGCGTGCGCGTCGGCATCGACATCTCGCCGCGCATGATCGCCATCGCCAAGGAGCGGCACCCGGACCTCGATCTGCGCGTGGCCGACGTCGAGCGCGACGATCTCCCGGAGGGGCCCTTCGACGCGATCATCCTCTCGGACGCGATCGGCCACTTCGACGACATCCAACGCGCGCTCGAACGGCTGCGCGATCTCCTCGCGCCGGGCGGGCGCGTGATCGTCACCTATTACAACTTCGTGTGGGAGCCGCTCCTCAAGCTCGCCGAGAAGGTCGGGCGCAAGACTCCTTGGCCCGATCAAAACTGGCTCTCGATGGATGACATCGCGAACCTCCTTTCTCTCTCGGGCTACGACGTCGTCCGCCGCGGCACGGACATCCTCCTGCCGGTGCCCGTGCCGGTCGTCTCCGAGCTGCTCAACCGCGTGGGCGCGAAGCTCCCCATCGTGCGCGAGGGCGCGCTCGTGAGCTACTTCGTCGCGCGCGCGCACCCCGAGCACGCGGTCGACGAGCGCGCGAGCGTGTCCATCATCTGCCCTTGCCGCAACGAGCGCGGCAACATCCGCGAGGCGGTCGCGCGCACGCCGCTCATGGGCCCCAAGACCGAGCTCATCTTCGTGGACGGCAACTCGAACGACGGCACCGTCGACGAGATCAAAGCGGTGATGGCCGAGCACAAAGGCCCGGTCGAGCTGCGCCTCATCCACCAAGGCGAGGGCAAGGGCAAAGGCGACGCGGTCCGCAAGGGCTTCGCCGCGGCCCGGTATGACGTCTTGATGATCCTCGACTCGGATCTCACGGTCCCGCCCGAAGATTTGCCCAAGTTCTACCGCGCGCTCGCCTCGGGCAAAGGCGAGATGATCAACGGCGTGCGCCTCGTTTACCCGATGGAGGGCGAGGCGATGCGCTTCTTGAATCTGCTCGGAAACAAGTTCTTCTCGCTCGCGCTCTCGTGGCTCTTGGAGCAGCCCATCAAGGACTCGCTCTGCGGCACCAAGGTGCTCTATCGGCGCGACTACGAGCGCATCGCCGCGGCGCGATCGTTCTTCGGCGACTTCGACCCGTTCGGCGACTTCGACCTGCTCTTCGGCGCGGCGCGGCTCAACATGAAGATCGTCGATTTGCCCGTGCGTTACCGCGCGCGCACGTACGGCGACACCAAGATCAGCCGCTTCTCCCACGGCTTCTTGCTCCTCAAGATGACGGCGTTCGGGTTCAAGAAGCTTCGAATGGGTCTATGAGCGATCGGCTGCGTGAGGCGTTCGGCGCCGCGTCCCCGTCCCACTACGCCTGGCAGGTCTTCTCTCCGTACGTGGCCGACGCGGAGCGCGCGCTGGTCCGGGAGGTCTTCTTGCCGCTCGAAGCGCGCGTGCTCGACGTCGGCTGCGGCGAGGGCGCGACGCTCGCGCACCTCGGGGCGGGCGAGGGCGTGGTCGGTGTGGATCTCTTCGAGGCCAAGATCGCGTTCGCGCGCGAGAAGCTGCCCCAATGCCGCTTCGTGGTCGCGTCGGCGCTGGCGTTGCCATTCGAAGATCGGAGCTTCGATCAGCTCATCTTGCGCGACGTCATCCATCACATCGACGACGCCCCCGCGCTCGCTGCGGAGTGCGCGCGCGTGCTCGCGCCGGGCGGCCGCATCGACGTGCTTGAGCCGTGCCGGTACAACCCGCTCATCTTCGCGCATGGAGCCTTGTTGCCCGTCGAGCGCGGCGAGCTTCGATCGACCGAGTCGTTCTTGAGAGGCATGCTCGAACCCCACTTTACGGTGACGGGCGTCTCTCACCACCAGCCTTTGCCCCTTCATCGGATCGCGTTTCATCCCAAGATGGGCGCTCCGTCGCTCGCGGCGAACAGCGCTGTCCGAGCGGCGGTGCGCGCCGTCGAGGAGCTCGCGGCCATCGTGATGCCCACGGCGGCGTGGGCTTATCTGCACGTGCGCGCGATCAAGTGACGTCCTCTCGGGGCTCCGCGAACAAGGCGAGGTTCCTCGGCGTCACGGCGCGCGAGACGATGGACGCGACGGTGACCGAATAGCCCCTCTCTTCGAGGTACGCCGCGCGATCGAGGACGATCGCGAGCTCCACGAGGCGCGCGAGCATGTTCCGCGGGAGCGAGAGGCGCCGCATCACCGCATGATCCTCATGGGCTTTGGCCTCCGCCCACGTGATCTCATCGTCGCTCGGCGGCGGGAGACCGCGGAGCGCGAGCGCCTGCGCCGCGATCGCCGCGAGCCCGGCGCGCGCCCTGCGCCGGTTGATACCGTGTGTCTCGTCGCCCAACGAGACCTCCGCCCCGCGGCGGCGAAGGAGCAAGAACAGCGCATAACGCGCCTCGCGCGCGGCCAGCGTGCGTTCGAGCGAGACCTCGACTCCTTGGGGCGAGGACGTGAGGTTGGTGATACCCAACGTCGCGCGCGCGAACCAAAGGCCCTCTCCCGCGCGCGAAAGCGGAGCGCGGGCGGGCCCCTCGATCTTTTGAAGGCAACACGAGACGAGCGCGAGCGAGGCGCGCGCCTCCGAGGCCGCGATCACCAGCTTGTCGCCGAGCGCGCCGCACGCGTGGAGGCCCACCGCCAGGTCCCTTTGGGCGAGGGCGATAGGCGCTTTGGACGCGTCGATCACCGCGAACCGCGCCCGCGCGCCCGCCCTCGCCGACGCCGCGGCCACGCGCGCGGGATCACGGTCGATGCCGAGCGCGTCGCGATCGAAGAGCGCGCTCGCGAGGCGCGTCAAATGCCCGCTGCCCGCGCCCACGTCCACGATGCGGTCACACCGCGTCGCGCGCTCTTCGAGGGCGCCGAGCAGCGCGGAGAGCTGGCCTCGTTTGCGCGCGCGCACCGCGCGGACGTCCTCGGAGAGGAGCTCCCGTTCGGGCGCGTCGAGCGGGTCAATCGCCGTCGCGCTCCGCACCTCGGCCGCGAGCTTCGCCATGTCGTGAGGCACGTTGGGGAGCGAGGAGGCGACATGGGCGAGCCCCTCGGCCTCACAACGCATGAGCGCGTCGTCGCTGAGGCCCAGCAAAAAAGGGCTCCACCCGCGCTCAACACACCACGAAGGCGGCTCCGCGCGCTCGACCCTTCCCTCGATGACGTCCATCACCGGCGCGAGGATCGCGCGCACGCGGGAGAGATGAAGGGAGGGCGTGGAGAGGAGCATCAGAATTGAAAGTAGATGAACGGCTTGGGCTCGGCGGGTACGCACGCGACCGCCAGCCCGAACAAGACCCCATAGACGAGCCCAAACACAGGCGCCGGCAGCGCCTTCAACCACGGTCCCACGCCCGCGCGGCGCGCGGCCACGTGCGCGACGGCGAGCGCCGCGAGGACGCCCAAGAAGAGCGCGGGGAACGTTTGAGCGCCGGGCGATCGCAGCGTCACGCACGCGCGCAGCGCGGTGAGCGCGTGCGCGAAGCTCGTCGCGCGAAAGAAGATCCACGCGAGGCACACGCAGGCGAAGGTGATCGCGATCTTCGCCGCCGCGCGAAGCCCTTTGGGCGGCTCGGCGCGGTCCACGCCGAGGGCGCGCTCCGCCGCGAGCGCCGCGCCGTGGAGCCCGCCCCACGCCACGAAGTGCCACGCGGCGCCGTGCCAGAGGCCGCCGAGCAACATCGTCGTAAAGAGGTTCACGTACGTGCGGGCCTCGCCCTTACGGCTGCCGCCGAGCGGGATATAGAGGTAGTCGCGGAGCCACGTGGAGAGGCTCATGTGCCATCTCCGCCAAAACGCGGTGAAGCTCGGGGCGAGGTACGGAGCGTCGAAGTTGTCGCACAGCTCGTAGCCGAGCAGGCGCGCCGTGCCCATGGCCATGTCGGAGTAGCCTGAGAAGTCACAATAGATCTGCGCCGCGTAACACAAGACGGCGATCCACGCGGCCTTGGCGTCGAACGCGCCCGGCGCCGCGAAGTAACGATCGACCACGGGCGCCAGGTTGTCGGCGACGACTGCCTTCTTGACGTACCCTACCAAGAACACGAGGAGCGCGGCGCGGGCGTCCACGTCGCGCCACTGCCTCGGCGCGTCGAGCTGCGGTAAGAACTTGCTCGCGCGCAAGATGGGCCCTGCCACGAGGTGGGGGAAGAACGAGACGAAGAAGGCGAAGTCCCAAAAGCTCTTGGCCGGCTCTTCGCCCCGCGCGACGTCGATGGTGTAGCTCATCGACATGAACGTATAAAAGCTGATCCCCGCGGGCAGGACCACGCCGAGGAGCGGCGGTGAGCACGCGACGCCCGCGCGGCCGAGGGCCGAGGCGAGCGAGGTCGCGAAGAAGTCGTAATACTTGAAGACGCCCAAGAACCCCAGGTTCAACGCGACGCTCACCGCCACCCAACGGCGCTTGTGGCCCGCCGGCATCGGCCGGCTGAGCTTTTGCCCGAGCGCCCAATCGACCACGGTGGAGGCCACGAGCAAGCTGAGGAAGCGATAGTCCCACGAGGCATAAAACACGTAGCTCGAAAGGACGATGAAGACCTTGCGGCGGCGGTCGCTCCCGAGGATCCAATACACGCTCCACACGATCGCGAAGAACAGGAAGAACTTCGGCGCGGTGAAGATCATCGCGCCTTCTCTCGGGCGCTCCGCGCGTACATCTCGGCCAAGCGACGCGTGAGGACAGGCGCCATCGCAGCGGTCAAATGCCCGCGATCGAAGCGGCTTTCAAAGGCGAAGAGATCGGGGTGCGCCGCGGGGTCCTTGAAGCTCAGCAAAGGCAGCTTGGGCAACACGTCCCCCGTGAGGCGGAGCGGCGACGCGAGCAGAGGCCCCTCGAAGAGCACGACGCGCACCCCCGCGGCCTGGAGCGTGAGGACGATCTGCTCCAACGTCACCCGCTCATACGCGCGGAGCTTGTGGCTCCGCTTGGGGTGAGCGAGCCGGTCGCGCAGGGCAGACTCATAGTCTGCGCGACCCTCTTGAAACGCCGCCCGCCGCGCGAGCACGGCCTTGGATCGGAGGGCTTCGAGCGGCTGATACCCCTCCTCGGTGATGGCCACCTCGTCCTCTTCGCGCTCGGCGTCGCGATACGAAGGGTCCCACGCGTCGCGGAGGCGATCGGAGAGACGGCCCACCGCGGTCACGTTCCGCCCGAGCGCGCGGAGATCCATGAGGATCGAGGCGCCGCTCCGGCCCTCCGAGAGCGCGATCGCGCGCGCCGACGCGCCCGGCGTGTGCCACGCGACGTGCCTCGCCGTGAGATAATGATGCTCGCCCGCGTCCGCGTAGAGCTCCAAGTCGAGCACGACCGTGGTGAGGTGAGGCGGCCTCTCGGCCGCGAGGCGGCGCGCGATCTGCTCCGCCTCGGCGAGCGTCATGTGGGGAGCGCCGTAGTTGAAGGCCCGCTCCGCGCGCCCGAGCGCCCTCATCGCGGCGTCGAAGACGCCGGGGACGACGCTCCGATAAACGACGCTCGTCCCCACGAAGACAACAGTGTACGCATCGCGGTGAGCTTCGAAGTGGGCCCGTTTGGGGGAGAGCACCGGCAAATACGGCGGAGATGCCTTGTCGACGAGCGTGGTTGTGGCCACGAAGCCCAGCGCAGCGGCGAGCGCCGCGCCGAGGGCTTTGACGTGAGGACGGGGCGGCATCGGATCCCCCGGCGCAATGCCACAGCGCGCGCCGCGCGGCTACGACTCTTGTCGCGGATGTGATACGGGGGCTCATGATCGAGGCTCACGGGGTCGTCCGGCGGATTGCGCTCTTTGTCCTGGCGCTCGTGGCGCTGCTCACGTTGATGGGCTGCGGCGCCTCGATGGGCGCGGCGTCGTCCGTCAGGGATGTTTCGGGTTGGGTCGAGGTCAGGTCGGCGCACTTCACGCTTCGAACGGACCTCCCGCCTGCGGCTGCGCAGGGCGCGGCGGCGGAGCTCGAGGCGACGTACGCCGCGCTTCACGACGTGGCGTTCCGCGCCGTGAACGACGACACCCGCGAGGAGCTCGGCGTCGTCCTCTTTGCGCACGAAGATAAATATGCCGAGGTCGGGCCCATGCCGAGCGTCGCGTTCTTCACCGACGCTCTCCCCAACGACCTCGATCCCGTGCCGTTCCTCGTGATGTCCAAAGGGGTCGGGGCCGAGGCGAGGGTGATTGTCCAACACGAGCTCACCCATCACTTTTCGAGGCTTCGTTACGGCGCGCTGCCGCCTTGGCTCGGCGAGGGCTTGGCGCAATATTACTCCACGCTCCGCGTCGAAGGCGGCCAAGCGATCCTCGGAGCGCCGCTGCCCAATCGGGGGCTCACGCACTCGTCACGATGGCTGGGCGACGAGGTGAACGGGGTGAAGCGGCTGCTCGTGCCGGTCTCCGCGGTGCCGCCGGTGGACGTGCTGGTGTCGCTCGACGGGCCTTCGTTTTATCAATGGTCCCAACGCGGCGAGGCGCCCACGAACGAGATGAAGCGCGCGCAGGGGGCCAACTACGCAGGAGCGTTTGCGCTCATTCACCTCCTCCAACAAGACCCCTCGCTCAAGCCCCGTTTTTTACAGATGCTCGCCGCCGTCGCGGGCGGCGCGCGGACGCGCGAGGCCTTTCGCGCGACCTTCGCGGACATGAAGCCGGGCGAGCTCGAAGGCATGTTTCAACGTTACCTTCATCGGATGAGCTTCGAGCCGTACGCGACGCCGTTCACGCCGCGCGCGCTGGAGGCGCCCGGGCAGCCGAGGCCGCTCTCGGCGGCGGAGGTCCACGTGCTGCGGGCCCGCCTCGTGCCGTGGCGCGGCCCCAAGGTCAACCTCGCGACGGCGGAGCTCGACGCGGCGGTCGAGGCGGACTCCACGTCTTCTGAGGTGCGGTATTGGCGCGGGCTCTTCTTGGCCAAGACGGGCCGCCCCGAGGAGGCGGAGGCCGAGCTCCGCGCGGCGCTCGACGCGCGCGCCGACGAGCCTCGTTATCTGCTCGCGATGGCTTCGATCCAAGGGGTCCTCGCCAAAAAAGCACCCTCCGGCGCGCGCGCCCAAGCCGTCGAGGCGCTCGTCGCGCGGCTCATCCCGCGCGCCAAAAGCGCGTTCGAGCTGAGCTACATCGCCGGGCATTATGGCCGTATCGGCAAGCCCGAGGACGGGCTCTCGTTCGCAGAGCGGGCCATCACCACATCTCCCCGGTGTTGGCAGTGCCTCGACACCTACGCTGCGCTCCTCTTCCGCAAAGGCCGCTTCGACGACGCGGTGAAGGCCGAAGAGCGGGCGCTCGCGGTCTTCCCTGAGTCGAGGAGCGATCAAGAGCTCTCGCGAAAGCTCGAAAAGTACCGCGCGGCGAGCGGGGGTGGGGGAGCGCAGCTCCCCCAGTAGACCGAGCGCCGGGGTCGCGTCAGCCGACCCGGAGGTGGAGCTTGTCGAACAAGATACGATTGCGCTTCTTCGCGTCGTCGAGCATCTTCTCGTAGCTCAGCACCTCGATGTAGGCTTTGTGATGAGGGAAGAACCCGAACATGCCCCGGCCGTCCGGTGTCTCCAGCATGGTCTTCCTGCGCAAAGCATCCTTGAGCGACGGAGCCAGCTCGCAGATGACGAAACCAAAGAAATACATCCCATCCGTGGCGACGATCGGGCGGCCTTTACGAGTCTCGGCGCGGCCCTTCTTGATGAGCTCGATGTACTCCAAAATTTGATCGACCGGGTTCTTTTCGCCCTCGACGGCAGACTCCCCGGGGCGCTTGAATTCGAGGATGGTGATCGCCTCCATACGCTCGTTTTCGGGCCTGTCGTTCAAGGCGATGGGGCGGTTGAAGACGAGCACGTCCGGCCTCTTCTTGCTGTCCGACGCCGCCGGAGGGGTTTCGCGGAGAGGTTTGTCAGAGGCCAAATAATAATGATACGAGAGCCGCTCATCGATGATCCAGAGGTTTTGGTCTTCGTAGCTCACGTCGTCCGACGTGGCCCTCATCGGGAAGATGAGCTGATGGATCGCCTCCTCGCGCGCGTGGCTCCCGTCCTCGATCTCCATGCGCTTCTTCAAGACATCCAAGATCAAGGCCCTCTGGACGATGTAGCTCGCCAGGTTCGCCTTCCCCTCTTCATTGAGCTTGGAGAGCACCTCGTCGCATCTCCTCCGCCAGCCCTCGCTCTCCGACTCTCCCGACTCATCAGCCATGCGGAGCAGGGCGGCCACCTCACCTTTGGTCCGAAGCTCGTCCTCGAATTGAAGCCTTCGGAGGGCTTGATCGAGCTTCCCCTTGTCTGTCTCGTGAATGGCGGCGATAGCCTCTTTGTGCCGCTTCACGAGGTGCCGATACTGCGGGGCGTCGGCAGAGATAAAGGCCATGACGGTCTCGATGTTCCTCGCCTTGAGCCCCTCGATCTCGGCGGCGACTTGCCCGCGCGCCCACTCGATAACGCGGTGGATCAGCTCGTCTTTGGTCACCCCCTCGTTGGCGTGTGCCTCCAAAGAGCCCGCCTCCGGGAACCTGAACCCGTCGCGATCGTCGTTGACGATCCCGTCGAGATAAGGAGATTGCACGAACACTTGAAAGGCGTATCGCCGGAGATCCTCGTCGACGAACCGATGGGAGAAGAACGCGTCACGCTTCCCGAGCGCTACCTTCTCGGCCACCCTCTCGTCCCCGCAGAGGAACACGGTGTGGCCCTGATCGCCCAAGAAAGACCGGATCCCCGTCACGTTGAAGGGTTGGTCGTTGATGGTGATGCGCGTGGTCGAGGAGCTCTTCCCGATGCTCCTCGCGTACAGCTCGCTGACGTCGATGGACGCCGCCCCATCGATGATCTTGACCGACGGCATCCAGCCACCGACCAAATAGGCGACAAAATGCTCGATGATCGCGATCGCGACCTCGTCCAGCGACTTGCGCGTCTTTGACTCGTAATCGACGAGCAATGGAGAGAGCGTCACCGTCGTCGTTCGCGCTGCCTTCACCTGCACGGGCTGAACCGCGTCAACACCCTTGGTCGTGAACGTAAAGGTGCGTCGAAATTGCTTCTCTTCTTTGGTGAAATCGCTCTCGATCGTTGCTCTCTCGAAGAATTTGAGCCAAGAGAACCTGCCGACGCCTTTGCCACCGAGGTGCTCCTTCAGGAGCGAGTCGGCTTCGCAAAACGAGCTCATGTTCTCGTCGGTGAACCCGATGCCGTTGTCGGTGATGACAAACCCGGTGATCGAAGGGTCCAGCTTGACGCGCTTGAGGCTGGATTGATGAGGTTGCCTGAGCAGCTCGACGGTGATGGAGCCGCGCTCGCCCAACGTAGGGATCGCCTGAATCGCGTGGATCGAGTTGCTGATGGCCTCGAAGAGCGCGACGAGAAAATCTTTGGTTTTAACCTTCTTTACGCGCCCAGCGATGTTGGCGTAGACCTTTCGGAGCGACATACGCAAACCTCCATCCAGGCTTAAAAGCTGGGAGTCTGCTGGGCGCCCGCGTCCTTCTTGTCTTTGTCGGCGTCGTCGTCGGAGAGGTTCTCGCCCGGCGGCGCCGTGAACAGATTACGGGGCTCGGCGGGCCAAGGCGTCTCGCTCGACGAGCCGCCGCACGCGATGCCGCACGTCACGGCCGCGAGCGCGACGCCGGTGACGCAGAGGAAGAGGAGCGTTCGGAGGGACATGGGGCGCCCAACGCTATAGCGGGCCGGGCGCCCGGGAGAAAGGTTTACTTGGTCTCGGCCAAGTTGGTGCGCGCGATCCACAAGCACGCGAGCGCGTTGCCCGCGCACCACGCGATGAACGCGACCTTGCCGAACGGGCCATACGACTCGTTGAGCACGATCGCCGACGCGAGGTAGCCCGCGATGCCCACGGAGAGGCCCGCGGTGACCGGACGAAGGGGCTTGACCCCGAAGAGCACGGCCGTGAGCCCGAACGGGATGAGCGCGTTCGCGAGCGGCAAATACCGATGGATCCCAGCGCTCCACAACAGGTCGAGATCGCCGAGCGGCCGCGCGAGCACGTCGACCACCAGATCGACGCGCGGCAAGATCCACGGCGCGAAGAAGAAGAGGCCGGGCCCCGCGAAGAGCGCCGGCAGCCAATAGCCGATGCGCCACGGGCTCGCCGCGTCCGCGTTCTCTTTGCGCGCCGCGCGCAGCACGAGGAGCGTGAGCGCGAAGACCGCGAAGAGCCGGAGGAGCGCGTGCGTGAGCGTGATGCGCTCAGCGGCCTTGGCCGCGTCGAGGATGCCCGCGCCGAACTTCTTGACGCCGTCGTCGGAGCTGTCGATCACGCGCGCGTTGGCGCGGAGCGCGGCCTCGACCGCGACCGGATCCGTGACGCCGAGCCCGACCACCATCGCCGCTGCGCCCGCGACGTGCGGAGACGCCATCGACGTGCCGTTGTAGCCCGGGAAGATCTCGCACTTGTCGCGGCCCTTCTTGCAGATGGTCTGCTGCACGACGTTCACGCCGGGCGCCGCGATGTCGATGCCTTTGCCCCGCGAGGAGAACTTGGCGATCTTGTCGTCGGAGTCGGTGGCGCTCACGCCGATGACGCCATCGCAGCCGCCCGGGTATTGCACGCTGCCGCCGGTGTTGCCCGCGGCGGCGACCACGGTCACGCCCTTGTCGATCGCGTAGCGGATGGCCTTCTGCATGACGCCCGAGTTGCGCGGCCCGCCGAGGCTCATGTTGATGACCTGCGCGCCGTGATCGGCGGCCCAACGGATGCCGTCGGCGATGTCGGCGGTGGTGCCCCAACCGCTCTCGTTGAGCACCTTGATGGGCATGAGCTTGGCGTGGAACGCGAGCCCCGCCGCGCCGTGCTTGTTGTTGGTGGACTGCGCGATGGTGCCGGCGACGTGCGTGCCGTGGCCTTGATCGTCGTTCGCGTGCTCGTTGTTCTTGACGAAGTTCCACCCGCCCACGCACTCGGTCGCGGCGAGATCGGTGCCCTTCATGTAGGGGCCGTGGTCCTCGCACGCGATGCCCGTGTCGATGACGGCGACGGTCACGCCGCGGCCCGTGGAGAAGTCCCACGCGCGCGGCGCGCGGACGCGGTCCATGTGCCATTGATCTTTGTAGAGGGGATCGTTCGGCGTGTAGAGCGCGCGGACGCGCGCGAGCGGCTCGACGATCTCGACGCGCGAATCGCCCTTCAAGCGCGCGATGATCTCGGCGATGCGACCCGAGGGCACCTCGGCGATCTCGGTGCGCGTCGACGCTTCGAGCGCGGTCGGCTTGAACGCGAGGCCGAGCTCGGCCGCGAGCTTCGCGACGCCGCTCGTGTCGAGATCGTCGCGCGCGTCGATCACGATCTGACCGGGGATGTCGTACGCGTCCTCGCTGAGCTCGCCCGTGCGGAAGAGGCTGTTCGCGTCCGCCTCGGCGACGGGCTCGGGCAGCGCGTCGTCCGCGGCGGCGATCCCCCCGTGGAGCGTGGCGGCGAACGTGGCCAACGTGAACAGACCGAGGAGACGTAAACCGGTGGAGCTCTTTGTCATGGCATCCCCTTCGTGATCCCAGCGACCCGCGAACGCGAGGGTCGCGACCTACGTGGACCGGCCCTCGAACGCGGGGTCGCGACCGCGTAAAGCGCACCGATCCTAGCGCAAGATCTGTCAATGGCTACCGGCGCATGGACGTGATAGCGGCTCAATCATGCCTTTCCTCATCCCCTCTCACACCTCGCGTCCGAGCGACGATCCGATCTTCGCGCTGAACACCGAGGCGAGGGCGAGGCAGCGCGCGGGCGAGCGCGTGATCAACGCGACGGTCGGCGCGCTCCTCGACGACGAGGGCAAGCTCGCGGTGCTGCCGAGCATGGCGCAGGCCCTCCGCGAGGTCCCGGCCGAGGTCGCGGCCGCGTACGCGCCCATCGCGGGCCCCGAAGAGCTGCTCCGCGCCGCGGCGCGCGACGTGCTCGGCGAGAGGCCCGAGCTCGGGCTCGTCGCCGCGGCCGCGACGCCCGGCGGGACGGGCGCGCTGCGCATGGCCATCGAGAGCTTCTTGGAGCCGGGGCAAAAGCTCCTCACGAGCTCTTTTTATTGGGGCCCATACAAAACCCTCGCAACGGAGAGCGGGCGCGACCTCGTCACGTTTCGCATGTTCGACGAGCGCGGGGGCTTCGACGTCCCGAGCTTCGATCGCGGCCTCCACGCGATCCTCGACGCGCAGGGGCGCGCGCTCGTGCTGCTCAACACGCCTTGCCACAACCCCACCGGCTATTCGCTCGACGACGCCGAGGTGACCGGGATCGTCGAGGCCGTGCGCCGCGCCGCGAGCAAAGGGCCGATCTCCGTGGTGCTCGACATCGCCTACGCGCACTACGGCGCGGCCGCGCTCGGGGCGACGGTCGATCGCTTGATGGGCATCACCGATCGCGCGCTGCTCCTCTTCGCGTGGTCCGCGTCCAAGTCGTTCACCGAATACGGCCTGCGCGTCGGCGCGCTCCTCGGCGTGGTCCCGGACGAGGTCGAGCGACGCCAAATCAAAGCTGCTTTCTCCTCGTTTTGCAGGGGGACGTGGTCGAACTGCAACGCGGCGGGCATGGCCGCGGTCACGCGCGCGCTCGTCGATCCCGAGCTCAGCGCGCGCATCCTCAGCGAGCGCACGGCGCTCAAGGCCATCCTCGATCGCCGCGTCGCGCGCTGGAACGAGCTCGCGATCCCCGCGGGCCTCCGCTATCCGCGCTACAGCGGCGGGTTCTTCACCACGGTGCTCTGCGAAGGCGCGGCCGAAGCGGCGGAGCGCTTGAAGGCCGAGGGGATCTTCGTCGTGCCTCAAGCGGGCGCGCTGCGCGTGGCGCTCTGCTCGGTCGCCGAGGCCGATATCCCCCGCGTGGTGAGCGCGATCGCACGGACGTTGTCCGCGAGCGCCCGTCTCTGATATTGCTGAAGGCAATCACTCGAGGCTTCTTCTATGCGAACGACCACTACGCTTGGAACGACGGCAGGTCTCGCCGCGCTCGCGGCCATCGCCGCGGTGTCGGCGGCGCCGACGGGATGCGTCGACACGACGCGCATCGAGGTCACCGGCTCCGGCGGCGCCGGCGGCAGCTCGTCGAGCTCAACCTCGTCGAGCGGGACGGCCGGCGGCGGCATGGGCGAGTGCGCGTCCAACGTCGCGTGCGGCGGAGACACGCCGATTTGTGACACCACACAACAGAAGTGCGTGGGCTGCCTCGTCGACGAGGACTGCGCCGTGCGCAAGCCCGGCTCGGTGTGCTCGTTCGGGGCCTGCGGCTGCAAAGACGCGGCGCTCACGTATTGCGCGGCCGACAACGTGCAACCCGGCCGATGTGTGGATACGCAGAGCACGGCCAAAGACTGCGGCGCGTGCGGCAAGCCCTGTTATGGCGGCTGCACGGCGGGCAAGTGCGCCGACAAATGGGAGCCTGTCTCGAACCAGGGTAGGCCCGCGGCGCGCTGGGGCCATGTCGCGGTCTCCACCGGAACGCGGATGATCGTCTGGGGCGGGTTCGGCGGCGGGTATCGGAACGACGGTGGCGTGTACGATCCGGCCACGGCCAAGTGGTCACCCACCAACACCGTGGATGCGCCGTCTCCAAGGCGGTTTGCGACCGCGGTGTGGACCGGAACGCAGATGATCGTGTGGGGCGGCGAAGGGCCGAATGGCTATCTGGGCGACGGCGCCGCCTACGATCCGGTCAAGAACCAATGGACCCCGCTCGCCACGAGCATCATCAACGGTCGCTCCGGGCACTCGGCCGTGGTGACCAACAACGCCGAGATGATCGTGTGGGGCGGTCAGAACGGCTCGAACCCATACCTCGACGACGGCGCGCGGCTCTTCATGAACGTTTGGGGCACGGTCTCACCGTTCCTCCCCGGCAGGCGCGAGCACACCGCGGTGTGGGCCACCACCGCTCCGTTCGCCAATCAGATGATCCTCTTCGGTGGTTATGGCCTCGACCCGATCAACCCCAATTACCTCAGCTCGGGCGGCATCTTCGACCCGACCACGGATGGGTGGATCCCGCTCGACCAGAACAACGTCCCTTCGCCGCGCTCCAGGCACACAGCGGTGTGGGCCGAGGCGCCGATCAACGGCATGATCGTGTTCGGCGGCTTCAACGGCAGCAGCTTCCTCGCCGACGGCGGCGCCTTCAACGGTGTTTGGTCGGGCCTGCAAGTCGCGCCCAACGGCCACGCCGATCACACCGCGGCGTGGGTCAGCGGCGCGAGCCGGATGATCGTGTTCGGCGGCCAAACCAGCGGCGGCCTCTCCAACGCGTCGTACGCGCTCGAAGGCGCGTCGTTCCAATGGACCAAGCTCCCCACGGTGCCCCTCGCCGCGCGCTACCGTCACACCATGGTGGTCGTGGGCACCAAGGCCATTGTCTGGGGCGGCGACGTCGGCGGCGGCAACCCCGCGGACGACGGCGCCGCGTTCGACGCGAGCCCGTAACAGAGGAAAGAAAAACCACCAACGGAATCGCTTGGAGAGGCGCTCGCGCCCATTTCCTCGCCGCGGAAGACACGCTAGCGAGGATGGACCGTGAAGCGCTCGCTCAAGCTCCTCTCCGCCTCCGCCCTCGTCATCGCCGCCTCTTCGTCGGCCCACGCCGTCGAAAAACCGGCCTACGTCGCCTCGTACGATGGCGCCGCGCAGCTCGGCGCGCTGGCGCTTCGTTCGCCCAAGGTCGCGCCCGCCTCCTCGCCCAGCGCGCGGAAGCAGCGCGGGCAAGCGGTGAGCGTCACCGCCCGCGACGAGGCGCGCGGCGTGCCGAGCTTTGCCTGGGCGGCAAAGGGTCAACCCGATCTCTCGTCGGCGAGCGTCGAGGACGCGGCCCGCGCCCACCTCGGCCGCGTCGCCGACCTTTATCATCTCTCCCCTCCGGCCATCGCGGCGGCGGTCGTCACCAACGTTCATGACCTCGGCCGGGGCGGGATCATCGTGACGTTCGGCCAAAGGGTCGACGGCGCCGAGGTGCTCTATGAGCGGATGAGCCTCATCCTGCGGCGCGATCACTCGCTCGTCGCGGTGAGCGGCCACCTGCACCCCGCCGCGGCCCCGTCGTCGCGGCAAAAGAACAACGCCTATCGCGTGCCCGAGGAGCGCGCCGTGGCCATCGCGCTCGACGACCTTTATGGCCCTTCGTTCGCGCTGCCCGGGAGCTTGGTCTTCGCCGGGCGATCCGAAGGTGGATATCAACGTTACGACTTTATGCCGCCGCTCGCGGCAAAGTCCGCGTATTTTCACTTTACGCGCCCCGCGCGCGTCAAGAAGGTGTTTTATCCGATGCCCCAGGGCCTCGTGCCCGCGTACTTCTTGGAGCTGTTCTCCGGGGCGGTCGCGAGCCGGAGCTCGGACATGTACGCGTACGTGATCGCGGCCGAGGACGGGAGGCTCCTGCAACGGAAGAACCTCACCGCCTACGAGACCTTCAATTACCGTGTGTGGGCCGAGACCACGGGCGACAAACGGCCGCTCGACGGCCCCATCGCCGACTTCACGCCGAACCCCACGGGCAAGCCGGACGGGGCTTATCCGCCCTTCATCCCGCCCGTGCTCGTCTCGATGGATGGATTCAACACCAACCCCAATGGCACGTTCGACCCTTGGCTCGCGACGGGCGCCACCGAGACGCGCGGCAACAACGTCGACGCGTACACCGATGATGACTCCCCCGACGGCTTCTCGGGAGGGAGCGACATCCGCGCGACCATCACCGGTCCCAACACCTTCGATCGCGTCTATGACACGCTCGCCGAGCCCACCCTCGACGACAACCAGCGGATGGCCTCGTTGACGCAGATCTTCTACGTCGTCAACTGGCTCCATGATCATTATTACGACTCCGGGTTCGACGAGAAATCCGGCAACGCCCAGCAGAGCAACTACAACCGCGGCGGGCTCGGCGGCGACCGGATCCACGCCGAGGGACAAGACGGCGCGGCGCAGGGCAACCTCGACAACGCCAACATGTCGACGCCCGGAGATGGCGAGTCCCCGAGGATGCAAATGTACCTCTGGACCGGCAGAGATTTGGCGCGCCACCTCGACATCGCGGGCGTCGGCCAAGACCTCGCGTGCGACTCGGCGAGCTTCGGTCCGGGCGACTTCGACCTCACGGGAGAGGTGATGTTGGCCGTCGACGGCACCGCGCCCACGGGCGACGCGTGTGAGCCCATCACCAACGATTTGACGGGCAAGATCGCGCTCGTCGACCGCGGCTCGTGCTCCTTTCAAGAGAAGGCCGAGGCGGTGCAGGCCAAAGGCGCCGTCGGCATGATCCTCGCCAATCACACCGCGGGCGCGCCGCCGCCGCAGATGCCGGGGGACTCCACGCTCGTCACCATCCCGCTCCTGTCGATCACGTTCGAAGACGGCAACGCGCTCAAAGCCGCGCTCCAAAACGGGCCTGTGACCGCGCACCTCAACCGGGACATGGGCCCCAAGCTCGACGGCACCATCGACAACCCCACCATCGAGCACGAGTGGGGCCATTACCTCCATCACCGGCTCGTCGACTGCGCGACCAACCAGTGCGGCGGGCAGAGCGAGGGGTGGGGCGACTTCATCGCGCTCTCGTGCACCATCCGCGAGGGCGACAATTTCCACGGCACGTACCCGGACGGCATCTACGCCAACGGCAGCTTCCCGAACGCGGCGTACTTTGGCCTCCGTCGATTCCCCTACTCGACGGACATGACCAAGAACCCGATGACGTTCAAGAACATCAGCGATGATGAGCCGCTGCCCACGACCGCGCCCGTCGCCGACAATGGCATCGAGAGCTCCGAGGTCCACAACACCGGTGAGGTCTGGTCGCTCATGCTGCTCGAAGCGTACGTGAAGCTCCTCGACGGGACCGTGGGGCCGAACCCGCGTTATTCGTTCGAGGAGGCGCGGCGGCGCATGGCCGATTACATCGTCGGAGGCATGAAGCTCGCGCCGCGCGATCCGACGTTCACCGAGCAGCGCGACGCGATCTTGGCCGCCGCGCTCGCGGCCGATTCCGAGGACGCGTTGGCCATCGCCGCGGGCTTCGCCAAGCGCGGCGCGGGCTCGTGCGCCGTCGCTCCCCCGCGCGACTCCAACGACAACACCGGTGTGGTCGAGAGCTACGACGTCACCGGAGCGCTCGTGATCACCAAGGTCACGTTGGACGACATGGCCAAGACCTGCGACGGCGACGGCAAGCTCGACGCCGAGGAGACAGGCACGCTCACCATCGATTTCATGAACGGTGGTATCGCGCCTATCCCGTCCGCGACGGTGACGCTCGACGCCGAAGCCGCGGGGCTCACCATCAACGGCGAGAAGACCATCACCGTGGGCCCGGTCGGTCCGCTCGAGGCCATCCAAATCACCTTCGAGGTCGTGGCCGATCAAAAGCTCATCGATCCCGGCCTCTTGATCGCCAAGGTGACCGCCGCGAGCGACAGCACCTGCATCAACGAGGTGTCGTTGAACGCGCCCTTCCGCACCAACTACGACAACGCCGCGGCCGTCTCGACGCTCGACGACTTCGAGAGCGACATCAACGTCTGGAACGTGGGCGGCAACCCGTCCAAAGGCATCTGGAGCAAGGCTGTCGACGAGGCGGGCAACCACACGTGGCACGGCCTCGACATCGGCGATCAGTCCGACGGGCGCCTGGAGACGCCGCCCTTCACCATCTCGGCCACGGATCCTCTCGTGATCTCCTTCAAGCACCGTCACAGCTTCGAGGCGAGCCCCCAAGAGCCGGGCGGCCCGGACGTGTATTGGGACGGCGCCGTGCTCGAGATCAGCGTCGACGGCGGCCAGTTCCAAGACATCACCACGTACGTCGACCCCGGGTATCCGGGCACGATTGGGGACTTCGGCGACAACCCCCTCTCCGGGCGCGACGGCTTCGTGAGCACCAACCCCTCATGGCCCGACATGGACGAGGTGAAGCTCGACCTCGGCACCGCGCTCGCCGGCAAACACGCGCGCATCCGCTTCCGCGTGGGCAGCGACTTCTTCGTGGGGGACTACGGTTGGGAGATTGATGACTTCCAGGTGACCGGCGTCGACGACAAGCCCTTCCCCATGGTCGTGACCGATGTGGGCTCTTGCAACGCGAAGCCCATCGCGGACGCGGGCCCCGATCAACAGGTGCCCCCGCGCGAGGTGGTGACGCTCTCGGCCAAAGGCAGCTCCGACCCCGAGGGCGCGGAGCTGTCGTTCGCGTGGTCGCAGATCGCCGGACCGTCGGTCGATTTCACCACCAGCGCCGGCGACACGGCGGGCTTCGTGGCGCCGGTCCCGGACAAGCGCACCACGCTCACCTTCCAAGTCGCGGTCTCCGACGGACAACACACCTCGATGGACACGGTCGACGTCATCGTCGATCCGGCCCTCCGCTCTCCGCTCGTCGCGGGCGGCGGGTGCGGCTGCAGGGTGGATGCGAGCGAAGGATCGGCCGATCTCGGCTGGCTCTCCGCGATGGGAGCGGGCTTGTTCTTCGCGGCGCGGCGGCGAAGGAGGGGTTGAGACATGGAGGCGTCGACGATCGGGCTCTTGATCACCGGCCTTGGGGTCGGCGTGGCGAGCGGGCTTTTGGGGATCGGCGGCGCCATCGTCTTGATCCCTGTGTTGATGCTCGTCTTCGGCTTTACGCAGGGGCGCGCGCAGGGCACCTCGCTCGGCGCGCTCCTCCCTCCGGTCGGGATCTTCGCGGCGTTGCAATATTATCGCAACGGCCTCCTCGACGTGCGGGCGGCGGGGCTCATCGCGGCGGGCTTTGTGTTCGGGGCGCTCGGCGGCGCGTCGGTCGTGCCTTATGTGCCTCAAGTGTGGTTGAAGCGCCTCTTCGCGTCGCTGCTCGTGTACGTGGCCGCGCGGCTCGCGTTCGCCGATCCGAACCGGAAGCTCGGCGCTGTGTTGCCCGGGCTCCTCGCGGTCGCCGGGCTCTGGGCCGTCTATGGTGTACGGCGCCTGCTCGGGAAGAAGCCTCCGCCTCCGCCTCCGCCCTCACAAAATCCGCCGCCGCCCGAGACTGAATATTATATCTAACAAAGCATGTTCTCGCGACGCACCGCATGGGACACCGAGCCGAACCGGCTGGCCCGCGCCATAGACGAGGCTCGTGGCCGAGGGCTATCGTGGATTGATTTGACCGAGTCGAACCCGACCCGCGCGGGGCTCGGCGATCCTGCGCTGATTGGCCTGCTCGGGCACCCTCGCGGAGCGGGGTATTCGCCCAAGGCCATGGGCCGGATCGAGGCGAGGGAGGCTGTCGCCCGCTATTATGCGGCGCGCGGCATCGCCGTCGATCCCGAGCGCGTCGTGCTCTCGGCGAGCACGAGCGAGGCCTACGGCTGGCTCTTCAAGCTGCTCTGCGAGCGCGGAGACGAGGTCATGGTTCCTGCTCCGTCGTATCCCCTCTTCGACTGGCTCGCCGCGCTGGAGGACGTCTCGCTCATCCCTTATCCGCTCGTGCGACAAGAGGGCTTTCGCGCCGACGTCGGCGCGCTCGAACGCGCGCTCTCGCCGCGATCACGCGCGGTGATGATGGTGCACCCCAACAACCCCACGGGCTCGTTCGTGCGCCGCGCCGAGGCCGAGGCCATCGAGGCGCTCGCGGAGGAGCGTGATCTCGCCTTGGTGGTCGACGAGGTGTTCTGCGATTACCCGCTCGAAGAGCCTTTGCCGGCCGACGTCGTTCCGAGCTTCGCCGGGCGGGACAACGCCCTTGGGTTCGTGCTCAGCGGGCTCTCCAAGGTCGTCGCGATGCCGCAGCTCAAGGTGGGTTGGACCGTCGTCTCGGGCCCGATCTCGCTCGTGGAAGAGGCGTTGAGGCGGCTCGACGTCATCGCCGACACGTACCTCTCGGTCAACACGCCGGCTGAGCTCGCGCTCCCCGAGCTGCTCGCGGCGGCGCCGGCGGTGCAGGCGAAGATCCGCGCGCGCACGCGGCAAAACCTGCGCGCGCTCGATCGCGCGATCGCCGCGATGGGGCCCGACGCGCCCGTGCGCAGGCTCGCCGTGATGGGCGGTTGGTACGCGATCGTGGAGGTGCCGCGGACCGAAGACGACGAGCGTTGGGTCGAGCGTCTTTTGTTGGAGGACGCGGTCCTCGTTCACCCGGGGTTCTTCTTCGACATGGATCGCGAGGGGTTCCTCGTCGTGAGCTTGCTCCCGGAGCCCACGGCATTCGAAGAGGCCGCGCGTCGGATGGCAGCCCGCGTCTGTTCTTGACGATGACTGTAAGCCGATCCGGCGAGGCGAGTTATGCTCGGCGAAGGACGACGGGAGGAACAGATGAAATCGATGCGCTTCATGGGTTATGCGTTGGTGGCGACGGCTCTCTCGATGATCGGTTGCGGCGGCTCTGCCGGCGACCCGATGGCCGCGAAGTCGCCGGGCATGGCCGCCGACGCGCCTCCTGCGCCTCCTGCGCAATACCCCGCTGCGTCCGAGGCTCCTCAAGGCGCTCCGATGCCCGGGCAATACGGCGGCGACGGCCGCGCGATGGAAGCGCGCAAGCGCGACACGCCGAAGGAGCCCGGCGACCGGCCCGGCCTCGGCACCGAGTGGGGCGAGACCCGCTTCTCGCGCATCTCGACGGTCCCGTTCTCGCGCGCCGACGCGACCACGCCGATCGCGACCGCGTCGCTCTTCTACAACGATGAGCAGGGCGCGCGCGCGATGGCGAACGCGTCGGGCTTCCAGCGCTTCGCGACGGGCTCGTATTCGATCGGCAACGGCCTCGCGACGATCAGCCTTCGCGACGAGGGCAGCCGCTTCTACAGCGGGTTCACCGCGGGCGGGCGCAACTACATCATCGGTGAGGCGGGCCGCAGGTACACCATCGTCGTCAAGAACAACACCGACGTGCGCTTCGAGGTGATCCTCTCGGTCGACGGCCTCGACGTGCTCGACGGCAAAGCGGCGGCGTTCAACAAGCGCGGTTACCTCGTGGATCCGCACGGCTCGATCGAGGTCGACGGCTTCCGCCAGAGCACCGAGGCGGTCGCGGCGTTCCGCTTCAGCTCCGTGCGCGACTCGTACGCCGGCCAAAAGCACGGCGACACGCGCAACGTCGGCGTCATCGGCGTCGCGTTGTTCCACGAGAAGGGCACGAACCCGCTCTGGAACTTGCAAGAGATTCAGCGCCGCCAGAACGCGAACCCGTTCCCCGGTCAGTTCGCCACGCCCCCCGGCCAACCGTGATGTGCGTTTGACGCTCGCGCGGTGCGCTCGTAGTGTTCCCGATCATGCGGCGTAGAGCGCGATATTTGGCCTCTGGAACGATCCTTTGCGCGCTCGCGCTCGGCCCTTCGGTCCCCGCCGCGCGCGCTGATTCCCCCGCAGCATCCGCGTCCGCAACGCCGCCGGCACCGCCGCCCTCGGCGTCGCAAGCCCCCGCATCTCCTCCGCCCGCAGCGCCTCCGCCTTCGGCGTCGCAAGCCCCTGCATCTCCTCCGCCCGCGCCTTCGGCGTCGCAGACGCCTGCGCAGCAACCGCCGAACGCGCAGGCGCGCGGCGTGATCGTGGTCGCGCTCGGCGAGGACAGCGGCGCCGCGGCGAAGGCGCTCGCGCGTGAGGTGTACGCCGACGCTCTGCTCCGGCCCACGATCGACGAGCCGACCGCGCGCGTGCTCGCGGGCTCGCTCCCCGAGGTGAACGCGCCGCAGAAGCTCCGCGAGATGGCGGAGCTCCGCGCGTCGTTGCTCAAGCCCGGATCCGAGGTGGTCGCGCGGCGCTTGCTCACGTCGCTCGGCGTCGAGAACGGCGCGGCGCTCGTTGTCACGGTCACGCTCGAAGGCTCGCGTCCGTACGGCAAGGTGCTGCGATCGTCGTCGGGCGCGTACGAGCGCGTCGAGCTCGGCGCGACGGTCGAGCTCGGCGACGGCGATCGGCGCACGTTCCGCTGGCCCGGCGCGGCGGCCACGTTGAAGGGCATGCTCACGCCGCAGAAGCCCGCTCCCGAGGCGCCCAAAGAGCCCGCGAAACCCAAGGAATCCAAGCCTTTTTGGAAGTCTCCTTGGTTCTGGGGGACGGTCGGCGGCGTCGCGGCGACGGGGCTCACGGTGTTCATCCTCACGCGCGTGACGGGCGGCACGTCCGACGTCCATCTCAGCGGCTCGGTGAGCCCGTGAAATCGCCTTGTTTCGCAGCGCTGATCGCGCTCGCGATCACGTCCGTGCCCTTCGAGGTCGAGGCGTCGCCGCCGCGCCCGGGCGTCACGTTGCACGACGGACGTCGCGCCGCGGACGCGCCTTCGATCGACGCGCACGCGGTCGTGCCGCCCGCGCCCGCCGAATACAACACGGCCGAAGAAGCGGGGATCCGCGTCGTGTACCACCCGGCCGCGCGCGATCGGACGCAAGGCCTGCTCGGCGCGGCCATCGCGGCCCGCGCGGAGCTCTCGCTCCTCTTCGGTCGCGACGTGTTGTTCAACGTGGAGATCCGCATCGCGGGCGCGCCCGTGCAGCTCTCGGGGCTCGCGCCGGGCCCTGTCCCCGAGGGTCGAACCGTCGTCGCGTACAGCACGATCGGGCTCGTCGTGATGAGCGCCAGCGCCGCGCCGGCCCGCGCGCTCGACGCCTCGGATCTCGCGGAGCAGCTCCGCCACGCGCTGGCGCACCTCGCGCTCGACGAGGCGATCACCGGCAACGCCGCGCCGCTGCTGCTCCACGAGGGCTTCGCGACGTTCTTCGCGGGCGAGGACGCGAGCGCGCGCGCCGAGTCGATCGCGCTCGCGGCGGCGCGCGATCAGCTCCTTCGGCTCGACGACGTTGAGCAGCGCCTCGCCGTTGATCCCTCGAAGGGATCGCTCGCCGCGGCGGAGGCAGCGGACTTTGCGCGCTTCTTGGCCGCGGGCCCGCACCGCGATCGCTTCCCCGCGCTCGTCGCGAGGCTCCGCGCGGGCGACGCGTGGGAGGCGTCGTTGCTCTCGGCGTACGGCGCGGATCGGCCTACGATCGAAGGGCTTTGGCGGCGTCAGGTCGCGCGCCGGTACGGGTTCTCGCCCGTGTTCTTCGGCGCGCTCGCGCTGCTCGGGCTCATCGCGATCGTCGCGTTGGTCACGAGGTTTCGCCGCGCGCGCGCGGGCGCTTCGATCAGCCGCACATCCCCCGAGCGGCGCCGCGTCCCCTCGTCACGGCTGGCGGGCAAAGCTCAGCGTCCTTTGCGCGGTGAGGTGCCCAAGGTGGAGCACGACGGCCGCTGGTACACCCTGCACTGATCGCACAGAAGATCCCCGCGAAGAGAGGGAGCACCGCTCACTCGAGCGCGGTGACAAACTCGTCACTACTTTCCCGAGGCGGGCGGTGCTGTAGATCCAATCGAGGATGACGTCGAACATGCCCACACCGAATCCATACTTGGAACGAGAGGTGTGGATGCCGCAGATCACATCTTTGATGTAGAGCGGTGAGCCGCTCACACCTGGCTTGGTGGCGGCGTCGTGCACGATCAGATTCCGCTTTGTGCTCACCTCTTTGGGCTCTTTCTTCTCGAGGGCCCCCCTTCGTAAGCAAGAACGGAGACTTGCCCTAAGTCTTTAATGTCCCCTTTGGGGATATCCTCCTTTTCCCCAGCTACCGATTCGACGACATAGACGGGGACTATGCCACAGCCCGCGCTCGCGGCGTGAGGCATCTGCTACACCGCCTTTCCCTGTGCTTCGAGGCGCGTCCGTTGGTGTACGCTACGCCGACCGTGAAGCGCCTCGTCCTCCTCTCGCTCGCATCGGTCGCGTCGCTCGTCGCGATCGCGTGCGGCTCGTCCCACGATTTCGCGTCGCCCAAAGAGCAGCAGGGCCCGCCGCAGATGGTGCTGCCGCCCGAGCCCACGGACGGCACCAACGCGCCGCCGGGCCCGAACGCGGGACCCGCCGCGCAGGCCGCGCCCGTGAAGCTCGAGAACGTGAGCTTCTTCCGCACGCAGGACTCGGACGAGTGGGTGACCAAGAATTTCAAGCTCCAAAGCACGTACACCCGCGTGCTCGCGGTGCGCGCGTCGGGCGACCCGCCGCCCAAAATCGCGATGGAACGGCTCGATCTCAACGCCGCGCTCGGGCGCGGGTCGAGCTCCATCGAGCTCACGGTGACCAAGTCCTTCAAGACCATCGAAGAGGCCGTCAAAGAGGCTGAGGGCGGCGACCTCGTGGCGGTGTTCCCCGGGCGCTACAAGGGTGCTGTCATCGGCGCGAAGGCGAGCGCGGGCGACGGCAAATACATCCACGTCAAGGCCATGGGCTCACCGGGCGACGTCATCATCGATGCTCCCGGATCCGACCGCAATTGGATGGTGCTCTTTCGCGGGTCTCACCACGTCATCTTCCAAGGCTTCGTGATCGAGGGGAAGAACCCGGTCGGCACCGAGAAGCCCACGGGCCCCAAAGCGGGTATCTTGATCGACGGCGCGTTCCCCGAGACATCCACCTTCGCGCACCACATCGCCATCGTGGGCGTGTATTCGCACCACCACGCGCGCTGGGGCATGCACAGCGTCGACAGCCGAACGGTGCTGATGGAAGACAGCTTGTATGCCTATTCGGCGGCCGAGCACGGAGCGTACGTGTCGGACGGCTCGGACGACTACGTGATTCGAAGGAACGTGTTCTTCGAGAACAACGCGAGCGGCCTCCAGTGCAACGTGGATCCCGCGGCGTCGCTCGACAAGCTCCGCACGCACCCGGCGATGGAAAAGCACCCTCCGCCCTCGCCGCCCAACCGCGATTGGGCCGTGGGCATCATCAAGAAGGCGACAGAGACGTTCGGGGCCAACAACTTCCCCGACGGCCGCGGCTTCAATTACATCATCGAGGCCAACGTGATGCAGGGCAACGGCCACGCGGGCGGCGCGGCGCTCAACCTCGCGGGGGTGCGCGAGTCGCTCATTCAAAACAACCTCATTTACGGCAACCACGCGAGCGGCATCGCGCAGTGGAACAACGGCAATCCCTACGACGAGGCGCAGGACCACCCGGGCCCGCGGACGCCCGCCCAGGTGACGGGCGCCGACGTGCTCGGCCTCTTTGGCTGCTTCAACAACGTCGTTCGCCACAACACCGTGCTCTCCGCGGTGCGCGGGCGCCCGGCGCTCCAGGCCGGCAATGGGAGCTGGGGGACGCGCGCGTACAACAACATCCTCATCAACGACGACGGCGCGTCGGTCGAGATCTTCAACACCGCGATGTGGCGCTTCGACGGCGGATACAACGTGATCGGGCGCGTCAACTACGAAGGTCCCGCCGCGGCGCTCAAGTCACTCGCCATCTCGCTGCCCGACGGCAGCACGGCCAACACGGGCCTCTCGCGCTCATCCATCATGCCGCACGTGGTGCAATTCGGGAGCGAGCCGTGGGTGATCCTCGAAGGCACCACGTGGAAGCTCAACCCGAAGAAGCCTGACTTTAGGCCTCGATCGGGGTCGAGCTTGCTCGCGGGCAGGGGCGATTCGCGCGAGGTGCCCAAGATGGATATCGACGGCAAGAAGCGGAGCGCACCGGACATCGGCGCGTACGCCGCGGCCTCGCCGTGATGGCCGCGGCGAAAGGCTCTTTATTTCTGCGCGAGCCCCAGCCGCTTCATCGCCTCGACGGCCGCCCGCCGCAGCGCCGCGCGTTCGAACATCCACGCTCCCGCGTGCCCTGTGTCGAGCCACGTGAGCGCGCTTCCCGGCCAATGGGCGTGCAGCGCTTCGACCTCGGACGCGAGCACGTATCCATCGCTCCGTGACGCGACGAGCACCGCCGCGTCGGCGCGCGTGGGGAGCGGGTACGCGGCGACGTCGCCGCCCGCGAACAGCGTCGCAAAGCGCGCTTTGGCGCCCGGGACGCCGCCCTCGGAGCGGCCGAGCGTCGCGTAATCGATGCTCCGCGCGAGGAGCCCTTGCGTATAAACAGGCACGCCCGAGCGGCCCGCGGCGAAGATGGCAGACGCGATGGGCCGAGCTGTGGTGGCCGCGACCAACGCCGCGAGGCTCCCTCCCATGCTGAACCCCGCCACACCCAATCGCAGGATGCCTTGGGCCGCGAGGTGCTCGAGCATCGCGCGGGCCTCGATGACGGCGGCGACGCTGAGCGCGAGCTGCTCGGCCACCGTACCTACGTTGGGCCCGTCTTGGCCGGGGGCCCTCCGCGACCCGTAAAACGGGCATTCGAGCATCACCGCGCTCGTGCCATGGCGCTCCGCGAGCGGTAAAAACAGGGCTGTCCGGCCGTCAAAGCCCTCGTCGCGCGAGGCGGCGAGCACCACGTAACAAGGTGCTTTGGGCTCGTCGCGCGGCGTGATCCAGCGCGCCGTGACCCGATGGCCGGCAGGCAGGATGGATGCGGCGGGCGACGTGAACGAGCCCTCGCGCGCCGTCACGCGACCGGCGCGACCGAGCGGCCGGGGCTCGCCCCAAACCACGTTGGCCACGGGGGCTTCGCCGGAGGTGAGGGCGGAGGGGGAAGCGAGCTTGTCGAGCAACGCGCCGTCGCCCCAACCCCCGCGAAAGAGCTTGCCTTTGCCGGAGGCAAAGGCCGCTACGTGATCGAGCCAATGAACAGAGGGCGTTTTGATGGCGGCACCTTATCAGGATCAGGGCGTGTCGACGAGCCCCACCACGCCCGCCTCGCCGAACGCTTGCATCAACATCCCAGCGCTCCCCAGATCGAGCGTCCCGGAGAAGGATCCCGCCACGACCGCGCGATTGGGCGCCACGGCGTACGCAGCCCAAAACGCGCCGTTCTTGCCGACACCCGTGCTCGCGAACGTGGTCTCCCACGCCTTCATGCCGCCCGCGGTGAACGAGGCGAGCCACGTTTGGTGATCGGCGAGCGTGCCTGTGTAGCCGGCGAGCAGCGCGTCCCCGCTCATGTCCACGGACAGGCCTTGGCAACCGCCGCTCGCCGCGCCCCCGCGCGCGACGCCCCAAACGTACGACCCCGCAGCGGTGTATTTGGCCAAAAAGACGTCGAGCGGAGCGCCGTTTGGCACGGCCCCGCCGCCGAAATCGACGGGCGCCGACATCGGGCCGCACACATAAACATCGTCGTTCGGGCCCACCGCCGCGGCGGCGAGCTGGCCATTGCCGCCCTGCGATCCCACGAAGGTGCGGGACCAGAGGTGCGCGCCGTTGCTGTCGTATTTGGCGAGGATCGCGCCGTCGAAGCCCATGCCGGGGAGCACGCCGCCGCCCAAATCGATGGCGCCCGAGGCCTTGCCCGAAAGGATGACGTTGCCTCCGCTGTCGATCGCCACGCGATAGCCCGCGTCGTTGCTCCCGGCCCCGTACGTGAAGGACCAAACGTGGTTTCCCATGGAGTCGAGCTTCATCAAGAAGATGTCGTCGGTGCCATGGAGCATGAGCGGCCCGCCGCCGAAATCGGCCAGATGATCCATGTCGTCGCCCACGCGGCCCGTGACCACCACGCCGCCGTTCGCGTCCGCGGCGACGCCGTTGCCCGCCGCGCCGTAATACGCGCCGAACACCTTGATCCATTGGGTCGTGCCCGTCATCGCGTCGAGCTTGGCCACGAACGCATCGGAGTAGTTGACCGACGCGGGGATCATGAACGGGCCAAAGTCGACGTTGGCGTTCGCGTCCATCGAGGTGTCGATCTTACCTGTCACGAACACCGATCCTCCGCGCACGCTGATGCCATATCCATGATCGGCGTAGATGCCGCCGAAGCGCATGGACCAGAGGTGATCACCCGCGGGAGAGAGCTTGACCACGAAGCCGTCGGGCACGAAGCTCTTGGGCGAGAGCTGGCCGCCGCCGAAGTTGGCGGGTGACGAGAAGAGCCCCGTAAAATACAGGTTGCCCGTGTCGTCACGCGCCATGTCGCGGACGATCAACGTGCCTGGCCCAAAGCTCTTTCCCCACGGCGGCTCACACCCGTCGTCGGTCGCGCCGTCGCAGTCGTCGTCGAGGCCGTTGCACGTCTCCATCATGGGCGTCACGTCGCCTTGGCACGGGCCCCACACCCCGCCTTGGCACGTCGAGAGGCCGCTTTGGCAGACCCCTTGTCCTTCGGTCCCTGAAGGGCCCGTATAACAAGGTTGCGTCGTGTTGTCTTGGCAAGCGCCGCTCCCGCCGCTGCCCCCTTGTCCGCCGCTGCCCCCGCTCCCGCCGTTACCGCTGCTCGACGACGTGCTCGTGCTCGAGGACGAAGCGCCGCCCGCGCCGCCGCTCCCCGTGCTGCTCGACGTGCTCGACGACGAAGCGCCGCCGCCGCTGCCGGTGGCCGAAGCGCTCGTGCCCGAGGGGCCCGTCGTGCCGCACGCGGCGAACGAGATCAGCGCAAAGAGAGGGGTAAGCGCGACAAAGGAACGGTTCATCCCCGCGAGGATACCGAAAACCTCGCCCCGCCGCGACCGCGCGCTGTGGGGTGATCGCCTTGGGGGCCAAGCGCCTTGGCGAGCTCCGCGAGGCTCGCGAGGTTATGGACCGGACGAAGGTCATCCACGTGCGGGAGGATGGCCCGAATCCCGGAGGCCTTGGGCGCGAAGCCGGAGAAGCTCAAGAGAGGGTTGAGCCAAATGAGCCTGCGGCACGACTTGGCGAGGCGCTCCACGCTCTCGCCGAGCCCCGTCGCGTCCTCGCGATCGAGCCCGTCGGTGATGAACAGGACCACGGCCCTTTGGCCCAAGACGCGCCGTGACCAACGTTGGTTGAACTCATGGAGGCAATGTCCGATGCGCGTGCCGCCCGCCCAATCGCCGGCTTCGAGCCCGCACCGCCGGAGCGCCTCGTCCGCGTCACGGCCCTTGAGCGCGCGCGTGACGTTGGTGAGGCTCGTGCCGAACAGAAAGCAGCTCACCCGCTTTCGGTCGTTCGAGAGGAGGTGCAAGAACCGAATCATCATCTCGGTGTAACGGCTCATCGATCCCGAGATGTCACACAAGACCACGACAGGCGGCGCCTCCCATCGTCTGGCCTTGAACCGGAGCGGGAGATCGTGGCCATACCCGCGGAGGGACGCGCGGAGCGACGCGCGCAGATCGATCATCCCTCGCCGCGACGCCTCGGTCCGGCGCGATTGGCAAGGAGCCACGTCGAGCGTCATCCGCGCGATGACCTCCCTCGCTCGGTGCAGCTCCTCGGCCGACATCTCGGCGAAATCCCGCGTGCGGAGCGCCTCGTCGCGCGACCACTCCATCACCGCGTCGATCTCCACCTCTTCTTCGCGGGGCTCCGAACGCTTTTTAGGCTCACCCTCGCTCGGCCGGAGCGCCTCGGCGACGCGGCGGGAGACGTCCTCTCTCGGCTCCTGCGGAGGCACGTTGGCCTTGGGCAAGAGGAGAGAGAGGATGTTCTCGGCGGAGAGCGGATCGCGAAAATAAAGGTCGAACGCCTGGTCGAAGAGCGCGATGTTCTCGGCCCTTCGAACGAGCGTCGCGCGGAGAGCTGCCTTGAAGTCGTCGCGGATGGAGACGTCGATGACCAACAGCGCGCGGAGCGCGTTCATCGCGTCGGGGGTGCTCACGGGGAGCCCTGCGCGCCGGAGCACACGCGCGAACGAGAGCACGCTGTGCGCGATCCCGCTCATGGGAGAGAGGGATTTGCGGGGGGCATCGCGATCTTGGCTCACACGCTTCCTCTCGTGATGGTAACCTGGCGCCGCCTCGGAGGCGAGGGCGACATCATGAAGATCCCGTACGGCATGAGCGACTTTGGCCGGATCCGCGAAGAAGGCTTCTTCTACGCGGACAAGACGCCGTTTATCCCCGTGCTGGAGGATGGCTATCAGTATTTGGTCTTCCTCCGCCCGCGCCGCTTTGGGAAGTCCACGTTGGTGAGCATGCTGGAGCACTACTACGACGTGGGCAGGAAGGACCGCTTCGACGCGCTCTTT
>CAYTJL010000011.1:31012-44022 GCA_964437785.1 uncultured Polyangiaceae bacterium
CATGCTGGAGCACTACTACGACGTGGGCAGGAAGGACCGCTTCGACGCGCTCTTTCAGGGCCTTTGGATCCATGAGCGCCCGACCAAAGATCAAGGCCGCTACCTGGTGATGAGCCTCGATTTTTCGAGCGTCTCGACGGACGCCGGCGAGGAGGCGCTCCGGCGCTCGTTCGTGGAATCGGTGCGCGGCGCGGTCCGCGCGTTCTTGATGCGGTATCGCGAGCGCGTCCCGGATCTCGGCGACCTCTACGCACGGCTGGATGATCTTCAAGACGCCGAGGCGCTGATCGGCAGGGTTCTGAGCGTCGTGTCCGTTACGCCGCACAAGATCTACCTCTTCATCGACGAATACGATCACTTCGCCAATCGGCTTTTGTCGGTGGGTGACGAGGGGCTCTATGGGGACATCGTCAAGAAGACCGGGTTCGTCCGCACGTTCTACGCGGCGCTCAAGGTGGGCACGCGTTTGGGCGCGCTGCCCAAGATGTTCGTGACGGGCGTCTCGCCGCTGATGCTCGATGACCTGTCGAGCGGCTTCAACATCGCGACCCACGGCTCTCTCTCTCCCAAGCTGGCGACGCTCGCCGGCTTCACCCGGGCCGACACCGAGCGCGCCGTGGACGAGCTCATCGCGACGAGCCCAACCCTCGCTGCGATCCCAGAGATCGGTGACCGGGAGGCGCTCTTTCGTGTATTGGAGGAGCACTACAATGGATACCGCTTCTCGCCGAACGCGACCGAGCGTGTCTTCAACTCGGATATGGTCCTTTATTTCCTGGGCGAGCTCAGCCGCCAAGGCGCATACCCGCGCGACATGCTCGACCAGAACGTGCGCACCCAATACAGCCACTTGCAGCGCATCGGCTCGGTCACGGGGGCGAACATGGCCGATCGAAGGGCCTTGATGGAGACCATCTTGAACGAAGGCCACCTGCGGAGCGAGATCGTGAAGCAGTTTGGCATCGCGAGCTTGGTCACGCGCAGCCACTTCGTCTCGCTGCTCTATTTCCTCGGCATGTTGACGCTGAGCGGGGCCCCGCGGGACGTGACGGGGTATGATCTGGAGATCCCGAATCGGGTGATCCGAGAGCTGCAATGGGAGCATCTCGCGCTCATGCTCCGCGACGAGGCCGGGGTGCGGATCAACGTGGACGCCCTCGAAACGGCGCTGGCGGGAATGGCGGTGCGCGGCGAGATCGAGCCGTTTTTGGATCTGTTCCACCGCGAGGTGCTCCAGATCATCAGCAATCGAGACACGCGGGGGCTCGACGAGAAGACCATCAAGCTGCTCTTGATGACATACGCGTCGCTCGGCAAGGCGTTCTCCGTGCTGAGCGAGAAGGAGTTTGCCCAAGGGTACAGCGATCTCTTCCTGGGCGCCTCGCAGGGCGTCTCGGGCGCGTATTTCTCTTGGCTCCTGGAGCTCAAATACCTGAAGACGGGCGCCAAGCCCGCGCAGATCGAGGCCGCGTTCGCCGAGGCCGAGGCCCAGGTCGAGCGGTACGCCTCGGATCAAACCCTGTTGCCGATGCTCCTCAAGGGCCGCTCTCTCAAGGCTGGGATGGTGGTGTTCGTGGGCGCGAAGAAGGTGCTCTATCGACCTTGGGAGGGCGCGAAGAAGGCGAAGCGGCCTGCGCCGAAGCGTCGCGCCAAGAGCGCGCGGCGGTGACGACCCCGGCTCACCCCACCTCGGCGAGCAGGGCTGGGATGCCGCCGCTCGTCACCTTGGCGATGTCGTCTTGATATTTCAGCACCACGCCGAGCGTCGAGCCCACGGTCTCGGGGTCGAGCGCGGCTTTGTCGAGCGCCAAGAGCGCGTTCGCCCAATCGATGGTCTCGGCCACGCCGGGCGCTTTGAAGAGGTCCTTGTCGCGGAGGCGCTGAATGACGCCCACCACCTGCCGAGAGAGCGCTTCGGGCAGGTTCGGCACCTTGGCCCGGACGATCTCCATCTCGCGCTCGGCGCTCGGATACCCGATGAAGCAATAGAGACAACGGCGCTTGAGCGCGTCGTGGATCTCGCGCGTCCGGTTGGAGGTGATGATCACGATGGGCGGCGCCTCGGCCCGGATAGGCCCGAGCTCGGGCACCGTGATTTGATATTCGGAGAGCGCCTCCAACAAGAAGGCCTCAAACGGCTCGTCCGCCCGATCGAGCTCGTCGATGAGCAGGACGCTCGGGCCCTTGTCGCTCGGCTCCAAGGCTTGGAGGAGCGGCCGTTTGATCAAAAATGCAGGCGAAAACAAGCTCTTTGCGATCTTGTCTTTGTCCCTCTCGCCCGTCACTTCGAAGAGCCGCAGCTCCATCATCTGCCGCGCATAGTCCCACTCATACACGGCCGAGGCCACGTCGAGCCCCTCATAACACTGGAGCCGAATCAGCCGCCGATCGAGCCCGCCCGCGATCACCTTGGCGAGCTCGGTCTTGCCGACGCCCGCGTCCCCCTCCAAAAAGAGAGGACGGCCCAGCTTCAACGCGAGGAAGAGGGCCGTCCCAACGCCGCGATCGGCGACGTAACGCCCGCGCCCGAGGAGCGCGAGCGTCTCATCGACGGTGGTGGGGGGCTCGATCATCAACCGCGCGCCGCAGCGACGGCGCGCTTGGCCATGACCGTCACGAGATGAGCGCGGTAGTCGGCGCTCGCATCGGCGTCGCTCAAGAGGTCCTCGGACGAGATGGTGATCCCGTCGATGGCCGAAGGATCGAAGTTGGCCGAGAGGGCCTTCTCCATCGCTTCGACGCGGAACACCTTGGGCCCCGCGCCCGTGACCGCCACGCGCACGCCCGAAGAGCCTTTGGCCACCATCACGCCCGTGAGAGCATATTTGGAGGCGTGGCTCCCGAACTTCATGTAAGCCGCGCGCTCGGGCACCGGGAAGTGCACCGCTACGATGAGCTCGCCCTCTTCGAGCGCGGTCTCGAAGAGCCCCGTAAAGAAGTCATCGGCGGCGATGGTGCGCCGATCGGTCTTGATGGTGGCGTTGAGCCCGAGCACGGCAGCAGGGTAATCGGCGGCCGGATCCGCGTGCGCGAGCGATCCGCCGATGGTCCCGCGGTTGCGCACCTGCGCATCACCGATGTGACCGGCGAGGCCCGCGAGCGCCGGGATGGCCCTCTGCACCTCGCTCGACTCGTTCACCTCGGCGTGCGTGGTCATCGCGCCGATCATCACCTTGCCAGGCTCGGCGCGGATCCCGCGCAGCTCAGCTACCTTGGCGAGCGACACGAGATCGCTCGGCTCGGCCATCTCGAGCTTGAGCACGGGGAGGAGGCTTTGCCCGCCGGAGAGGAACTTGCCGGCGGATGAAGCCTTGATAAGCGCGACCGCGTCCGCCGCGGTCGAGGGGCGGTGGAAGTTGAACTCTCTCATGACTTGCTCCCCGCTTTCGCGCTTTGAATCGCCTTCCAAACCCTCTCGGGCGTGGCCGGCATCTCGATGTCTTTGACCCCCAGCGGCCCGAGCGCGTCGATGACCGCGTTGATGACCGCGGGCGGAACGCCGATGGCGCCCACCTCGCCGACCCCCTTGGCGCCGAGCGGGTTATGGGTGCACGGCGTCACGTGATTGCCCACCTTGAAGAAGGGGAAATCCGCGGCGCGTGGCATTCCATACGTCATGTACGACGCGCTCAGGAGCTGGCCGCTCTCGTCGTAGAGCGCGCGCTCATAAAGGGCTTGGCCGATGCCCTGCGCGAGCCCGCCGTGCATCTGCCCATCGACGATGAGCGGATTGACGATGGTGCCGACGTCGTCCGCGGCCGCCACGTCCGCCACCGTGACGACGCCCGTGTCGGGATCGATCTCGACCTCGACCACGTGGCACCCGCCCGAGAACGTGAAGTTCTTGGGGTCGTAGAACGCGGACTCGTCGAGCCCGGGCTCCAACTTTTCGAGCGGGTAGTTGTGCGGCACGTACGCGGCGAACGCGACCTCGGCGAAGGTCTTGCCGCGATCGGTGCCCGCGACCGTGAATTTGCCGGCTTTGTACTCGACGTCGGCCTCCGACGCTTCGAGCAGGTGCGCCGCGATCTTCTTGCCTTTGGCGATGATCTTCTCGGTCGCGCGGACGATGGCCGAGCCGCCGACCGCGAGCGATCGCGATCCGTACGTGCCCATGCCGAACGGGATCTTGGCGGTGTCGCCGTGCACGACGTCGACCTGCGCGATGTCGATGCCGAACTGATCGGCGACGATCTGCGCGAACGCCGTCTCGTGGCCTTGCCCGTGGCTGTGCGCGCCCGTGAAGACCGACACCGATCCGGTCGGGTGAACGCGCACGCCCGCGGCCTCGTAGAGACCCGCGCGCGCGCCGAGCGCGCCCGCGATGGCGCTCGGCGCGAGCCCGCACGCCTCGATGTACGTGGAGATGCCGATGCCGCGGAGCTTGCCGCGCTTCTTCGCTTCTTCGCGCCGCGCGGGGAAGCCGTTCCAGTCGATCGCCTTGAGCGCGAGCTCCATCGTGGCTTGGTAATCGCCGGTGTCGTACGCGAGCGCGACGGGCGTCTGGTACGGGAACATGTCCGGCGTGATCATGTTCTTGCGGCGGATTTCGAGGCGATCCATGCCCATCTCGGCCGCCGCTTTGTCGACGAGCCGCTCGAGCAGGTACGCGGCCTCGGGCCTGCCCGCGCCGCGGTACGCGTCGACGGGCACCGTGTGCGTGAAGACGGCGTGCACCTCGGCGTAGATCGCAGGCGTTTTGTAGACGCCCGCGAGCAGCGTCGCGCACAGGTACGTGGGCACCGCGGTGGAGAAGGTGCTCAAGTACGCGCCCATGTTGGCGAGGTTGTGCACGTGCAACCCGAGGAAGTTGCCGTCTTTGTCGAGCGCGAGCTTGGCCTTCATCACGGTGTCGCGGCCGTGCGCGTCCGACATGAACGACTCCGATCGCTCGGCGGTCCACTTGACCGGGCGGCCGAGCTTGCGCGCGGCCCACACGACGATCGCCTCCTCGGCGTAGTGGAAGATCTTCGATCCGAAGCCGCCGCCCACGTCGGGCGCGACCACGCGCAGCTTGTGCTCGGGCACGCCGAGCACGAACGCGCCGAGCAAGAGCCGGATCAAGTGCGGGTTCTGGCTCGTCGTCGTGAGCGTGAGCATGTCGTCCGCGACGTCGTATTCGCCGATCGCCGCGCGCGGCTCCATCGCGTTCGGGATGAGGCGGTTGTTCGTGACCTCGATCTCGACGATCTTGAACGCCTTCTCGAACGCGGCCTCGACGGGCGCGCGCTCGCCGATGTGCCAGTCGTAACAGGTGTTCTTCGGCGCTTGATCCCACACGAGCGGCGCCCCTTCGGCGACGGCGGCGCGCACCGACGCGACCGCGGGCTCGGGCTCGTAGTCGACCTCGACGAGCTTCGCCGCGGCGCGCGCCTGCGACCTCGTCTCGGCGATCACGACGGCCACTTGATCGCCCACGTGTCGCGCGCGATCGGCGACGAGCGCAGGGTGCGGCGGCTCGGTCATGGGCGAGCCGTCTTTGTTCTTGATGAGCCATCCGCACGGGAGCCCGCCGACTTTGTCGGCCGCGAGGTCCTTGCCCGTGAAGACCGCCACCACGCCGGGCGCCGCCTTGGCCGCGCTCGTGTCGATGCCCTTGATGATCGCGTTCGCGTGCGGTGAGCGCACGATCCACGCGTAGGTCTGGTGCTGCTTGTTGAGGTCGTCGGTGTACCGGCCTTGGCCGATCAAGAATCGTTTGTCTTCTTTGCGCGGGACCCGCGCGCCGATGAAGCTCATGTCGCCTGCTCCTTCTTCGCGCAGTCGAGGACCGCCTCGACGATGTTGTGGTAGCCGGTGCAGCGGCAGATGTTGCCTTCGAGCCAGTCGCGCACCTCGTGCTCGCTCGGATTCGGGCGCTTCTTGAGCAGATCGCACGCGGAGATCACCATGCCCGGCGTGCAGAACCCGCACTGGAGGCCGTGGTGCTCGTGAAAGGCGCGCTGCATCGGGTGCAGCTCGCCGCCCTTGCCGAGCCCTTCGATCGTGGTGACGTCGGAGCCGTCGGCCTCGACCGCGAGCATGGTGCACGCCTTCACCGAGCGGCCGTCGACCATCACCGTGCACGCGCCGCATTGGCTCGTGTCACAACCGACGTGCGTCCCCGTGAGGCCGAGCCGCTCGCGCAGCAGCTCGACCAGGAGCATCATCGGCTCGACGTCGGCCTGCACCGTCTTTTGATTCACCGTGAGGGAAATGGCCGTCATGCGTCCTCCGTGAGCGCTGCGCGCGTACCTCGTCCGAGGCCGGCGCAGGAAGAGCGCGAGGATAGACCTTGGGCGCGAGCGCTCGCAATGCGCGTCTGCGATCGATCTATGATGCTCCACCATGAAGGTCCCGAGGCCCATCGTCGCTCCGCTCTCGTCGCCCGTGCGCGTCAACGACGAGGACCATTTCGTCGTGCCGCGCCGCATCGAATTCGCCGCCGCCGAGAGGGCCGCGCGCGATGAGGCGCTCGGCGGGCTCCTCCGTCCCGAGGACGTGAAGACCGCGGACATGGCCCCTCCGGTCCTGGTCTATCTGCCCTTCTGGCGCCTGCGCGCGTCGGCCGACGGCTTTCATCTCGGCCTCTCGCAGCGGAGTCGATCCGATGGATCGTTTGGGGGGTTCTTCCCGACCGGCGGCGCCAACCACAAAGAGGGTGTCATCCTGCTCCAAGCGAGGCGCCATTTCCCTTATCCACCTACGTTGATGGAGCTCGGGAGCCTCTTCTTCGCGAGCGCGCCGAGCGGCGGGCTAACGCGCAAGGCGCTCCACATCAACGTCGAGGAGATGGCGCGTTGGTCCGAGGCCACCCCGCGCGAGGGCGAGATCATCGATCCCGACGTGACGCGCGCCGACGCCGAGGTCGAGGCCAAACGCAGGATCCTCCGGGCCGTCATGCCGCAGACCGCGCTCTACGCCAAATACGAGCCCTCGGTGAGCGGCGCGGCGCTCGTCCATTATCCGCTCTTCGTGGTGCCTTATGACTACGACGGCCACGCCAAGCGGCACGCGGGTGAGGCCTATTACGTCACGCTCTCGGGGCGGAGCGGCGAGGTGGTGGGCGCACAGCACCCCTCCGCGGTCAAGGCGGTCGCCAGGAAGCTCCGTAAGCTCATCAGTTTTTGAACGGACATCATCTCTCGCTCAAGGTCCGCCCGGAACAGCCGTTAAAGGTAACGAGGCGAACGAGAGCGATCATGACCCTTCACCCTTTGCTCGAGCGCCAGCTCGCGGATCTCTCGCTGGACAAAGACGAGGTCCCATCCGTCGACCAGCTGCGCGCGTTGCTCATGGCCGTGAGCAGGGCCTACGAGCAGGCCGATCACGATCGTCGCTCGCTGGAGCACGCCTTCGCCGCCTCGTCGCACGCGGAGGGCGAGCTACGCGCGGCCAAAGAGGCCGCCGAGCGCGCGAACCTCGCTAAATCGGACTTCCTCTCGAACATGAGCCACGAGATGCGCACGCCGCTCAACTCGGTCGTGGGCTTCGCGCGGGTGCTGGAGCGGGGCGCGTACGGGACGCTCAACGATCGGCAGCGGGAGTACGTGCGTCATTTGGTCCACGCGGGCGAGCACATGTTGAACCTCGTGAACGATCTGCTCGATCTGCGGCGGCTCGAGCAGAGCGCGAGCGGGCTCGACATCGAGCCCATCGACATCAAAGGCATCATCGAAGAGAGCTTGGGGCTCGTGCAGGCGATGCTCGAAGAGAAGCGCCACACGCTCACCATCGCGGTGCCCCCCAACCTGCCCAAGGCCCGCGCGGATCGCCGCGCGGTCGTGCAGATTTTGGTGAACCTCCTCTCGAACGCGATCAAGTACACGCCGCCCGGCGGCGCGGTCACCGTGCGCGCGTTCCGCGAGCGGGCGCGCATCCTCATCGAGGTCGAGGACACGGGCATCGGCGTCGCGGAGGACGATCAGAGCCGCCTCTTTACGTACTTCGAGCAGCTCGGCGGCAAGCACGCTCATCACATGAAGGGCTCGGGGATCGGGCTCGCGCTCACGCGATCGCTCGTCGAGAAGCTGGGCGGCACCATCTCGGTCGACAGCGCGCTCGGCCGCGGATCGCGCTTCTCGTTCACGCTGCCTCCGCTCTTCGCGTCGAGCCAGATGTCGTCGGTGCGCGTGGAGCAGGCGCCGCCGTCGTCGAGGTAGCCCGCAGGGACACTATGCGAGGATCGGATCCGGGCAGCAAAGGGCACATCTTGGTGGTGGACGACGAGCCGCTCAACCGCGAGCTGCTCGAGGCGATCCTCGCGCCGGAGGGATATTCGATCTCCCACGCCGAGGGCGGCGCGGAGGCTATTGATATCGTATCTGCCGGCGGGGTCGATCTGGTCCTCCTCGACGTGCTCATGCCGGGGCTCGACGGGATCCAGACCTGCCGCACGCTGCGCGAGAGCAGCGCCGACGTCCCGGTGGTGTTCGTCACCGCGCAGCACGACAGGAACGTCAGGATCCGCGGCAAAGAGGCCGGCGCCGATGATTTCTTGACCAAGCCCGTCGACGAGATCGAGCTCCTCATTCGGGTCAAGAACCTCTTGCTCGTGAAGGCGTATCACGACATGCAGCGGCGAAGGCGGGAGGACCTGGAGGCCGAGCTCGAGCGCGTGCGCGAGCAGATGTTGCGCGTGGACAGGCTCGCCACGTTAGGCACGCTCGCCGCCGGCGTCGGGCACGAGCTGCTCAACGCGGCGGCCATCTTTCACGTCGCCCTCTCGATGGTGAACGAGCGCGCGGCGACGAGGCTCCAGCCGCAACAAGAGGACCTCGACAACCTCGCGCGCGTCGCCGAGCACATCACCATGCACGGCAAACAGCTCCTCAAGCTGGGTCAGCCGTGGCCGCACAAACGCGAGCGCGTCGATCTGCGCGCGGTCGTCAAAGAGACGCTCTCGATGCTCCGCGCGGCGGGGCGCACCAAATACGTCGATGTGATTACGGTGCTCCCGGAGGGGCCTTTGCACGCCGAGGTGGTGCGCGCGCGGGTCGAGCAGCTCCTCGCCAATTTGGTGAACAACGCGGCCGACGCCATCGCCGAGGCGCACGCGAGCAAAGGCCGCATCATCGTGCGTTTGGAGCCCGGCCCCGAGCAAGGCCGGGCGCGGCTCTCGGTGGAGGACAACGGGGTCGGGATCGACGAGGCGAACCTCAACCTGATCTTCGAGCCTTATTTCACCACCAAGCCGCCCGGCAAAGGCACCGGCCTCGGCTTGCCCGTGGTCAAGCAGATCGTGGCCGCGCTCGGCGGCAGGCTCACGGTCCAGAGCCGCCTTGGATATGGCACCACGTTCGCCGTCGAGATCCCGCTCGAACGGCTGTGATTGGCCATCTCCGACCCCCCTCTCCTCGTTCACCGGGGAGGGGAGGGCGCGCAGGTGACGAGGCCGATCCGCATGGATTTCCCTGCCGGGCGCGCCCACAAGAGCCCTGCTTTGGAGGCCGCGATGGGCTCGCCCGATCCGAGCGAGGGCTCGGGCATGAGCGCGTCGAGCAGATCGCCTTTGGGGCTGACGGAGGCGAGCTGCGTGGGGCCGTGAACGCTCGCGATCGCGATCCAGCCTGCGAGCAGATCGGGGGCGCCCGCGGCGCGGCTGTCGTCCGAGAGGACCTTGGGCTCGGACGCGCCGCTGAGCCGCACGAGCACCGAGTGGAGCCTGCCGCCCGCCGCGCCCGAGGGCGTGTCGTCGTCGCGATAGGCGAGGAGCGCGGCGCCGTCGTCGCCGAGGTCCATGTCGAACGAGACCACGTATCCCGTCTTGGGCGTGACCGCGCGCGGCGGCGCGATGGGCGAGCCCGCCTCGTCGAGCGGCGCGACCTCGATCCAACGATGGGTGATGGCCTCTCCCGAGGCGCGATCGTCGCGCTCCTCGACGTCCTCGTCGTCGTCGTCGGCCTTCCTCTTTTTCGAGGGCTTTTTGTCGTTCTTTTTGATCTCTTCGCCCTGCGCCACGTACGCGATCCAATACCCGCCCGGCCTCACCGCGAGCTTGGGGATCTCGGCGTCGCCCGACGGAGGCGAGATGGGTTTGGCCGGCGACGTGAGCGTCATGCCCGCGATCTCGAAGGCCGCGAACATCACGCGCGAGCGCTTCTCGCCGCGCGGGACGTCGTCCCACGTGACCACGCCGCGCCCCGACGCGACCGCCACGTCGAGCGCGAGCGACTCGTCGCGCCCCTCGGACAGCTCGGGCCCCCACGTCACGTCGGCGCCTGCGACCTTCGCGAGCTTGATCGCACGGCCGCCCGCGTTGGGCTCCATCATCGCGGCGATCACCGACGCGCCCGCGCCCGCGACGACGGGAGGATCCATGTCGCCGCGCGACCTCCCGAGCCGCACGAGGTTGCCTTTGCTCCCCGACGCGTCGATCGTCGCGATCAGCGCGACCGCTCCGCCCTCTCCGTCGCGCCGCACGCCCACCGCAAAGCCGCCTTCGACCACGGTGCCTTGGCCGAGCTCGACCGCGAAGGGCGCGATCTCGTCCTCGGGCTCCTCTTCGGGAGGGGCCATGCCCTCTGGAAGATCAGGTTTGGATTTTGTTTTGGGGCCTTCGCCGATGATGAACGGCTCGCTCGGAAACGGCCCGCACCGAGGCTTGAACGGCGCCGTCGCGCCGGCGCCGGTCGACGACGAGACCGCCGCGCCGCTGCCCGACGCCGAGGGCGCGCTGCTCGACGACGAGGGCGCGCCGGGCTTGATGACGCGGGCGATGACGATCAGCGCAGCGATGACGCCCGCGAGCACGGGCACGGCCCACGGGATCGTGCCGCGTTCGCGGCGGGGAGGTTTCGAGAGCTGCACGCGGGCGCATGCTTAGCGCGGATCGCCGGTTGAATCCATCGCGCCCCGATGCGCGACTGGTTTATGCTCCAGCCATGCCGTCCCGCTTTGCCATCCGGCTTGCTTTCGCCTTCTTCTTCGTGACGATCTTCGCTTCGGGCTTCGCCGCGTGCGGCTCGCGATCCGACCCCAACGACGTCGGCGGGGGCAACGTCGGCGGCTGCGGCCAGCTCGGGGACTCGTGCGCGAGCCAGCTCTGTTGCGGCTCGCTCACGTGCAACGGCGGGGTGTGCAAGCCCGATCAGATCTGCCAGCCCGACGGCAAGGCGTGCGAGACCACGGTCGATTGCTGCAACTTCAACTGTCAAGGCGGCTTCTGCGGTGGTGTCGAGTGCACGCCCGACGGCGAAGCGTGCGCCAAGATCGAAGACTGCTGCAACTTCAACTGCGTGAGCGGCGTGTGCGGCGGCGTGGTCTGCAAGCCCGAGGGCAAAGCGTGCAACGCGCCCAACGAGTGCTGCGCCGGCCAGTGCACGAACGGCTTCTGCGGCTCGCCCGAGTGCAAGCCCGACGGCGCGATCTGCTTTGGAGACGCCGAGTGCTGCGCGCTCGCGTGCAACGACAACGCCTGCGGACAAGGCTGCCAGCCTGATGGGTTCACGTGCACGAGCCCCTCTCAATGCTGCTCCGGCCTCTGCGAAGCGGGCATTTGCGGCGGCGGCCAGTGCTTCCCCAACGGGTCGTTCTGCCAGTTCGGGGCGCAATGCTGCTCGGGCATCTGCGATCAGACCGGCCATTGCAACTTCCAGCCTTGTCAGGTGAACGGCACTTTGTGCTCGAACGGCAGCCAATGCTGCTCGCAGGTCTGCCAAGGAGGCGTGTGCGGAGGCACCATGTGCCAGCCCGACGGCGCGTTCTGCAACACCAACGCAGAGTGCTGCAATGGCATCTGCGATCCGGGCACCAAGACGTGCGGTTGTGTGTCGCTCGGGTTCGGGTGCGCGAACACCGCCGATTGCTGCTTTGGGTTCTGCGACGTGACCTTCAGCCTGTGCAACACCGGGTGCTTCCCGCCCGGACAGCCCTGCGCGACGGACGACCAGTGTTGTGACTTCTTCTGCTCGCCCGACACGGGCACGTGCAGCGGGTGCAAGCCCGACGGCGTAGCGTGCCAAGAGGACTTCGAGTGCTGCAACTTCTTCTGCAACCCGGGCACCAAGACGTGCGGCGCCGGCTGCAAGTTCGACGGCGCGGGGTGCTTCTCGAACAACGAGTGTTGCAGCAACTTCTGTGACCCCACCACCAACACGTGCGGCTTCTCGATGTGCAAGCCCGACGGCGCGTTCTGCAACGGGGACTTCGAGTGTTGCGCGGGCTTCTGCGACCCCAACACGTTCACGTGCGGCTTTGGCAACTGCCAGCCGGACGGCGCGTTCTGCACCATCAACAACGAGTGTTGCAGCTTCTTCTGCGACATCACGACCAACACGTGCGGCTTCTCGATGTGCTCGCCCGACGGCTTCCCGTGCAATCAACCTTCGGAGTGCTGCACGGGTGTGTGCGAGAACTTCACGTGCGGGATGATGCAGTGCAAGCTCGACGGCTTCGTGTGCAACGGCCCCGACGAGTGCTGCAGCAACGTTTGCCAAAACGGCATCTGCGGCGCCGGCTCGTGCCTGCCCATCGGGTCCAACTGCACGAGCACGCCGCAGTGCTGCATCGGGCTCGTGTGCAACGGCGATCACTGCGGTCTGCCGCCCATCGACGCCGGCAACTGCTCGCTCGACCCGGGCGGCACGCCGTGCAGCCAGTGCATCGTGGGCAGCTGCTGCAACCCCACCGAGAACTGCCTCAACGACCCTCAGTGCGGGCAGAGCTTCGGCTGCTTCCAGCGGTGCGCCATCGTCAACCCCAACCCGCAGCAGTGCAAACAGATGTGCTGCACCAACAACATCTGCAACACGTGGACGGACTGCGTCATCAACAGCTGCGCGGCGCAGTGTTTTTAGCTTAACTCCGCGATGGGGGGCGAAGCCCCCCATCCCTCAATGGTTTGAGCGAAGCTAGCGGATAGTCTGCTTGATTCTGGGCTTGCCGTTCTCGACCACGACGTCGTATTCGACGGTGCCGTTCGGGTTCTTCTGCTTGGCCTTCTCGGTGCTCGAACGGAGCGAAGCCGCGACCTTTTCGAACGTGAAGCCCGCCGTGGACTCCCCCGCGGAGCGCTTCGCCTCCACGAGCTT
>CAYTJL010000011.1:44122-47543 GCA_964437785.1 uncultured Polyangiaceae bacterium
CGAACGTGAAGCCCGCCGTGGACTCCCCCGCGGAGCGCTTCGCCTCCACGAGCTTCCCGTAAATCTGCCGGAACGCCTGGTCCTCCGTCGCGCTGGGCGCCTTGGGAGCGGGCTTTGGCTCAATCACCTTGGGAGCGGGCTTTGGAACCACCACCTTGGGCGCGGGCTTTGCCTCCAACGTCACGTCGTCGAGGTCGTCGAGCGCGGGCTTGGGAGCGGGCTTTGCCTCGGGAGCGGGCTTTGCCTCGGGAGCGGGCTTTGGCTCGGGAGCGAGCTTGGGTGATCGTGACGACGCGGCGTCCAGGTCTAAATCGAGCGCCTCTTTGGGCTGCGCCTCGGCCGCGGGCTTGCGCTTCATCGCCGCGGCCAGGCCCGCGAGCTTGCTCTTCCGCACCTCCTCGGGGGTGGGCTTGGGAGGCTCGGACTTGCGAGGAGCAGGCTTGGGCAGATCGGGCTTGGGAGGCGCCGATTTGGAGAAATCGAGCTTGGGGAGATCGACCTTGGGCGGCGCCACACCCAGCTTGGGATCGAGCGTGCTTTGGCTCGGGCGCGGCGGCGGAGCGGGCTTTGGCGGAGGACCCTTGGGCGCCGAGGCGGCGGGCGGCGGCGCGGCGACGCGCGGCGGCGGCGTGAGATCCTCCTCGTGGTCCACGTCGATCTCTTCGAGCAGATCGCTCTCGCCGAGCTCCTCGACGGGCTCTTCGATCTTCTTGTCGTTCTTCTTGTCGGAGCGCGCGGCCTGTTTTTCGGCGAGCGCTTTGTAGGCCTTCGCGCGCTTCTTGCCGAGGATCGTGAGCGCCTCCTTCTCGCCGAAGCGCGCCGCCGCGCGCATCACGTCGCGCCGGAAGGTGCCTGTCTCGATCTCGCGCGTGACGCGCGCCCAATACTGCTGGTGCGTGTTGTAGCGCTGGATGAGCATCTGGAACTTGAACCGCATCGCGGTGTTCCGGATCTGCGCGCGCCGGAGGAGCTGGATCTTCCGCTCGACCTCCTTGCGAGGGATCGTCGGCTCCATCTTCTCGATGCCCAGAAAATACTGCTCATAGAGCGCGCGCAGCCGTTCCATGCGCGTCTCGAGATCATCGAGCTCCCTGTCGACCTCGTTCGTCTCCATCAGAGGGGCGTGATCTTGAGGTTGTCGAAGCACACGGGCGCGTCCCAATCATTGAAGCCGAGGTGCTCGTGCCCACCCCCGCTCAGCGGTTGAGGATCTTGGAAGTTGAAGAGGTGCGCCCCGTTCACCCACCATGAGACCGTGCTGCCGTTCGCGCGCTCGACGATGAAGCGATACGGCTGCCCCGGCGAGACGGGCCGCTCGCGCTCCTCGTCGCTGTTCGGGTTCACGTCGATCTCGAGCCTGTCCGCGCCGTGCTCATCGAGCCTCGCGAGCACGTGCTTGGTGTTCTTCCACCCGCCGAAGATCGCGAGGTAGCTCGTCGCGTTGGTGTAGCTCGTCCCCGTCGCGCCGCTCACGCCGTCGCCCCACAGCTCCACCTTCAAGTCGCCCTCGGCGGCCTCCGACGTCGCTTCGAATTCGATGCGCGCGTTGAGCGGCAGCCTGCGGAGCAGCCACACGCCGCGGTTGCGCGCGCCTTTGCCGCACAAGCGCCCTCCTACGATCTTCCAGGCCGGGTGGAGCGCGCTCCAGTCCGGCCCGAGGTCCACCCGATCGAAGTTGTCTTCGAACGCCGAGGTGATGAGCGCGCGCGCGTTCGCGGGCTGCACGACCTTGGGACGAGGCACGTTCACGGGCAGCGGCGCGGGCGCGCGGACCGGCGCGGGCGCCTGTCGATCCCCGGTCGGCGGACCCTCGGGCACGCACCCTGTCGCGACGATGATGGTCAAGAGCGCAAGCAACGACCGACGCGGAACCGGCACGGGCGCTATTCTATCCGGTTTGTCCCCGCGTAAGCGCTTACGTTTTGGGACCACCATGGTAAAGGGGGGCCGGCCATGCATCCCATCCTCTTTCGGATCCCACTCCCCACGTTCAAGCTGCCCGTCTTGTGGGTGCTCCTCGCGGTAGCGGCGATCGCCGCGTTGTGGGCCCTCTACACAGCTGCGAGGAGAGATCGGAAAGAGGCGATCGTCCCCGGCGGCGTCGCGGTCATCGCCGCCGTCGCCGCGTTCATCTTTCGCGCCGCGAAGCCCGAGCTCGGCCCGGTGCCCATCTACAGCTACGGCGTGATGCTCGGCGCCTCGCTCGTCGTCGGCTGGTACTTGACGCTCGCGCTCGCGGAGCGCGACGGCCTGCCCAAAGAGGTGATGGCGAACAACTACGTCATCACGGCGCTCGCCGCGGTCGTCGGCTCCCGCATCCTTTACATCCTCACGAACCTCCACGAGTTCCACTCCATCGAGGACATGCTCGCCTTCCGCAAGGGCGGCCTCGTCGCGTACGGCGGCTTCCTCGGCGGCTACCTCGGGTCGCTCCTCTACCTCCGCCAGCACAAGATCCCGCTCATGCCGTGGGCCGACGTCGCGGTGCCGAGCCTCGCGTCGGGCCTCTTGATCACGCGCATCGGCTGCTACCTCTTCGGCTGCGACTTCGGGCAACCGCTCAAAGAGACCGCGCCCGCGTGGCTGAAGAAGCTCGGCACGTTCCCGCGGTGGGCCGAGGGCACGCTCGACGGCGGCTCGGGATCGCCCGCGTGGGTGCAGCACGTCAAGGAGCGCGGGCTCTCCATCTCGTCGGATCACTCGCTGCCCGTTCACCCGACGCAGATCTACGAGTCGCTCGTCGGTCTCTCGCTCCTCGCGCTCCTGCTCTGGGCGCGCAGGCACCAGAAGTTCCGCGGTCAGATCTTCTTCCTCTTCACGTTCGCGTACGGCGTGTGCCGCTTCGGGCTCGAGATCCTCCGCGACGACGCCGAGCGTGGATCGATCCCGCCCGCGCTGCCCGAGCACGTGCTCATCCCGCTCTGCTTCGCGCTCTTCGCGGTGGGCTACTACGTGGGCTTCTCGAACTGGATCAAGAACCTCTCCGTTCGCCGCGCGACGCAGGTGATCGCGTTCGTGCCCGCGGTGGTGCTCTTCTTCACGCTCCGCCCCGAGACGTTCGCGACCGCGTCCACCATCCAGCTCTCGACCTCGCAGTTCATCGCGCTGTCGAGCGGGCTCGCCGTGTCGTTCGCGTTCTTGCTCTTCCAGAAGGCCGCCGACATGCACCCGGAGCGCGCGATGGCCCTCGGCATCCCCGAGCCCAAGCCGGCGAAGCCCGCGACCGATCAACCCGCGGATGAGCCCATCGTCGAAGACGAGGACGACGGCGAAGAGGCGCGCAAGGTCGTCAAGAAGGTCAAGAAGAAGAAGGCCAAGAAGAAGGTCGAAGAGGCGCCCAAGAAGGCGAGCGACGAAGAGAGCGAAGAGCCCGTCGCGAAGAAGAAGAGCGACGACGAGGACGACGAGAAGCCCGTCGCGA
>CAYTJL010000011.1:47643-72804 GCA_964437785.1 uncultured Polyangiaceae bacterium
AGCCCGTCGCGAAGAAGAAGAGCGACGACGAGGACGACGAGAAGCCCGTCGCGAAGAAGAAGAGCGACGACGAGGACGACGAGAAGCCCGTCGCGAAGAAGAAGAGCGACGAGAAGAAGAGCGACGAAGGCGACGACTGACGTGGCGATCGCGTTCGGCGAAGGCGGCCTGGTGGTCGCGGTGATCCAAGATCGGATCACCGGCCAGGTGCGCATGGTCGGGTACATGAACCGCGAGGCCCTCGCGCGGACGCTCGAAACAGGGCGCGTCACGTTCTTCAGCCGATCGCGGAGCGAGCTCTGGGAGAAGGGCGCGACGAGCGGCAACACGCTGGCGGCGCGCGCCGTGTACGCCGACTGCGACGAGGACGCGCTGCTCGTGCTCGCCGATCCTGTCGGCCCTACGTGCCACACAGGAAGCCCGAGCTGCTTCTTCCGGCGCGTGAACGAAGACGGATCGATCGACGACGCGCCCGCCGACGCGTGCGCGTTCTTGGAGGCGCTCGAGCGTGAGATCGACGCGCGCCGATCGAGCACCGGCAAGGCGAGCTACACGAAGCACCTCCTCGACGGCGGGCCCGCGCGCATCGGCGACAAGATCCGCGAAGAGGCCGACGAGCTCGCGCGCGCGATCGCCGGCGAGGGAGACGATCGCGTGGCGAGCGAGGCCGCGGACGTGCTCTATCACGTGATGGTGGGGCTCGCGTCGCGGGGCGTCCCGATGCGCGCCGTGATCGCCGCGCTCGCCGCGCGCGCGGGCACGAGCGGCCACGCCGAGAAGGCGTCCCGCAGGCAGGGACAAGGCGCGTAGAGTAGCCGTGTGCGTCTGCGCGCGCGCTCCGCTCTGATCGTCGCCGCGGTGATCACCGCCACGCTGGCGAGCGCAGAGGCGCGCGCAGAGCCCCCCAAAGACGAAGCGAAGAGCGCGCCGCGCGCGGGCACGTACACGCTGGAAGCGATCGACGTGCGCGGCAACACCAAGACCGCGTCGCACATCGTCTTGGGGTACGTGCGCCTCCGGCCGGGCCGCACGCTCGACGTGAGCGATCCCGAGATCACGCTCACGCGCTATCGCCTCCTCGGCACGGGCTTCTTCGCGTCGGTCGAGCTGTCGCTCCGGCGCGGCACCGAGCGCGGCTCGGTGCGGCTCGTGATCGACGTGGTCGAGCGCAACACCATCGTCGTGCAGAACTTGTGGCTCGGCGTCGCGGCCGATCAAGACACCGCCGGCAAGAGCAAGCCGCTCTCCGCGTTCGTGGGCCTCAAGGTCGCCGAGACCAACCTCGCGGGCAGGGGCATCACGCTGGGCGCGGGCGTCGGCCTCGCGGCGGGGCAGGTGTCGGTGCGCGCCGAGCTCTTCGATCCGCACTTCTTCCGATCGAGCTTCTCGTTCTCGTCCGCGCTGCTCTTCACGAGCGCGCGCGACTTCTTCGGGAGCCGCGACGTCATCGTCGAGTCCACGATCCCCGAGCAGAAGGACGCGACCACCGCGCTCGTCGCGTACCGGCGCATCGGCGGCATGCTCGGCGTCGGCCACCCGCTCTCGATCACCTCGCAGCTCGGCCTCGAGCTGCGCGTCGAGCACATCGACGCGACGCTGCCGCTCCTCGCGTCGCATCTGCGCGGCGGCAAGCGCGAGCCGATCCACTTCGACATCTTGCCGGGCAAGAGCTGGCTCTCGTCGGTGCGCGCGTACCTCGTCTACGACTCGCGCGATCTGCCGTTCCTCACGCAGCGCGGGACGCTCGCGTCCGCGTCGGTGATGGGCGGCGTCCCTCCGTTCGGGAGCTCGTACGGCTTCGTGCGCGTCGAGCTCGGCGCGGCGCGGTGGTGGCGGCTGCCCTTCGGGCACGTGGTGCGCGCGTCCGCGTTCTTGGGCGGCGTGTTCGGGTCGGCACCATTCTTCGAAAAATTCTATGTCGGCGACCTGACCGATCTGCTGCCCGATCGCGTCCTCGATCTCGCGCCCGATCGCCGGCGTCCTCCGAACATCCTCGGCACCGACATCGTCGAGGTGCGCTACGGCGACTACGCCGCGCGCGCCGACGTCGAGTACCGCATCCCGATCTACACCGGGAGGACCGCGATCTTCGGCGTCGACATGTTCGTCTCGACGGGCCTCTACGCCGTCGCGACGAGGCGCGAGATCTCCGATCCGCCGGCGGGCTACACCGGCGCGGCGAGGATCCCGGTCGACCTCACGTACAACGTCGGGATCCGGCTCGACACGAGCCTCGGCGGCGCGACGATCGCGTTCTCCAATTTGCTCGGGCTCGTCCCGGTGAGGAGCTCGACGCCGTGACCGCGCGCCGCGTTGCGATCGGCGCGACGTTCGCGCTCACGCTCGCGTCGCGCGTCGCCGCGGCGGACGGAGCGCCACCGAAGGCGCCGGCCGCGTTGCCCTCGCGCACCGCCGAGGTCGTGACCGAGAAGACCCTCGTGAAGATCTCGGTCGCCTTCCGCGACGTCGTCGACGTCGAGGTCAAGCGCAAGCTCTTGAGCGGGCTGCCGACGGTGATCGCGGTGCGCGCGTACGTGCTGCGCGACGCGGGCGGCGATCCGATCGCGCTCGCCGCGCGGAGCTGTCGCGTGGTCTACGATCTCTGGGACGAGGTCTTCCGCATCCAGATCACGCAGCTCGGCGGCGTCACGCAGGCCGTCGCGGTCAACCTCGAAGGCGTGCTGCGGAGCTGCGCCGAGCTCAAGAAGCTCGCGCTCGGCGATCGCGCGCTGCTCAAGGAGGGCCAGAAGTTCTTCGTCGCCGCGATCGTCGAGGTGAACCCCGTGAGCGCGGAGATGCTCGATCGCATCAAGCGATGGGTGACGAGGCCCGGCGGATCGACGGCCATCGGCCCGGGCGACTCGCTCTTCGGATCGTTCGTCGGTTTGTTCGTCGCGCGCATCGGCGACGCCGACAAGAAGCTCATGTTCCGAACGCAGACCTTCACGCCTCCCAAGCCCGCGCCGTAACGCAGCGTTTTCGCGGGTTTCCGACGACAAAACCAGGAAACTTGGGGTTTTCGTTCGTTGAGAATACAAATGCTCTCATGGTCTCCGTGAAGAGGCGCCCCCCTGGCCTGTCCATGAAGCTCGCTGCCCTCGCCCTCGCCGGCCTCACCGCCGGCGCCGCGATCACGACGGGCAACCTCGGCTGCAGCTCGGGCCCGCCGCCCGCGCCGGTCAAGCCGTGCGACGTGCAGGTCGTGACGCTCAACATCTACGCGGCCGACAACATCAACCCGAACGAGAAGGGCAACCCCAGGCCCGTCGTCGTGCGCCTCTATCAGCTCAAGAACGAGGTGAAGATGGAGAACGCGCCGTACGACGACATCCTCCTCAAGGACAAGGAGACGCTCGGCGACGACCTCGCCAAGGTCGACGAGCTCGAGATCTTCCCGAACGATCTCGTCGAGGTGAAGTTCGAGCGCATCAAGGACGCGACGGTGCTCGCCGGCGTCGCGCTCTTCCACGGGCCCAAGGGCAACAGTTGGAAGACGTTCTACGCGTTCCCGCCGATGCCCGCCGAGGCGTCGTGCGGCGGTCGCGGCGGCGACGCGGGCAAGCCCGAAGCGGATCCGCGCACGGCGTTCTTCTTGGAGTCGACCAAGATCGACAACGGCTCTCAGTTCGACGAGTCCATGTTTCCGAACGTGACGCCGATTCGAAAGATCGATCTGCCGAAGCGCTCGGCCTCGCCCGAGGGCGCCGCCGCACCGAAATAAGCTCAAATCCAGGGCATCGGCTTCCCCTTAGAACCGATGGACAAAGACAGAAGAACTTCTGATAAGACTGTCCGGCGACAATGATCCACCCCCGGAAGCCCGTCTGGACAGAGGGTCTCTTCATGACCCCTCAGCACCTCCAGCAGTCCGACCAGTACCACGAGGCGTTGCTGCATGCCCGCATGCACGCGGTCGTGGCCTACGACTGGGGCGTCACCGGAGTCCAGTTCGACGAGCGCGCGCTCGTCGCGGGCCAGCTCAAGATCGTCAAAGCGCACGGCTTCTTCCCCGACGGCACGCCGTTTTTCGTCGGCGATCGTGGTGAGGACGCGGTCGAGGCGCGTCCGCTCGAAGGCGCGTTCCCCGCGCAGCTCGAAGCGCTCGACATCTTCCTCGCTGTGCCGCAGACGCGCGAAGCGCACTCCAACGTCGCGCTCGACCCCGCGAAGGCCAACCCCGCGCACCGCTTCGTCGCGACGGCCACGCAGGTGCCTGACATCAACACCGGCCGCAACGAGACCACGATCACGTGGGCGCGCCACCAGCTCCGCCTGCTCTTCGGCACGGAGCCGCGCGACGCGTTCCAGACGATCCGCGTCGCTCAGCTCATGCGCGATCGCACGGGCGCGATCGTCGTGCGCAAGAACTTCATCCCGTCGGTGCTCCACATCGGGGCGTCCGATCACCTCATGGGCGGGATGCGCCGCGTGCTCTCCGCGATGGTCGGCAAGCAGAAGTCACTCGCCGAGGGCCGCCGTATGCGCACCGCCGCGGCGGTCGATTTCCAAGCGTCGGACACCGCCAAGTTCTGGCTCTTGCACACGCTCAACTCGTACATCCCGATGGTCTCGCACATGGTCGATCATGGCGACGCGCACCCCGAGGACACGTACACGTTGATCGGATCGCTCATCGGCGAGCTGTGCACCTTCGACGCCGACGGCGATCCCACGACGATCCCGAAGTTCAACTACATGGAGCTCACGGACGTCTTCGATCCGATGTTCGATCGCGCCATCCGCCAGATCACCGGCGTGATGGCCGAGAGCTACATCGTCGTGCCGCTCGAGAAGCGCGAGGACGGCATGTACCTCGGCAAGTTCGAGGATCCGAAGCTCCCGCGCACGCACGAGTTCTTCTTGGAGTGCAAGGGCGCCGACGAAGGCACGCTGCGCGAGCGCCTGCCGCGCCTGCTCAAGATGGGGTCGTGGACGCAGATCGGGTACATCCTCAACTCCGCGACGCCCGGTGTGCGCGTCGGCGTCGAGTACCGCCCGCCCGGCGCGATCCCCGTCAAGCCGGGCCTCGTGTACCTGCGCGTCGATCAAGCCGGCGATTACTGGAACGACATCCTCGGCTCCGGCACGATCGCCATCTACCAGCCCATCGATCCGCAAAAAGTGGATCTGCGCCTCATCGCCGTTCAAGCCGGTAAGTAGGTCCCCCAAGACCCCCCCAAGCGTCTCCGTGCGTGATGAGCACGCGAACGCGGGAGCGCGGACGTGCGCGTCGGCGCGCACGCGAGCGCCTTCTTGGGATAAGCTCGGGCAGGGCCCAGAAGGCCCTCACGGCGAGCCTTTATTTCAAGGGCTTCGCCGACAGAGTTAGCCGTTTTCTTCACGCGGAGCTCGTGTTTCGGGCACGCTGCTCACCATGGGGAAGAAGCCATGAGCCTCTCGCAGACGACCTACTGGGTTTGCTCCGACGTCCTCTCGCTGATCCTGCAGCTCCGGAGCTCCCGCGATTTGCCTGCGTCCGACATCCTCCAGCGCCGCGTGCTCGGGCTCTTCGACACGATGATGCAGAACGGCCGCGAGGCCCGCATCCCGGAGCAGGACATGATCGACGCGAAGTACGCGCTCGCCGCGTTCGCGGACGAGATCATCTTCCACTCGAGCTGGCCGGGGAAGACGCAGTGGCTCCAGAACCCGCTGCAGCTTCAGTTCTTCCAGACGAACAACGCAGGCGAGGGCTTCTTCACCAACCTCGACAACCTGTACGGACAGAAGCAGCGCGCCCACGTCGCGCAGATCTACTTCCTCTGCTTGGCCCTCGGCTTCCAGGGCAAGTACCGCCTGCGCGGGCAGGAGGGGCTCGTCGCCATCGTCGAAGGCCTCGGCAACTCCGTCGCCATGACGGAGGGCGGCGGCGACATCCTCGCGCCCAACGCCGAGCGTAAAGACGGCGGCGGCGGCGCCGTGCGCAGAGAGCTGCCGTTCCTCGCGATCGCCCTCGGGTTCTTGGTGCTCGCGGTCGTGATCATCATCGTGCTCCGCCTCGTCGTCGGCTCTGGGGCCGACGGCGTCGCAGAGGCCATCCAGAAGCTGATCGGCGCTGGGAAATAACGGCGCACCACGCACTCTGGGAGACGTCCGATGTGGCTTTGGATCCTGAGTTTTTTCATCATCGTGCTCGCCTGGGCTGGCTGGTGGTTCTTCGGAATCCCCGTCGTGCCGTGGTGGGTGCCCGTCGCGATCACCGCGGCGGTCGTGCTCTTCGTCGTCGGCGTGATCGTCTTCCGGCGTGTCCGCGCGGCGCGCGCCGCACGTGCGCTCGAGAAGGCGATCGCGCAGCAAGCCCAAGAGCAGCAGCTCGCGGCCAAGCCCGAGCGCGTCGCCGAGATCCAGGAGCTGCACAAGCAGTTCCAGCAAGGCATCGCGGCGCTCAAGCAGTCGAAGCTCGGCGGCGGGCAGAGCGGCGCTGACGCGCTCTACGTGCTGCCTTGGTACGCGATCGTCGGTCCGCCCGGCGCCGGCAAGACCACCGCGCTCCGCCACTCGGGCCTCGTGTTCCCGTACCTCGATCCTTCGGGCGGCGGCGTGCGCGGCGTCGGCGGCACGCGCAACTGCGACTGGTGGTTCACGAACGAGGCGATCCTCCTCGACACCGCCGGCCGCTACACGACCGAGGCCGACGACCACGACGAGTGGATGGCGTTCTTGGAGCAGCTCCTCAAGTACCGCGTGTCGAAGCCGCTGAATGGCGTCGTCGTGGCGGTGAGCGTCTCCGAGCTGCTCGACGCGACCGACGATCAGATCCAGCAGACCGGCCGCAAGGTGCGCGATCGCATCGACGAGATGCAAGAGGTCCTGCAGCAGACCTTGCCGGTGTACGTGCTCTTCACCAAGGTCGACCTCGTCGCGGGCTTCACCGAGATGTTCGGCGACCTCAAGAAGAGCGAGCGCAGCCAGGCGTGGGGCTCCACGGTCCGCCTCGACGACGACAAGAGCTCGCCCGGCAAGCTCTTCGATCGCGAGTTCGATCTGCTCGTCGAGCGCCTGCACAACAAAGCGATCAAGCGCATCACGTTCGAGCGCAGCCGCGAGCAAAAAGAGAAGGCGTATCAGTTCCCGCTCGAGTTCGCGGCGATCAAGAAGAACCTCTCGGACTTCATGGCCGCGTGCTTCGCGCCCGCGACGCCGCCCACCGACAAGAAGAAGCGCGCCACGTTCGTGGGCACGCCGCTGCTCCGCGGCTTCTACTTCACGAGCGGCGTGCAAGAGGGCAAGCCCCTCGATCGCGTGGTCGGCGCCATGGGCCGCGCGTTCGGCCTGCGCGGCGGCGCGAGCGAGGACGCGGGCGAGAAGGTCGAGTCGAAGAGCTTCTTCCTCCGCGACGTCTTCCAGTCGGTCATCTTCCCCGACAAGGACATCGCGGCGCGCACCGAGGCCGAGATCCGGCGGCAGCGCAACCAGAAGATCTTGGTCGCGGCCGTGGCGGCGTTCTTCACGCTGCTCTTCCTCGTGCCGTCGATCATCTCGTTCGTCAACAACAGGGGCCTCGTCGGCAAGACCGAGAAGGTCTCGAACCAAGCCAAAGAGGTGCAGTGGCTCGGCCCGGGCTCGCCCGGCGAGAAGGTCGAGAAGCTCGACGAGCTGCGCAAGCACGTCGAGGACCTCCACAAGAACGTCAAAGACGGCGCGCCCATGGGCTACGGCTTCCCCATGGACATGAGCCCGCGGCTCTACAAACCCGCGAGCGAGCACTACATCGCGATCCTCCGCGAGGGCTTCGCGCTGCCCGTGCGCGACGAGCTCGAGAAGAAGCTCAAGAACTCGACGCGGCAGAACTACCTGGAGGACTACAATAACCTCAAGGCGTACCTGCTCATGAACGACGAGCGGAAGCACCTCAACGACGAGGGCGTCGAGGCGTGGGAGGTCGGCAAGCTCTCGCAGGTGTGGGCCGAGATCCTCGGCAAGACGAGCTCGGACATGTCGCAGGCGGATCTCAAGATCAAGCTCCGCCCGCACGTCGAGACGTACATCGGCCTGCTCAAGCGCGGCGACATCAAGGACGACAAGCTCGAGAAGCTCGACCCCGCGCTCATCGCGTCGACGCGTGAGTGGCTCGTCCGCCAAGGCCCGGTGCAGCGCCTCTACGCCGAATACGTCGACGCGCTCAACACGCAGAAGTTCAACGAGAACGGGCCCGACTCGCCCGAGAACCTCGTGTACCCGCCGATCACGTTGCGCGACATCTTCGTCGACCGGCCCGAGATCATCGATCGCGTCATCTCGAGCTATCGCAAGAAGACGAAGAACGAGTGGTACGCGATCCCCGGCGCGTACACGTACAAGGGTCACGAGAAGGTGCTCGCCTCGCTCGACGAGGGCGCGAAGCTCTTGGAGCGCGAGCAGTGGGTGCTCCCGCTCTCGCGCGAGGAGACGCTGCAAGGCGATAAAATCCAGCAGGCGCTCATGCGCGTGCGCGAGGACTACGACAACCGCTACATCCAGGAGTGGATCAACTTCTTCAAGGATGTCGACGTCGCGATCCCCGACACGAACAAAGAGGCGATCGTCGAGTTCAAGGTCCTCTCCACGCCGGACTGGGCGTATGGACGGCTCCTCCGCAAGCTCTGGGAGAACACGCAGTTCGACGAGATGGCCGAGTCCAACGCGGCGTCGGAGGAGATCTTCACCGACGGCGGGCTCATCGATCAGGCCAAGATGAAGGTCACGCGGCGCATCGAGGCCAAGACCCGCGGCGTGCGCGTCGCGACGATGGTCGGCAAGGACGTCGCAGAGCGCGTCGATCCCGTGCCCGAGAAGTTCCGCGCGATGGTGCGCTTCGGCGTCGCGCCGCCGCCGGCCAAGCCCAAGGGCGACAGCCCGCCGCCGCCGCCCGCGCCGGTCGAGCTCGGCACGTACGTCGGCAAGCTCGCGGACCTCGCGGGCGAGATGAGCACCGTCGAGCAAGGGCCCCCTGCGGCCGACACCAAGAAGGCGACCGAGAAGTTCGAGGACGCGGTCAAGACCACCGAAGGCCTGCTCCTCAAGATGGACAAGACCGGCCAAGACCTCATGTCGCCGCTGCTTCTGAACCCGCTTCGCCAAGCCTACAAAGCCGTCATCCGTCACGCGGGCGGCGCGGCGAGCGGGCTCTGGGAGGTGGTCGTGTGGCCGGTCTACCGCGACAAGATCAAGGACCGTTATCCGTTCAACCTCGCGGCCACGCGCGACGCTTCGTTCGAGGACGCGGTCGCGTTCTTCAAGCCGAAGGACGGCGTCCTCTGGGGCTTCTACGAGGGCTTCCTCAAGAACTTCCACTCCAAGGTCGGCCACAAGTACGTGCCGCAGTCGCACCTCGACGTGGACTCGCTCGGCAACAAGCCCGCGAAGCCCACGACGCCGTTCAACGGCAAGCTCTACCCGTGCCTCGAACGCGCCGACGAGATCACCGACGCGCTCTGGCCCGGCTTCGCGGGCGAGAAGCCCAAGGTCGAGTTCACGGTCAACCTCAAGACCGTCAGCCCGATCGTCTCGGAGATCATCCTCGAGATCGACGGCCAGAAGCGCCTTTATCGCAACGAGAAGGAGTTCTGGGCGTCGTTCACGTGGCCCGGCCCCAAGCCCACGGGCGCGAAGATGCGCGTGCGCGGCGCGGGCGGCCTCGACGAAGAGATCGTGCGTGAGGGTCCGTGGGGCATCTTCCGTCTCTTCGAGGCGGGCACCACCACGGCCGTCAAAGACAAGGACGACTCGTTCACGGTCACCTGGCAGATGAGCGCGCCGCCCGTGACGGTGACCATGGAAGTGAAGCCCGTGCGCGGCAATCATCCGTTCCCGTCGAGCTTCTTCCGCGCGACGAACTGCCCGCCGAGCATCGGCGACAGCTTCGGCAAAGGCGGAGGCAAGAAGGGCTGAGCGCATCGCGCGCTGTCTCCGTATCTCTTCCGTAAAGAATCTCTTCAGAAAGATGCACGGGGGGGTTTGGGGGGACCTTCGGGGTCCCCCCATCCTGGCCCCCGTTGTCTTTTTGTGGCCTCGTCTCCCGATGAAAAACGGGTGGTGATCCTGCCCATTCGTTCGTGTATCACTGGGGCTGGGCCGATCATGTTTTGGAAGAAAAAGAAGGCTCCGGCGGCTCCGCCTCAGATCGGCTGCTTTGGCAAGCTGCCGGCGACGGGGGATTTCATCCGGCTCAACGCGGGCGGCGACGAGCTTGCGAGCTTCGATCGGTGGCTGGGCAACAGCATCGATCACGCGCGCAACACGATGGGCACGACCTTCGAGCAGGCGTACCCGTACGGCGTCGGCCTGTTCATCTACCGCGGCGAGGGCAAAGGCGACGAGCCGCCGCAGCGCGGGATGGTGGGCGCGTGGTGCGCGAGCGGCGACAACGCCGGCCGCCTCTACCCGATGGCGGTGTTCGCCTCGTACGACTACAGCCAGCTCGTGTCGACGGGCGCGGCGCTCCCGATCGCGCTCTGGCCTCTCCTCACGGCGTGTTACGAGCTCGCGACCAACGGCCGCATGATGCCGGTCGAGGTGTTCTTGGAGCGCGTGTCTCACATCGCGGTGCCGTCGCTCGACGACCCGGAGACCGCGAGCGCGGGCTATCGCGCGTGGCTCTCGACGCAGCCGATGAAGGCGCTCTGGGACACGAGCTTCGGCGGTGACCTCGTGAAGTATTGGGTCGTGTCGACGATCCTCGCGTCGGTCGAGCCTTTCCGCGGGCAGGACTTGCCGAAGACGGGCCTCTGCCTTCGCTTGCCGATCGGTGCGGGCGATGCCTACGCGGCCGCGGTGTGGATGGACATCACGCTGCGCTTGGCGAAGTGGCAAAAGACGGTGCTCAACGCGTTTTGGTCGCCGCAGAAGGCGGTCGTGTTGCACCTCGGCTCACCGCACGTCGCGACGTTCCGCGAGCTCATCGCGCCGACGAGCGACGCCGATCACGTCGCCGATCTGTGCGGTCGTCCGTGGGGTGACGAGGGGAGCGCGCGCCGCGCGTTGGGGCCGCAGCTCGACACGCTCGTCACGCGCACCGATCTCTCGCTCTCGGGCTTCCTCGACGGGCTCCATTAGTCAACGATGGGGGGACCTCGAAGGTCCCCCAGCTGCTGGAGCGAAGGCGTGCGCTGATCAGGAGAGGCGCGAGGTGTCGTCGCCTCGATCACGAGACGATCGGCGATCGGGCTTGCGGATCAGTAGACGATGATGGATTGGAACGCGGCCGCGATCTCGTCCTCGATCGCTTCGAAGTTCTCGCCGTGGATGATCTGGATCAGGATGAGCCTGCGATCGCCGCGGATGATGATCTCGTGCGCGTAGTTGAGGTAGTCGGGCTTGCTCGGCACCTTGGTCTTGATGAGGTACGCGCGGCCCTGCGTGTTCGCGGTGGCGACGGGCATGCGGCCCGCGAGGACCTGCGCGCCTTGCTCTTCGAGATCGGCCTCGTAGCGGCGCAGCACCTCGGTCCACGTGTCCTCGGTCGGATCGACGCGCTCGTAGATCGAGAAGAGGAACTGGCGCGGCGACTGGTACGAGATGAAGCGCTGCTGGGGCGCGTAGTTGGCGCCGCGGATGTTCCAGTCGATCGGGCGCCCGAGGCGGATGTCACCGTTGAGCACGCCGACGCCGACCACCCGCTGATGGCGCGCGTCCGCAGCGCGATCGAGCGGCTTGAAGTACGTCTCGTAGCTGTAGTTCTTGTCGATGGTTCCGGCGCCGTGCAGATAGAACACGTCGTCGCGCTGCGGCGCTGTCGGAGAGCCACCGCAGCCGGCGAGCGCGATCGCGAGGGCGGCCGGGAAGAAGAGCCCGATGGGACGGGGGATCGAGGCGGTGGAGGTCATCGCCTAGAAACTCTAAGAGAGGATCGCCTGTTACGGCAAATGATCGTGGTGCTTCTTGATCGCCGTGCGAAGGGAGCGGGGAAAAGTTTGCCCCCGCGGCGGTGCCGGACGATGATGCGCCATCCCGGCGGGCCTTTGATCGGTCCTCCGGCGCGAGAGACCATGGGTGACTTGACCGTGACGAAGTCCATCGTCGGGCTCCTCAAAGCCCTCGTGACAAGCTCTGCGATCGCGCTCGCCCTGGGGTGCAGCGGGATCGACGCGGGCGTCGACTATCCGAGCAACCTCCCCGATTTCGGGGACAAGGCGCGGACGCCCGAGAACGAGACCGATCCATCGATCGGCTTCAGCCGCTTCAAGATCGCGCCCGAGGCGTGTGAGGGCATCGACACGCACGCGATCGCGACGCCGCTCACGCAGGAGGACCTCACGCGCTTCCTCGAAAAGCAAGGCGCGAAGTTCACCGTCAAGAAGGCGCGCGGCAACCTCTACTGGTACGAGTTCCCGACCGGCGACGAAGGCTCGAAGAGCTTCGTTCGCCTGCGCCTCGCGGTGCTCAACGACCCCGCTTACGCGGCGTACGACCTCCACACGTCCGTGCTCCAGCACGGGCCCGGGTGGTGGGGCGTGCGGCGCGCCAACCTCGCGCTGCTCGCGCCCAAGGCGAGCCTGCGCACGGCGATGGCGTTCGCGATGAAGTACAAGCTCGTGTGTTGGGGCATGTTCACGTACGCGGGCAACGACGACGCGTACGTCGTGCCGGGCCCCTACGCCGAGCTTTGATCGATCGGTGTGGGTCGCGACCCCGCATCCGCGGGTCGCTCATCGGTGTGGGTCGCGACTCCGCATCCGCGGGTCGCTCGAACGACGGGCGGCTCATGTAAATGGGCCTTTTAGTGAATAGTCCCGGAGAGAATCTCCGCTTACCATCGAGAGCTATGCGAAGTCGCTTCTTGCTCGCTGCTTTGCCGCTTCTTCCGCTCGTCCTGGCTGGCGTCGTTCACGGGTGTGGCTCGGGTGAGCCGCCCATCGAGAGCATCTGCCGCTGGATCGCGACGGAGGACAACTGCTACCACGCCTTCCGGCAAGACACGATCGACGACACCGGCGCGTCCGCGTGCGCGACGTTGGGGACGCCGACGCTCCCGGACGCGACCAACATCACCGGGGACTCCAACGGCAACTTCCTCTCGCGTGACGCGCTCGACGTGTGCTTCATCGGGGGCGGCGGGCAGGTCGTGCTCGACCCGCCGATCGATCTCAAGCTCTTGGGCTTGCCGCCCGATCCTGCGAACCCGCCCAAGCCGCAGATGATCAAGATCAAGGACTTCAAAGGGGCGGAGTGCGGCTCGTTCAGCTTCGGGAGCACCCACTCGTTCTCGATCACCATCAACCCGCCCGAGGGCACGGACGTCGACGCCGGCTCCGACGCGAGCTGCGATGGTGGCTCGTCGAGCGACGGCGGCGACGGCGGCACGTGCGACACCAAGAAGCCTTATGGCACCTTCTCGGAGACGCAGGTCACGGATCGCTCCACGGTCGACGTGGCGTGTCCGAACGGCACCGAGACGCATCACTTCGAGCTCCAAGAGATCAACGGCGATCAAGGCGCGTCTGCGTGCCCACAGCTCGCGCCGTACCAGCCGGCCGCGCAGTTCACCATCGTTCCGGGCGGCATCAACCAAGCAGGGTCGGTGAGCTTCGCCATCACGTGGCCTCCTGCGGACGGCACGTATCCCAATTTTACGGACCCGACCGTCCAGGATCAGACCCCGAAGGACTGGATCATCGGCGGCGATCCCGTCACGGTCGTCTACTTCAACTGCGCTATCCCGCCGGCGCCCGAAATCTGCATCAACGGCGTCAAGGACGGCACCGAGAGCGACATCGACTGCGGCGGTGTGGAGTCCAAACCCGGCTGTCCCGCGCGCTGCGGCGACGGTCAAGCGTGCGTCGGAGACTGCGACTGCGACGTCGGCGCGGGCCTGCGGTGCTTGGTCGACATGGGCACGCGCAAGTGCAAGATGGATACGTCCATCCCAGCGCCCGACTGCTCCGCGGTGCTCATCTGCGAGAACAACCAAAAGGACGGCACCGAGAGCGACATCGACTGCGGCGGCGCCGTGTGCCCCAAGTGCACCGCGGGCAAGACGTGCAACACCGAGAGCGACTGCCAGAGCAACTATTGCTTGAACGGCATTTGCGCGACGCCCTCGTGCTTCGACAACACGAAGAACTTCGGCGAGACCGACGTCGACTGCGGCGGCCCGTGCAGCGGCGAGACCTTCAACAAGGCTTGTGCCCAGGGCAAGGACTGCCTCGTCAACGAGGATTGCCAGAGCGGTTATTGCCTCAACCTCAAGTGCGACATGGCGAATTGCACGAACAGCACCAAAGACGGCTCCGAGACGGATGTCGACTGCGGCGGCCCGGCGTGCCCCAAGTGCATCAACCTCAAGGTGTGCAAGAAGAACTCGGACTGCGTCAACAACGCGTGTGTCAACAATCAATGCCTCTTCCCGAGCTGCTCCGACATGGTCGCGGACGGTGACGAGAGCGACGTCGACTGCGGCGGCGCGTGCGTGATGTTCGGCGTGGTCGACGGCGGCACCGTGGTGACCGGCGGCGGCTGCGACGATGGCAAGCTCTGCAACAGCGACGCGGACTGCACCAACAGCTATTGCGGCGCGGCCTCCTCGCTCGTCATCAACAACCCGCAGACGATCGTCGCGACGCTCCGCTGCTTCCCCGCCTCGTGCTCCGGGATGTGCGGCGGCGGGTCGTGCCCGCTCTGCAACACGGGTGATCTCTGCCTCGTCAACAGCGATTGCGTGGGCCAAGCCTGCATCAACGGCTCCTGCTTCGACGCGACGTGCAGCGACGGCTTCAAGACCGGCGATGAGAGCGACATCGATTGCGGCGGCTCGTGCGCTCAAAAGTGCGCTGCCGGCAAGAAGTGCAACACCGACACGGATTGCGCCGGCTTCATGGCCGACGCCGGCCCGGTCTGCATCAACAAGATCTGCCAGCAGTAAACCCTGCTCCCGCAGACAAAATCCGACCTGTGCGGTAGGTCTTGGCAGAGAGCCCTACTGAGGAGTGAGGAGGCTGGGACGCCTCACTCACAAGGCTGAAACCACAATTTTGAGGCCGCGATTATCGCGGCCGGTTGAAGCCCCACACGGATGACCTGCGGCGCTTTCGCCGCATTGGCTCTCGCGCTCTCGTGATCGACGGTATCCAAAAAGGCAAGAGCCCCTCTCCCATGGCGGGAGAGGGGCTCTTTCGTTCCATCCGAGGCGAGATATCGAATCAGCGCTCGGCGTAGCAGGAGACGACCAGCGTGGCTTTGTCGAGCGTCTGGCCTGCGCCCACGAAGCGGAGCTTCTGCTTCTCGGTCGACGCGCAGCTCTCGACCAGCTCAGGGCTGCCCACGGGCGAGGAGATCGAATCCTCGATGTAACACCAGCCGTTCACGGGGTTACCGTTGATGGTCGGGACGACGGCGGTGTCGTTCTGGCAAGCCTTGAGCTCCTCCTTCTCGAGCTGCGGGATCTCGCAGAAGCAGTTGTAACCAACTTGCTTCGCCGCGGGCGTCTCCAGGAACTGATCCACGAGCCCCGTGTGGTTCGGATCCACCGGCACGCGCGCCGTGAGGCCGTCGCAGCACGTCGCGCCCTCATCGATCTTCCGCGCCTCGATCGCGATGCACGCCACTTGGCCCTTGTCGTTGGCCGGGATGGGCTGCGGCAGGCACTGACCGATGAGCTTGCTCTTGAGCTGCTCGACGAGCGTCGCGACGGCGGGGTTGTATCCGTAGTCGCGCCCGCCCACGTTATCCACCTGCACCGGGCAGATCGAGCCGACCATCGCCTGCGAGCCAATGCCCTTCAGGACAGACAGGTGGCGGAGCCCCGGATACCCCTTGGCGCGATGTTGGATCGAGCCGTACGTGCCATCCGCGTTTTGGCAGAGCGGGTTCTTGGTCTCGCCCGGCTTCGAGGCGCAGTCGGCGCCCGAGGCGGCGGGGAGGTCGAACACGCAGGCGAACTGGAGATCGCCGTTGCCGTTCACGTCGGTGTTCCACTCATGACCGTTGATGACGCTCGCGTTCCGACCCGCGTCGACACCCTGAATCGAGTCGTCGATGATGGGGTTTTGGCCGTCGCGCGGATAACGGTCCTCGCGCATGAACGGGTCCGACGGAGCGACGCCGTTGCTCGGGTCGCCGAGGATGATGTCCCAACGCGATTTGCCGAGCGTCGCGTCGCGCTTGCTGAGCTCGCTCGGCGTCATGAAGCCGCCGACCGCCTTGCCGTCCGCGTCGAGGCCGTTCACGAGATCGGGCTTGCCATCTTTGTTGAGGCGCGCGATGTCCTGCCAAGGCACGCCCACGATGCCGCCCATGAAGACCAGCTTGGACTCCGGCGTGCGATACCCCTTGCCCTCTTTATCCGCGGGGAACAGCGGGTTCTCCATCATCGAGCCGTCCCTCGCCTCGACCTGAGCTTGGCTCAGCCCCTTGATGTAGCGCTCCACCGGATAGAGGTAGTCCTTGCCAAAGCGGCGCTTCTGGTTGAAGCAGCGCAGGTTGTTCGGATCCTCCAAGAGCCCTTTGCTCGTGTCGTTGATGAGGTTCGGCCTCTCCTCGCACGCCAGGTCCGCAGGGCACTTGAGCGCGGGATCGTCCTTGCCGCAGGGCGCGCAGCAAGGATCGTTGATGTCCTTCTCGCACTCGGCGCGCGCGCGCGTCATCGGCCTGTTGTAGTCCGTCATCTCGAGCGCGTCGGCCGCGACCTTGACCGAACAGTCGTTCTCGTCGGTGAGCATCAAGATACCTACCATCGAGTCGGGGCGGAGGAAGTCTTTGCGCTGATCCAAGAGGTCTTGATCATCCTCTTTGGACGAGACGACGAGCTTGCCGTCCTGCGAACGACCAAGGAACTTATGGGGCTTCGGGTCCACGAGGAAGCGATACCAGCTCTCCAACGTCGCCTCGTAGCCGCAGCCCGATTGGCCGGCGCCCACCACGAGATCACGCAATTTGCCGCCCATCACGTCGAGGTCGCCGTCGCCGGGGGGGCTCTGCTTTTGGCTCGGATCCCACGCGAGGAAGCCCTTGCCTTGATACGTGGGCACGTCTTGTCCCGGGGTGGGCGAGCGCACAACGAGATGGCCTTTGTCGTTGGTGGGCGGCTGATCCTTGCAGAACCCCGCGGTGTGGTCGCCCAAGCTCGACGTGATGACGCCGATGTGGACGTCTTGAATCGGCTCGAACTCGCGCGCGGACCCGGACGGGCAAAGCTCGTTGGGCTTGGGCTGCTGCGCGATGGGCTGGCCGTCCGCGCCGATGCACGGCGGGGCGAGCAGCGATTTGACGAGGTTCGGGACCGCGTCGGCCAAGATGTTCTGTTTGTCGGCCATCGATCCCGAGTTGTCGACCACCAAGAGGAGGTCGATCTTGGTGATGCGATTGGCGAGCTGGTTGAACGTCGCGGTGTACGTTGTCCGCGGCTCGACCTCGCCGATCGGGCGCGACAGACACCCAGCGCCGAGCCCCATCGTGAGACAGAGAGAGAGACCACCCGCCGCGCGACCCAAACCCCACAACGCCTTGCTCCTCATGACCGCTCCTTGTCTGGGCGCGCCCGCACCCAGGAAAATCCACCCCTAAGCTTGGGTGGCGATGCCGTTTGGCTCAGCCACCGTGCAGAGGCATAGAGCAAGGCGCGGGCCAAGCGGGGAGGGCGGTAATTCGCGGATTTGCCTAGATTTTAGGGGCGTTTGGACCGTCCGAACGGCGCCTCGGACGGTCCAGCGCGCTTAGACTAGAGCCACGCGCCGGACACGACGACACCCGCGCTCACCGAGGGCACCTCGCCCAACGTCGCCATGTTGATGACGGTCGGATTGACCGTAATGGACGATGGCATCAGGAACATCGGTTTGGAGAGGTACGGCTGCTGCTGTGGGGTTTGGAGCGGCTGGTGATAGTCGTCGGGCACCTGGAGAGGTGGCTTGTCGGTGGGGACTTGGAGCGGAGGCGGAGGAGGCGGCGGCGGAGGGGGCGGGGGCTCGATACGCCTGGATCGGCCAAAGATGGATGTGACGAGGCCATGCGCGAAGAGCGCGCCCGCCCACCCCATCGCGCCTGCCCACGCCGGCCGGTCGCGCGGGCTCAACGCATAACCGGCCGCGGCGCCCGCGATTTGCGGCGCGGTGAGCACCATGGCCATCACCCCCCACGATTTGGGCGGGAGCGCGCGCCGCGTCGCGTGCGCGACGGCCATGGTGGTGAGCGTGGAGTTGGTGCCGATCATCGCGGCCGCGAGCGGCATGAATTGAGGCTTCATTTGATCGGTCGCGAGCGTCAAACACCCGTGGGCGGTGAGCGCGTTCATCCAGATGCCGAGCGGCGCGAGGAGGGGGGTCACCTCAAACGCGTTCGCCTCCATCGAGAAGAGGATGGTCCCCCCGTGCACCAGCACGATGAACGGCACCGACGACGCGATCTCGGCGATAGCGACGCCCTTCTTGATCTCGACCTTGTCTTTGGCCTGCACGAGATCGGTCACCGTGAAGCCGATCCCGACGCCCAAGTACCCAAAGATCGCGGCGCCGATGAGCACGCCGTCGCTGTCGGCTGCGGCTGCGGGCTTTGGGGCGAGGAGCAAGCCAGCCGCGGCGATCGCGGGCAGAGCGCGTCGAAAGAGCATCGTGCGAGCCTCCTCCGACAATGTACCGAAGAGCGCCGCGGCAGCGCGAGCCGCGATTAGCCGAGCTCGATCTTGTTCCACATGTCGCGCCGCATCTTCTCTTTCTTCTTGTCCGTGCGCGTGATGAGCCTCGACGCGCCCCACGCCGCGAGGAGCTGGCCCTCTTGCCCGAGCCCGGGGAGCACGCTCCTGCCGACCAAGAACGTGCGCTCGATCGGACCGCGGATGGGCTCGCCACCGAGGCCCAAATAGCCGGGCGGATCCACCTCGAGCTGCCTCACCATGCCTTCGGGCGCGCTCGCCGATCCCTGCAATTGGGAGCGCTCGACCAGCCTCCGTGCGCCGCCCTCGTAGACCCACACGGGCAGCCCGTCGTGGACCGAGTCGACCACGACGAGGTGGCGCTCCAAGAACGGCAGCTCCGCGGTGATCGCCGAGAGCACGGCGCGGCGCGCGTCGAAGAGCGCGGTCGGCCCGCGATCGGGGAGCAGCGTCTCGGCGACGAGCAGCTCCTCGTCGGGCTCGATGCCCGCGCGTCCGACGCGCTGGAGGTGCACGATGGGCCGCGGCGGCGGCGCCCACACGCCGGGCACCTGGCCCGCGGGCACGTGGGATCGCGCGCGCGCCGCGTCGCGATCGCCGGGCAAAATCAGCGACTCGGGCCCGAGCGGCGCGGGCAGCCCCTCGCGCTTGACCACGAGCGAGACCACGAAGCGGCCGACGGACGACGTGATGCGCGGCCACTCGCGCTGCGCGCGTTTGTGGATGCCCTCGCCGCTCGTGAGCGCGGCGAGCGCCTCGCCGTCGCCGTCGCTGATCACGAAGCTCGATCCGATCGGGTGCTCGGCGCCGTCGAGCAGCACGCCCGCGGCCACGCCGCGCTTGAGGCGCAGCGACACCGCGCGATCGTCGAACTGGCACGCGCCGCCGTACGCGAGGATGCGATCGACCAAGATCTCTTCGAGCTCCTCTTCGCCGCGCGGCACGAGGTAGAGCCCGCGTGTCCACGCGCCGTGGAGCCGCGCGATCGCGAACGGCGGAGGCAGCGCGGAGAGGTCGGTCCCGAAGAGCGCGGACGCGACGACGATCTGCCGAAACGCGTGGCCGCGAGGGAATTCCGCGAGCAAATCAGCGTCGGGCTCGGCGCGGATGTGCGGCAGCATGCCGGCCACGCGGTTGGTCTCGCGCCGCTCCCAGAACGTGCCCGGAGGCCAGATCGCGTCGCGCCCGAGCGCCTCGTCCGCCGCGCCGTTCACGCGCGCGAGCTCGCCGTAGAGATCGTCGACGAGCCTGCGGAGCTCGGGGTGCTCACGATCGATCTCGCGGCCGAACAGATCCATGTCGGGCGGGATTTCGAGCCTCCGGCGCGGCATGAGCACCTGGAGCATCGGCGACGCTTCGACGACGCGGCGGCGCCACGTCTGCGACTGCGCGAGCTCGGCCGTGACCTTCTGCCAAACGGGCGAGGTCGCGCCGAGCATGGTGAACGATCGGCGGAGCAGCGTGCGCTGCGCGAGCTTGTACGACGGTGGTCGCTCGCTCTGCCCGAGCACGAGCACGGTGAAGCCGCGCCGCGCGAGGATCGCCGCGGACACGAGCACGCCGATCGATCGTCCGAGCAGGATGACGTCGAAGTGCTTCACAGCGCGATCAAAGCTCAGATCGGTTCGCCGCGCACGCGAACGATCGCCCTCGGTACGGCGGGCGTGACCTCGACGCGCCCCTCGGCGACGGCGCAGAGCGCGCGCACGAGCAGGCGGTGCTCCTCGGCGAGGATGCGCGCGGAGAGCGACGCGGGCGTGTCGGTCTCCTTCACCGGCACCGCGGCCTGCGCGAGGATGGGCCCCGTGTCGGTGCCGCGATCGACGAAGTGGACGGTGCAGCCCGAGACGCGCGCGCCGTACGCGATGGCCTGGGCCTGCGCGTCGACGCCCGGGAACGCGGGCAACAGCGAGGGATGGATGTTGAGCACGCGGTACGGGAACGCATCGAGCAGCACGGGCGTGACGATGCGCATGAAGCCCGCGAGCACGATCCACTCCGCGCCCGCGTCGCGCAGCGCCTCGACGAGCGCGGCGTCGAACGCCTCGCGGCTCGCGTAGTCGGCGTGCGGGATGACGCGCGTGGGCACGCCCGCGGCTTCTGCGCGCGCGAGCCCCAAGGCGCCTTGTTTGTTGGAGATGACGACGCGCACGCGAGCGTCGAGCGCGCGTGCTTCGGTCGAGCGACCCGCGGACGCGGAGTCGCGACCCACGTTGACCGCGTCGAGGATGGCGCCGAGGTTACTGCCTCGGCCGGAGATGAGGACGCCGAGGTCCAATGCGGCTCGGGGGGTTTGGGGGGACCCCTCGGGTCCACCCATCGTCAGCGCTTGGAGTACTGGAAGCGCTTGCGAGCGCCCGGCTGACCGTACTTCTTGCGCTCCTTCTTGCGCGCGTCCCGCGTGAGGAAGCCGGCGCGCTTGAGGGGCGAACGGTTCTCGCCGTTGAGCTCGCAGAGCGCGCGCGCGACGCCGTGCCGGATGGCCTCGGCCTGCGCGCTGTGGCCGCCGCCGGCCACCGTCGCCTGGATGTCGTATTGGTCCATCATCTCGAGCAGCTCGAGCGATTGACGCATGACCATGCGCGACGTCTCGCGGACGAAGTACTCGTCGGCGGGGCGCGCGTTGACGGTGATCTTGCCCGAGCCCGGGGAGAGGAAGACGCGCGCGACGGCCGTCTTTCGCTTGCCCGTGGCGTAGGTGCGGGTGCCGGAGGACTTGGAGGTGGTGGTCTCAGCCATGATGCGCTCGGGGATGCCAGGTAGAAGAAACTAAACGAGGGGCTCCGGCTTTTGCGCCGCGTGCGGGTGATCGGGGCCTGCGTAGACCTTGAGCTTGGAGAGCAGCTCGCGGCCCAAGGTGTTCTTGGGGAGCATGCCCTTGACCGCCTTGCGGATCGGCAGCTCCGGCTTCTTCTCGATCACCTCGCTGTAGACGACGGAGCGGAAGCCGCCGGGCTCGCCGCTGTGCCGCACCCACTGCTTCTGCGTGAGCTTGTTGCCGGTGAGCATCACCTTCTGCGCGTTCACGACGATCACGAAATCGCCCGTGTCGACGTGCGGGGTGAAGGTGGGTTTGTTCTTGCCGCGCAGGACCATCGCGATCTTGCTCGCGAGGCGGCCGAGGGGCTTGCCTTCGGCGTCGATCACCCACCACTTGCGTGCGGCGAGGGACTCAGCAGGTTTGGCGGAGTACGTCTTCTGATTGAGGTTCATTGCTTCGCAGGCCGGCCAGAAAGGGGCGCAATACCTACAGGCCACGACCGGGTTTGTCAATAGCGACTCGACCGGCTTCTTTTGAGCCCTCTATTTGGAGCTTTGCGCCGCGTGCGCGGCGAGCGCATCGACGACGCGGTCGTAGTCGGCGGGCAGCTCGACCGGGGGGCTCGCCCAGCGCGCGTCGACGCCGCCGATCGATCGCTCGTGGTAGCGCACCTTGAGCTCGGTGAACTTGAGGCCGTTCGCGGTCGACACGACGATCACGCGCTCGTCTTTGTGGATGACCCCGCGCGCGACGAGCTTCTCGAGCGCGACGAGCGCGACCGCGGTGTGCGGGCACGTGTACATGCCCGTGCGATCGGCGCGCGCGGCCGCGTCGCACAGCTCGTCCTCGGTCGCCTCTTCGACCACGCCGTTCATCGCGTCGAGCGCGAGGAACGCGCGCGGCGCGCTCACGGGGTTGCCGATCTGGATCGCGCTCGCGAGCGTCTCGCGCGCTTTTTGAGGCTCGATCGCGCGCTTGTGATCGCGGTGCGCGAGGTAGAGCGGGTTCGCGTGGCTCGCCTGCGCGACCGCGAGGCGCGGCATCCGCGCGATGAGGCCGAGGTCCTTCATCATCGAGAAGCCGAGGTACATCGCGTACGCGTTGCCGAGGTTGCCGCTCGGGAGCACGACCCAATCGGGCGTGGTCCAGTCGAACTGCTCGACCATCTCGATCGCGACGGTCTTTTGGCCTTCGAGGCGCAGCGCGTTCATCGAGTTGGCGAGGTAGACGAGGCCCTCGGCGGCGAGGCGCTGCACGATGGCCATGCAGCCGTCGAAGTCGGTGTCGAGCGCGAGCACGAGCGCGCCCGACGCGATGGGCTGCACGAGCTGCGCGGTCGAGACCTTGCCGCGCGGCAGGAGCACCACCACGGGCAGGCCCGCGGCCGCGCCGTACGCGGCGAGCGACGCCGACGTGTCGCCCGTGGACGCGCACGCGATCGCGCGGACCTTGAGCCCCTCGCGGATCGCTTGGCGCACGACCGAGACGAGCACGGTCATGCCGAGGTCCTTGAACGAGCCCGTGTGGCTGTTGCCGCAGAGCTTGATCCAAAGGTCGCGCATGCCGATCGATCGGCCGTAGCGCTCGGCCCAGAAGAGGTTCGTGCCGCCCTCGTCCATGGAGACGATCATGTCGTCGGGCACGTTGGGCGCGACCCACTCGCGCTTGCCCCACACGCCCGATCCGTAGGGCCACGCGGTGCGCTTGTAGCGATCGTCGAAGAGCTTCATCCACGCGGCGGCGCTGCGATCGGCGAGCGCGGCTTTGTCGTGCGCGACGTCGAGCAGGCCCTGGCAGCGGGGGCAGCGGTAGATGGGCTGGGTGAGCGGGTAGCTCCCGGGACAGCCGGCGAGGCAGCGAAAATGGGCCGAGTAACTCACGACGCTTTCATCCGTTTGAAGCTCGGCATGGGCACGCCGATTTTTTCGTAGAAGTACCGCGCCGCGCCGCGCGACAGCTCGTTGCGCGGCACGTAGATGTCGGGCTCGTAGAAGAGCGCGTACGGATCGACGTGCGCGCCGCGCTGGAGCTTCTTGATGTCGGCCATGAGCGCATCCATCGACGCGTAGCGGTTGTCGGGCCGCTTGCGGAGCGAGCGGAGGATGATCGCCTCGATGCCGATCGCGAGATCGTCCTCGCCGAGATCGAAGTGATCGAGCGGCTTGATGAGCTGGAGCGCGAGCGTCTCGGATCGCTCGCGCGCCTTGAACGGCAGCTTGCCCACGAGCGTGCGGTACATGAGCACGCCGAAGCCGTAGATGTCGGCGCGCGCGTCCGTCGTGTCGCCGACGACCTGCTCGGGCGCCATGAATTCGATGGTGCCGACGGTGGTGCCGGAGGCCGTCATGCCGCCGTGCTCGCGCACCTTGGCGAGCCCGAAGTCGAGCACCTTGACCGCGCGCGGCGATCCGATCTCGCCGAGGAGGATGATGTTGTCGGGCTTGAGATCGCGGTGGATCACGCCCGCGCGGTGGGCCGCGTCGATGCCCTCGCCGACGTACGCGAGCACCGAGATGCCGTCCTCGAGCGAGAGGTGGCGCTCGCGGCGCAGGAGCTGTCCGAGCGACTCGCCGTAGAGGAACTCCATCACGAGGTACGGCGATCCGTCGGGCTGGAGGCCCACGTCGAGCATCTCGACCACGTTGGGGTGGTTGATGGCCGCCGCTGCCTTTGCCTCCAAGATGAAGCGGGCGCGGGTGCGCGCGTCCTTGAGGAGCTGCGGCTCCATGATCTTCACCGCGACGGGCCCGCCCTGCTGCTCGTCCTCGGCGAGGAAGACGCGGGCCATGCCGCCGTGCCCGATGAGGCCGCGGATGCGGTACCGGCCGCCTACGACGTCGCCCGCGCGGCGCGTGGGCGCCGCCTTTACGCGCGACAGATCGGGCGATTTTTCGAGCGCCTCGTTGTCGGCGGCGCAACGGCTGATGCCGTCTCGATACCGCCGAAAGCAGCGCGGACAGTGCATGGCAGAACCCCCGGGATAGCGCCCACGTCCCCCGCTCTGCAAGAGAGATCTGGCCTCGCTCTTGACCTCCCGCCGCGGTTCGAGCACTCGTCCATCGAAACAGCGGACCGGGGCCATGAAGCTCACATTTCGACTCTTCGTTGTCGTGCTCACCATCGTCGCCGCGCTCGTCGCGCCGATCACGACCGGCTCGGCGCTCGCCAAGCCCAAAAAGAGCACGGCCTCGTACCCGATGAAGGCCGACGAGTTCCGCAAGATCACCGAGAAGCGCCTCGACGGCATCCGGCGCACCGTCGAGAAGAAGCTCGATCGCGGCGGCGTCTCGGTCGATCGCAAGAAGACCGTCCTGCGGTGGCTCGGCGAGTCCGAAAAAGACGCGCGCACCGCGCTCGACAAAGCCGCGGCCGACGGCGTCGTCACCGAGGACGAGGCGGGCAAGGTCAAGGCGCTCGTGACCGGCGTGCGCGCCAAGCTCCGCGAGCGCATGGCGCTCGAAAAGAAAGGCGGGAGCAAAGCGGTAGAGGCCAAGGCCAAAGAGACCAAGGCCAAAGAGGCCAAAGCCAAGGCCGACGCCGAGGAGAAGGCCAAGAAGACCAAAGAGGCCAAAGCCAAGGCCGAGGCAGAGGCCAAAGCGAAGAAGGCCAAAGAGGCCAAAGCCAAGGCCGACGCGGAGGCCAAAGCCAAGAAGGCCAAACAAGCCTCGCTCGCCAAGGCCAAGAAGGCCAAAGACGGCCCGGTCAAGCCCGCTGTCATCCCGCCTGCCAAGGCCGGTAAGAAGACCAAGGCGCGCGCCAAGTCCTGATCTCTCCGCGTTCACACCGATAGAGGCGCACCGCCGGAGCTGATAGCCTCAGCCCATGGTGCAGAGCCTGA
>CAYTJL010000012.1:0-5514 GCA_964437785.1 uncultured Polyangiaceae bacterium
CGCACGCGTCAGCCCCGCACGCCGCGGCCGCGCACCCGTCGGCGCCGCACAAATTGCCTCCGCACACGTCCGCGCCGCACGCTTGCACGCCACAAGCCTGCACGCCGCTCACGTCGAGGCCACAAATCGAGATGATGGACGCCGCCGCGCCGCACACGGTGACGATGGACGCCGCCGCGCCGCACGCCGCCACCGCGCACGCGTCGGCCCCGCAGACTTGAACGGCCGATTGATCGGCGCCGCACGCGTCCGCGGCGCACGCCTGCGCGCCGCAGGTGCTCGACGAGAGCACCACGGGCGCCTCTTGCCAGTCCGCGACGATCCACTTCTCCCACGCTCCGATCGCCGTCGGGACCGCGTCGACGTTGCCATTGTCCATGGCGCGCACGTAATCGACCCCTTCGGTGCGGAGCGTGATCATGTCGCCTTTGGCCACGAACGTCCGGCTCTCGGTCTCGCCCGAGCGCACCACCACGAACTTCTCCCATGTCCCGATCGAGGTCGCGGTCGCGTCCACCACGGTGTGGCGATCCGTAAGGTACTTGTTGGAGCTCGACTTGAGGGCGACGACATCTCCATAGCTCAGATAGTGTTTGTTGACCGTGCTCCCCGCGCGAACGATGGTGATCCACGAGTCCGCGGTGATGGTGGTCGAGGCGTTGCGGACGCTGCCCGCCGCGTTCGCGGTGAGGTATTTGTTGTGGTGCGATTTGAGCACGATCTTGTCGCCGAACTTCACCACGTCGTCGGGCACCACGGTGCCCATCATCTTGACCTGGAGGGACGACACTTTGTCGTTGAACCCATCGAGCATGGGGACGTCGCTCATCGCGATCTTGCTGTTGCCTTTGAACCCGGAGTGCTCCCACAAAACGACCTGCATCCCGACAGGCACCCTGATCGACGAGATGACGTCGTTGCCGATCGAGAGCGACCCGACGTCGTAGTTGCCGAGGCCGATCGCCTGGCTCCTGCCGCCGTAGTTGGAGTGCTCGTACACCGTCGCCACGAGCTCGATCAAGATGGCGTTCGTCTGATCGTTGAAGTCGCCGACCCAATCCGTGTCCGTCGTAAACGACTTGGTCGGGCCTTGATAGTTGGTCTGTTTGTAGAGCGTCACCTTCAAGCCTTGAGGGATCTTGAGCGAGCTCAACTGGCCGCCGAAGCCCAGCTCGACGAGGTTGTAGCTCCCGAGACCGACGGCGACGGAGGGGCCTTGATAATAGCCGTCGCGATAGAGGGTGACCTTGTTCTTGTAGGTCGGCGCGTTCACGATGTCGTAAGGCTCGCTCACGCGGAACTTCTGGTTGTTGCCGCCGTGATACGGGAACTGGATGAGGTCGGAGCCCGCCTGCGTGGCGTTGCCCTCGACGTCGAGGACCTTGCCCGAGTGGCGGTTCTTGATCCAAAACATGCTCTGCCCCAAATACCCGAGCTCCCACATCTGGCTGTAACGGCTCGTGTAGAGCTGCTCGGTGATGACCTTGGCCTTGTCCGCCGTGCTCTGCCCCGCGACGTCGAGCACCCAGCCCGGCTTCGACATGCTGAAGATCCGGTAATAGATGGGGTTGTTCGTGCCCGAGACCTTCTCGAAGCGCCAGCGCTGATTGAGCCCCTCGTTCCACGTCTGCTGCTCGATGGGTGACCACGTGGGGCCCATCTCGGTGAGCACCATGCCCGTGTGCATGGCGGCGAGCACGTACGTCTTGTTGACGTCGAGGCCGGGGAAATTGTAGCTGTTCGCGTAGATCGGCTCAACGATGTATTGCATGACAATCTCTCTCCTTCGCCCTCGATCACCGGGCGATCGGTAAATGCAAGCTCCGCGCGCCCGCCGCCGCGGGCGCCGTCGTAGGTTGTTGGTTGGCGACGCGGCGCATTTGGACCTTGCGCCGCTCGAGCGCCGCCTCCTCGATGGGGGGGAGCGCGAGCGCGAGGAATTTGTCGCCCTCGGTGAGGGCGAGCCCCTCGTCGACGAAGCGTGAGAGCGCCTCGCGGAGCGCGGCTTCGCTCATCGTGATGCCTTTGCCCCAAAGGGCCTCACGCGCCGCGCGCGGCGTCACGACGTCGCCCATCGCGCGGTAGATCGCCGCCTCTTGACGGTCGAGGGGGAAGGTCAAAGGCGCGCCTCCGCGGGTGTCCTTGATCTCCATCCCTCCGCCGTCGCGCTCGATCATCGTGAGCCGCGGCGGCTCGGGCTGCTCGCGCCATCGCTTCATCCACGCGTGAACGTGGCGGAGCAAGGCGTCGTAGTGGGGATCCCCGAGCGTGTCCTTCCACGTCGCCTCGAAGTAATACGCGATCTTGTCGAGGCGAAACGTGTCCTCCGGGAAGATGCCTTTGTACCACGCCGCCGGGCGCACGTCCTCGGTCCAAACCCCCTTCTGGCTGTGATAGGGGCTGAAGCGGTGACACTCGACCTTGGGCGCGCCGCCGCTCGGCGGGCGGAGGTGCATGAGCCTCGGGAGCCACGCCTCCATCTGCTCGTAGTCCTCGACCCGCTCGCCCGGGATGCGGAGGAGGAGGTTCCAATACACGACGACGCCGTACTCCGCGCAGCACTTGAGCAGGAACACGTTTTGGAGCGCGGTGACCCCCTTCTTCATGATGGCGAGCAGCGGCGTCGAGAGGCTCTCGATGCCGGGCTGCACGTACGCGACGCCCGCCTCGGCGAGCGCCCGGACTTGAGGGCGCGTGAGGTTGGGCTTGATCTCGAAGAAGATCTCGACGGGGCGCCCGTCCGAATGGAGCTTGTCCTCGGCGAGGCGCGGCAGGAGCGTCCGCCAATAGCTCATGGATAAGATGTTGTCCGTGGCCTGCAAATGCCGCGTGGGGTAGCGCTCGGAGAGCCGCCGCATCGTCGCGAGCGCGCGCTCCGGGCTCTTCGCGCGAAACTCCATCCCTTCGGCGTTGAGGCCGCAGAAGGTGCAATGGTGCTTTTGCCCCCAAAAGCACCCTCGCGACGCCTCGAAGGGCAACGTCACCCGCGCGCGAAAGCTCGGCTCCGCCGTGAGCTTGAAGCGCGAGGCGTCCGCGAAGAACTCGTCGAAATCCGGGTCCGGCAAAGCCTCCAAGACCTCGGTCGACACGGGGGCAGCCGCGGGCCCGGCGACGACGTCACCCCGCTCGTCGCGCGTCACGATGCCTTGAAGGCCGCGCGGCGTCTCCCCCGCGGCGAGCGCGCGGAAGAGCGGCACGATGACGTCGTCCGCCTCGCCCGTGGAGACCGCGTCGATCCAAGGCACCTTGGCGATGAGCTCCTCCCCCATCTCGCCGTGGAAGCAAGCGCCGCCATACACGAGCTTGATGGATGGATGTCGCTCCTTGAGGCGCCTGCCCAGCGCGAGCGCCGAGAGGGTCTGAAAGAACATGCAGCTGAAGCCGACGACGGGCGGCGCGCCGCCTTCGACCAGGCGATCACACGCGTGATCGAGGAAGAGATCCACGACCTCACGCTTGGTCCGAAGGAGCCAGTCGACGGGGTCAGGCACCTTGAGGATGGTCTTCAGCTCCTCTCCACACGTCCTCAAGAGCGCCTCTTCCTCGGAGGGGCTGATGGGGCGCCGAAACGCGGCCTCCGCGAAGAGCCACTCGCTCACCTGCGTCTCGACGCCTTTGAACATCGAGACACACTCGTACGCTCCGAAGCCCACGAGCCGCGCGAAGTCGAAGGTGAAGTTGTGCACGCGCGCCGCCATCCCGGAGGAGGTGAGCTGAGCCTTGATGAGCCCGAGCGCCAGCGCGGGGCGCGTCAACGAGCCAAAGGGCATGTTGACGAGGCGGATCACGTCGCCTCCGCGGGCGCGGCGCCGACGACGGGGAGCCTGCGCTTCTTCTGCGAGGCGTAGAGCGCCGTCATCGCGTCGGGCAGCGCGTCACCGCTCAACATGTCGTCGGTGCAGAGCTCCGCGGGATCGGTGCGCGCCAAGGCAGGATCGATGTCGTCCTGCCCGATGGCGCCCATCGCGACGGCGCGCTGCAAGAGCCGCTCTTTGATGTTGTATTTCCAGCTCGGACAAGGGAGCACCGCGGCCTCTCCGCGGGTGAGCGAGGCGTGCACGAACTTGTACGCGCAGGCGCCGGCGCAGTTCGGCAGGAGCTTACAGTTCTTGCACGTCTCGTTGTCGAACGGGGTCCAACGGAGCCACGCGCGCGCGTGCGGATCGTCCGCGAGCTTCTCGGGCTCGAACACGGTGCCGACCTTCCGATCGGGCCACGAGATGGTGTCCCAACACTTGTGGATGTCGCCGTTCGGCGCGATGACGAAGCCCTTGGGCTTGACCGCCGCGCACGTGCCGTGAAACCTCGGCGGATAAGGGAGCTGCGTCAGCCCGAGCGAGAAGCCGTGACGGTAGAGCTCCGCCTCCAACTGGCCATATTCGGTCTTGGTGAGGCAGTCCTCGGCGATTTGGTGGCAGCCCTCGGTGATGGCCTCGACCGGCGCAAAGTAGACCTTGATGTTCCTCTTGCCGCCGAGCCCCCGCGCGGCGAGGTCGTCGAGGAGCGAGCGGATCTCGCCGCCGTTCCTGCCATCGATGTTGACCCGGACCGAGATCATGAGCTGAGGGACCGCCTCGACGACCTCCTTCAAGTTGTCCGCGATGCGCGTGAAGGTGCCTTTGCCCGAGAGCAGCGCGCGGCGCTTGTCGTGGTCCGCGTGATCGCCGTCCAGCGTGACCTGCGCTTGAACGAGCCTCCGCGCATAGAGCGATCGCGCCGCCTCGGCGTCGAGGAGATAGCCATTCGTCACCATGCTCGCTTCGTAGTTGATGCCGCGCGAGCGGCAGAGCGCGATCAGGCGATCGCTCAGCGCCTCAATCACCTTGCGCCGGAGCAGGGGCTCGCCGCCGTACCACGCGACGCCCAACGTCTTGATGCGCGGCGCCGCGAGGCGCGCGAAGTCGACGATGGCGTCCTGAACGTCGGCCCCCATCGTCTCCCCCGGTTTGTCGCTCCCTTGAAAGCAGTAGTCGCAGCCGAAGTTGCAGGCCAGCGTGGGAGCGATGGTGAGCGTCATCAGGTCGGATCGGAAGCGGTGCGTCAGATAATGACGGTGAAGGATCGCCAGCTCGTCGACCCCTTCGTCGACGACATATCCACCGCGGGAGAGATCACCCCATGTCCCCTCGCCGATCTCATTACGCAAGGATCCTTCGCCGATCCGCTCATAAGCGCTCACCTCCTCCGCGCTCCACACCGAGAGGGCGCCGCTCAACCCGTTGTAGGCGAGGCATCTCCCGCCCCGCAAAGGTACACGAATCGTGTAACGCGACTGCGCTCCGCTCATTAGGCACCACCTGTCTCAAAAGGGAGAAAGTCGGGCGATTTTGGGCCACGCTACAACGCGGTTTTCTTCGCTGTCAACGCATATCATCTTCTTCTTTCGTGCTCTTCGGACGCGCAGATGTGTTTGGGACATAGACACTTTCGCCCACCATCACGGTGCGCCCAGGCCGTAAAATGAAGCACGCCCAGGTCATAAACACGCTCACGTATCGTAAACGCGCGTCCGAC
>CAYTJL010000012.1:5614-19852 GCA_964437785.1 uncultured Polyangiaceae bacterium
CCGACTCGCTCGCTCCCCTCATTGACACACGTCAAAACTTTCACGCCATATATTTCGTACAGAAAATAATTGACAGCCGGCCCGCGTTGCGCGAACGAGACGCGCCATGCGCACGACAACCATGATGGGCTCGCTCGTTGGTTTGGTCCTGGCCGCGATCGCCGGCTGCTCGGGCGGGGAGCCCGAGGGCACGGCGGGCGGGCGGCCGGAGCCGTTCGCTCCTCAACAAGACACGTCGGAGGGCCTCGTCAACGTGGGCGCCGACCTCGACGCGGTGCTCGAGAACGGCGCGCTGAAGGACGCCTGCGCCGCGTGGGAGGCCGGCCAAAAGGACCGGAGGACTACGCTCCTCTGCGGCAAATCGATGTTCTTTTACGAGTCATTCGGGACGGCGGGCGTGCCCTCGGTGCTCGTCCACTTCCTGCTCGACAACTTCCCCGACGAGATCGGCCCGGGCTTTGAAAAGCTCGGGATGGTGGCCGATCCCGGCTCGACCTCTCATCTCCCGCTCGGGCTCGCGCCCGGGGCCAAGCTCGGGGGCTCGATTGACACGTTGTCCTTCACGTGCGCGAGCTGCCACTTCGCGAAGCTCCCGGACGGGCGTTATGCGGTGGGCGCGCCCAACCACGATTATCACTATGGCAAGCAGAACTTGGCGCTCGCGGTCTTCCCGCTCGTCGCCCTGCTCGGCGGCGCCGACCAACACGACCCGGACGCCATCGCCGCGATTCAACCCCTGCTCGACAAAGCCAACGCCGATCCGCTCATCAAGGCCAATTTGACCGCGGCGCTCACGAGCCTCATCGCGGGCGGCGCTGGCATGGTGCCGCCCTTCCCCAAAGAGGCGGAGCACCATTATGCCAATTGGAAGCCCGGCACCATGGACTTCCTCATCGAGCCTCTGCCCGTGAACGACGGCGTCCACACCATCAGCAAGATCAGCGCGCTCTGGGGCATCCCCGATCAAAACGAGCAAGACGCCGCGGGGATGCCTCATGCCATGTTGGGCTGGACGGGCGGCACGCACAGCCTCGGTAACTTCGCGGCCGAGTTCGTGACGTTCGGCGGCGGCGACGGCGCCCTCTGGCCCAAAGAGCGGGTGGAGCCGCTCGTGCACTACGTGCTCTCGCTCCGCGCGCCCGAGAACCCCCAAATGCCCGAGGCGTCGCTCGTGAGCAAAGGAGAGGACCTCTTCTATGAGAAGGGGTGCGCCTCGTGCCACGGCGGCCCGCGCGGGAGCGGCACCAAGGTCTACACGTTCGAAGAGATCGGCACCGACGACGCGATGAAGAGGTGGCTCGACCCCATGGGCACGGGCGAAGCGTGCTGCAACGCGCCCCTGCCCCCCGAAGAGAAGAAGGTCACGCACGGGATCAAGTCCCCTCGCCTCGTGGGCACCTGGGCGATGCGCCGTTATCTCCACAACGGCTCTGTGGACACGCTCGAAGACCTCTTCTGCGTGAACGGGCCGCGCGGCTCCATCACGGAGGAGGCGTACGGCGACGCGGGTCACGACATGACGTGTGACGGGCTCGACGACGGCGACAAACAAGCCCTCATCGCGTTCCTGCGCGCGCGCTGACCCCTTACTCGCCCTCCTCCGGGACGGCGGGCGTAAAGAGCTTGAGCTTGCTCGCCTTGCCGCGCACGCTGACGGCGGCGAGCTCGTTCAACGAATCTCGGTACGCCGTCGCCGCGCGCTGGGTCGGCTCGCTCACCAGGATAGGCACCTTGAGCTCCTTGGTGAGCCCCTCGATGCGCGAGGCGGTGTTCACCGCGTCCCCGACGAGCGTGTACTCCAAACGGTGCTCGCGTGACCCGATGTCGCCGAGCACCGCCTCGCCCGTGTGGATGCCGATGCCCATGCGAATCGGCGGGAGCCCGCGCGCCTCGCGCTCGGTGTTCATGATACGGAGCTCGGCCTTCATCGCGAGGGCGCAGTCGATGGCGTGCTCGGCGTGGTGAGGGTCGTTGAGCGGCGCGCCGAAGTAGGCCAATAAGCCATCTCCCAAGAACTTGTCGAGCGTGCCGCCGTGGCGGAAGACCTCACGCACCATGCGCGAGTGGTGCTCATTCAAGAGCTCGACCACCTGCTCGGGCCGCATCCGCTCGGAGATGGCCGTGAAATCGCGGATGTCGCTGAAGAGGATGGTGACGTTGCGCGTCTCGGGAGCGCCCCTGTCCTCGCCCCGCTCCGCGAGGATGTCGGCGACTTGAGGCGAGAAATAACGGCCCAATCGCTCGCGCCTCGCCATCTCGTCGTTCACGCGGGCGACGAGCCTGCGCACCCGCTTCACGAGCTGCACCGACGCCATCGCCGCGAGCGCGATCACGATGGCCGAGGCGACCCACGCGCCGGGCGTGACGTGAGCCTGGTATTGAAGGGCGATCTCGAACACCGTCGAGAGGAGCGCCGCGATGAGCACTTGGCGCACGCTGAGCGAGAGCACCGCGAGCAGCACCAGAAACACGAAGATGCCGAGCGCGAACCCCGCCATCCCGCTCGGCGAGTTGGCGACGGGGATGGCGAGCGCCTGGAGCAGCCACACCATGGGCACGTCGCCGAACGCGACCGCGACGCCCGCCGACTCGGCGAATCGAGGCCATTTGAGGCCGCCGAAATAGATCGCGAGCGCGATGGGCAGATAAGCGCCGAAGACATAGACGTTGGGGGCCCAGTCCTTTTGGCCGGCGAGCTGCCAGAGCGCGAGCGACAAGACCAACACCGAGGCGACCCCCGCGATACGGACCTGCCCGAGCTTGTGCGCCATGGCGGCGCGGTGCGCGGCGAGCGTGCGGTCGAGCGCCTCCCGATCGATGGGACGCTCCGTGGCTTCGAGCGCATGTTTGGCAGAAGCTCGCGCCCGATCGACGTGGGTCGCGAGTCCGCGCTCGCGGGCCGCTCGATCGTCGTTCATCGGTCACCGAGCTTACCCGACTTGCGCAGAGCAGGGCGAACAGACTGCGATCTCAGAATCGCCCCGCCGCCGCGCGCCGCGCGCGCACACGCCGATCGCGAGCGTGTATCCTCACCTCTGCGCACCATGAACGGACGCGACGAGGTCACGCTGATCGGCCTGGATTTCGGCACGACCACGTCGAGCGCCGTCATCGCGAAGGCCACGCTCAAGGCGAGCGCGATCACGGGACGCACCGAGATCGCCGCGCTGCGCGAGGCGCTGCGATCGGAGATGACCTTTACGCCGAGGCGAGGAGACGCGCTCGACATCGAGGCGATCGAACGTGTCATGGACGGATGGCTCGCCGCCGCGGAGATTGACACGGACGACATCACGGGAGGCGGCGCGATCATCACGGGGCTCGCGGCCCGGGCGCCCAACGCAGGTGACCTCGTCGCGTCGATCCAGAGGCGGGTGCCAGACGCGTTGATCGCGACCGCCAATGACCCTCGCCACGAGGCGTGGCTCGCGTTCATGGGCAGCGCCCGCGCGCGCTCGGCGCTGAGCCCCGGCGCGCCGGTCCTGAACCTCGATGTCGGCGGCGGCACGACCAGCGTCGCGCTCGGCAAGGGAGGAGAGGTGATCGCCACCGCGAGCTTGTTCGTGGGCGCGCGGCACGTGCGCGTCGAGCCCGGGACCTATCGAATCAACGCGCTCTCGGCCGAGGCGCGCGTGGTCTTCGAAGCGCTGGGGATCGCAAAGGGCCCCTCCGATACCTTGTCTCCCCACGAGGTGAGCGCCTTCCTCGACGCGCAGACAGGCGCGATCGAGGCGCTGATCCAGGGCGATCACGCGTTCTTCTCGGGCGGCGCGGGGGCCGCGTTGATGGATAAAGAGGTGCGCCCTCCCCTCGACATCGCAAACGCCACAATCACCCTCTCCGGCGGCGTCGGCGAGCTCTGTCACCAGCTCCGACAGGGCCGCTCACCGCCGTTGACCGCGTATGGGGACCTCGGGATCGACCTCGCCCGGCGGCTGCTCCAGGCTCCTTGGCTCAAGGCCCCTGCCGGCGTGCTCGTGGGTGAGATGAGCCGCGCGACCTCGCTCGGCTTGTTGCTCCATGCGACCCAGCTCTCGGGCAGCACCGTTTATCTGCCTCGCCCCGAGCGGTTGCCGCTTCGGGACATTCCTATCCTCGGGACGATGAGCGGCGCGTCGACCGCGGAAGAGCTCCGCGCCCTCCTCGATCGTGCGGCGCGGTGCCCGGGCGGATCGGCCCTGCGCCTCACGCTCGAAGGACCGCTCGGGCCCGCGGCGGAGAGGGCCGTCGCGGCGCTCTCTCCCGCGTTGGAGGAGATGTCGTTTCCTTGGGATCGGCCGCTCGTCTTGCTGGTGGAGCAGAACGCCGGAAAGTTTTTGGGGCACAGGGTGACGCGGTGGGGGCGCCGCCCTCTCGATATCATCGTCCTCGATCAAATATCGATCCCTGAAGCGCAGTTTCTCCACGTGGGCAGGTCGCGCGAGGGGCTCGTGCCCGTCTCGTTCCATGGAATGTGGTAGATCGGGATCCGAGGATCTTTTATGCGACCGCTCACCCCGCTCTCCTCCATCGCCGTCCCGAGCCCCAAACCCGATTTGGATTTCCAAGGGCGCCTCTTCGACGTCGAGGTCCGTTATCGGGGGCTCAAGGCGCTCCTCGGCGCGGCCGACCACGACAAAGCCGGTGAGCGCAACGCCGGGCTCGCCGCGAAGAGCCAAGGCGAGCGCGAGGCGGCGCGCGCCCTCCTCGCGGACGTCACGCTTCAAACCCTCTTCGATCACCCGCTCACGGATCTGCGCGGCGAGGTCGATTCGGTGATGCGCGTCAACTACGACGTCGATAAAGCCGCGTTTCAACGCATCGCGCGGTTCACCGTGGGTGAGCTCAAGGACCATCTCCTCCGGTCGGACGGCCGCGCGATCAGCGCGATCGGGCGCGCGCTCACGGGCCCCATGGCCGCGGCGGTGGCCAAGCTCTGCGACGTCCATGAGCTCGTCCTGCTCTCGCGCAGGATCACGAGGCCGACCAAGGCGCGCACGTTGCTCGGGGGGCGCGGCACGCTCTCGTCGCGGCTCCAGCCCAATCACCCGACCGACGATCCGCGCGGGATCGCCCTCCTTTGTTACGTGGGTTTGTCGATGGGCGCGGGCGACGCCATCGTGGGCGTGAACCCGGCCGTCGACACCGTCGACAACGTCGCTTCGATCCTGCGTTTGCTCGATCGGATCCGCCGCGAGACCGGCGCGCCCACGCAGATTTGCGTGCTCGGCCACGTGCGCACCCAGCTCGCGTGCCTCGACAAAGGCGCCCCCGTCGAGATCCTCTTTCAGAGCCTCGCGGGGACCGAGCGCACCAACGTGACCGAATTCGACATCACCGTCGACCTCTTGGACGACGCTTATCGCACCATGGCCGAGCGCGGCGCGCTCGCGGGCGAGGCCGAGCAGTTTACGTATTTCGAGACCGGGCAAGGCAGCGAGTACACGTACGGCAAGCACGAGGGCATCGACATGACCACGACCGAGGCGCTCTGTTATGGCCTCGCGCGGCGCTGGGACCCGTTCATGGTCAACAACGTGACGGGCTTCATCGGTCCCGAGACCCACCGTGACGATCGCGAGATGATCCTCTCGAACCTCCAAGACTGCTTCATGGGCAAGCTCTTGGGGCTGCCCATGGGCATGGCGCCTTGTTTTACGCTGCACGCGGACATCACGCTCGAAGGCCAGCAGATGGCGACGGAGCTGCTCACCGCGGCGGGCGCCAACTATTACATGGATGTTCACCTCAACACCGATCGGATGCTCGCGTATTTCGACACGAGCGGCCACGACGTCGAGACGCTCCGTGAGGTGTTCGGCAAGGAGCCGGGCGCCGCCATGACCGCGTGGGGCATCGGCAAAGGCATCTTCGTCCGCGACGAGGACGGCGCGCTCGCCCGCGGGCCGAGCTGGGGAGATCCCTCGCGCTTCGTCCCGGAGGGCGCGGATCTTCGTGATCTCATGGCCTCCACACCGGCGCTCTACGGCTTTGATCACGCGGGCCCGCGGCCGACCGAGGCCGTCGCGCGGACGGTCCGGCGGCACCACGCGGTCGCGCGGCGGGCGATCACCGTCCCGCTCGACGTCGCCTCTCTCCGCGCCATCACCGAGGTCCGCGAGGTCACGACGCGCGCCGCCACCAAAGAGGAGCATCTCGGCTCACCGGCGCTCGGCGCGGAGCTGTCCGAGGCGAGCCTCAAAGCACTCTCGCCGGAGCGGACCCAAGTGCAAATCCTCCTCTCGGACGGGCTCTCGGCCGAGGCGGTGCACCACAACGCAAGGGAGTTGATCCCCGTGCTCCTCGACGGGCTCCGCGCGAACGACGTGACGATGGGGACGCCCATCGCCGCTCGCCACGGGCGCGTCAAGCTCGCCGAGCCCATCGCCGAGCGCCTTCAAACCGATCTGGTGATTCACCTCATCGGCGAGCGGCCGGGGGGAGATGCCCAATCGGCGAAGAGCCTGTCGGCGTACCTCGTGTATCGTTTGGCCGATCCCGAGGTGCAGAAGCTCGCGGCGGCGGCGAGCGACAACCCCGAGGCGCGGTTCGAGTGCTCGGTCGTCTCCAACATTCATGACGGCGGCCTCCCGCCCATCGAGGCGGCGAGCGTGATCGTCGAGCTCGCGCTCGCGATCTTGAAGAAGCGCGCGGCGGGCAACCGCCTCGCGTCGATGAGCGGGGTGATTAACCGGGGTTGAGCCCTGCGGCGAGCTGTCGTGTGATCTCGGCGGCGGGGACGGGCTTGCAGCCCATCACGTTTTGGCCGGCCCAAAGCGGTGAGAAGTCTCCGCTGCCCTTGCCCTCGGCCTTGGCGCGCAGCGGCGCAACGGCCTTTGCGGCGAGCGGGAACGGAGGCACGTTCGAGCTCATCGGGCCGAGGTCGCGCATCAGACGATTGACGATCCCGCGCGCGGGGCGGCCGGTGAAGACGTTGGTGATCGCGGTGACGTGCGCGGAGTCGCCCGCGATCGCCGCGCGGTGAACGGCGCTCGTGGTCGCCTCGGGGCAGAGCAAATACGCTGTTCCGACCTGCACGCCGGCCGCGCCGAGGGAGAGCGCGGCGCGAACACCGTTTGCGTCGGCGATGCCGCCGGCGGCGATGACAGGCACCTTCACCGCGTTGACGAGCTGCGGGACGAGCGCGAAGGTCCCCACCTGAACCGCGATGTCGTTGGACAAGAAGTGACCGCGGTGGCCGCCCGCCTCGATGCCTTGTGCGATGATCGCGTCCGCGCCCTTGTCTTCGAGCCAGCGCGCCTCCTCCACGGTGGTCGCCGACGAGAGGACCACCGCGCCCAAGCGCTTCACCTCGTCGAGCAGATCGGGTGAGGGCAACCCGAAGTGAAAGCTCACCACGGCGGGCCGGAATTCGCCGAGCATCTCCAACGCATCTCGGTTGAAGGCGCGCCGCGCGGGCGGCGGCGGGGCGGCGGCGCGATCGACGCCGAGCTCGCGATCGTACGGCGCGAGCGACGCCATGAACGCCGCCTCTCGTTCGGGGCTCGGGGGCGGCTCGGCGTGGCAAAAGAAGTTGACGTTGAAGGGCTTGTCGGTCGCGGCGCGGAGGGCCAAAAGCTCCTTGCGCATCGCGTCCGGCGAGAGCATCGCGCACGGCAGCGCGCCCAAAGCGCCTGCGTTCGAGACCGCCGCGGCGAGCGCGCTGCCCTGTGAGCCCGCCATGGGTGCTTGAAGGATGGGGAGAGAGGTGCCGAGGAGCTTCTCAATCATGGCCGCTCGAATACGACGTGAGCCGAGAGACCTCCTCAAAGCCGAGCCGCCGCAGGATGGGCGCGGACGTGTCCTCGTGGGCTTGGCTCGTGGCGAGCCCGATCCCGTTCGAGAGCGCGTGGCGGAGCCGCGCGAGGACGACCGCCCGATAAAGCCCCTTGCCGCGGAGCCTCGGGATCGCCACGGCGCCGAGCATGTAGGCCGATCGCGGGAGCGCCACGTACGCCGCGGCGGCGCCGGGCTCGCCGTGATACCGCGCCACGAAGAAGCGATAACACCCCTTCGGGCTGCTCAACATGGCGCGATGAAGCGCGTCGAGCGGCCCGGGATCCATCTCCCACCCTTCGGCCATCACCTGCGTAAAGACGTCGACGTCCGCGAGCCCGATCTCGAAGGCCGTCACCCCCTCTTCCAACACCAGCTCTGCGCCCGCGGTCGCGCGCGCCATGACGAGTGACCGCCTCGGAGAGAGCCCTCGGCGCGCGAGCCTGTCCCCGAGGTCCGCGGGCTCGCTCCACGGCAACACCGTCCATCGAAATTGCACGCCGCACGCGCCGTACGCCGCGAGGGTCTCGTCGATCACCTGATCTTCCCGGCCCTCGGGGAGCTTCGTGGCGATGACCTCGTTCATCCCTCCTGTCTTGATGGAGGGGGTCATGACCTGCCAAAAGCCCGGCCGCTCGGTGATGACCGTATCGGGCAAAGGGACGATCGCGTCCTTCGGTTCGACGATCGCCTCGTGGAGGATCTCGTCGCGGGAGAGCCCTGCGATGGTCAAAGGGGCGTTGGTCATCGCATCACCCTTCAATTCACATCCTGCCTTTGCTGCGCTTGCGCGTGCCGTGGACCACCTTGGCGGCGTCGCGCCGGGGCTTCTCGCTCGCCTCGAAATCGGCGGCGAGCTTGGCCGCGTCCGCGTCGGAGATCACCGCCCTTCGGAGCGCGGCGATGGTGGCTCTGACCACCTCGCGCGACTCGGGCCTTTGCGCCTTGGTCTTGTCCGCGAGCCAACGCACCACCTCGGGATACCGGCCCGCGAAGACCGCGATCTGCGCGGGCATGCCCTGGCGGAGCACGCGGATCCCTTGGCTCCGCTCGGCCGCGCGGGGGGAGTCGTCCGCGAGGGCAAAGGCCTCTTCGAGCCTCGCGACGACCTCGCTGCCGTCGCTGATCTTCGACAAAATAGCCTTGTCCGCGAGCGCTTCGAGCGCGAGGTGCGCGTGCAGATACCCGTCGGTCCACGACGCGAGATCGCGGAGCGCCGCCTCGCCCATCGCGTCGAGCCGCATGCGGAGCGCCGCCACGAGCCCGGCGCGGACGTGGTGCCGCCCGTCCTCCGCGATGGCGGTGAGCGCGTCGAGCGACGCGCGGATCACCGCCGGCGATCGAGGTTTGCTGCGCGCGTCTTTGGCGGGGATCGAGCGCGCCGCGAGCGCCGCGGTGAGCACGGCGCGGCGGAACTCGTCGTCGTCCGCCGTGAGCGCGCCGACGAGCGCGTCCGCGCGGCCCCCGTGCGCCGCGATCGCGAAGCCCGCCGCGCGCGCCAAATCGAGGTTCATCGAGGGGCCGGGCAGGCCCGATCGCCGCGCGAGAAAGTCGTAGAGCGGCGCGCGATCGCCCGTGCTCACCGCCCTGTCGATGACCTCTTTGAGCTTGTCCGAAGGCTCGTCACGATCGGCCATAAATCAAAACCCCACCATCAACCCTGCTTCGGGTTGGAGCACGGCGGTGAGCACCGGGAACGTCACGGTGCCGCGCACGCCCAAATGAAACGCGAACGCGTTGGTGGGCACGAGATCGAGCCCGAACCCGAGCGACGCGAACCCGAGCCCCGCGCGCTTGACCGCCGCGAGCTCCTGCGTGCGCGGCTCGACGATGCCGTCTTTGCTCGGTTTGGTGCACGCGCTCCGCGTGTCGCTCGGGTTCATCGCGCCGCACGCGACGCCGTCCTCGAGCACGTTGACAAGGACCTTGGTGTCGATCTGCGCGAGCCCGCCCGCGAGGAACAGCGACGGCCTCGCGACCCACCCTTCAAAGGGCTTTTTGCCGGGGAAGAACGAGAGCCGCGCCTCCGCGTGGACAGGCAGGAACGAGACGCCTCCGTCGCTCACGCCGCGGAACGCGTAGCCGAGCCGGATGCCGAGCACCAGGTTGTCGATGAGGACGCGGTCGTAGCCGAGCACCAGCCGCATCGTGGCGAGCGCCGCGCCGAGGTTGATGTTGTCGGCGTTGCCGATCGTGGGCGTGCCGCGGTAGCGTGATTGGTCGCCGCGGAGGCACACGATCTGCTCCGCCGCCTGCGTCTCGGCGGCGCACACGTCTTTGCCCGAGATGAACGAGACGTCGGGGAAGAAGGTGATCGAGACCCAGTTCTTCTTGGGCGCGGGCTTGGGCTTGGGATCGCCGCACGCGCCCGCGTTGCACGCGAGCCCCTCGGCGCACGGCTTGTCCGCGTCGCACGAAGCGCCCTTTTCACCCGGCTTTTTGTCGTCTTTGACGGGCTCGGGCGGGGGCGGATCCGCCGGCATGAGCTTGAGCTTCTTCTTGGCCTGCTCGAACGCGAACGTGACCTCCTGCGAGCTCACGTCGGGATCGGGCTGGATCGTCGGGTCGGCGGTGAGCGCGTCGACGAACGCGTCCTGCGCGTCGGTGAGCTCTTTCTTGCCGCCCGCGAGCACGCTGCCGAGCGCGGCGTGGAGGCGCGCGACCATGCGCTTACTGCACTTGGTCTTCTTGCACGTCTCGATCGCCTTCTTGAGCTTCTGCTCGGCGTCGTCGAAGCGCGTCTCCAAGAAGTCGGATTCGAGCGCTTTTTTGAGCACCTTCTCGGCCTGCGCGTCGCCCGGCCCGGGCTTGTGCGGCGCAGCGATCGCCGCGCGGACGGCGAGCGTGAAGGCCAAGACAAGGGCTGCAGGAGAGCGCTTCACGAGCAGCGGACTCTATCAAATCCACACGCGACGCGCTCCGCCCAGCGTTGACAGGATGTCCGTTATAGCGGATGGTGCGTTGGCCCATGGATCTCCTGCGCCGCCGCGCGATGCTCGCGATGTTCGCCTCTTCGGCGGCGTCGTGCGCGATCAAGGGCCCTTCGCCTTCACTGCTCAACGCGTCGTACGAAGCGACGGCGGAGCTCTTCGAGGTGCTCAACGCGCGCTTCACGAGGCGCACGGGCGCCGAGGTCTTTCAATCGCACGGGGGCTCGGGGAAACAAGGGCGCGCGGTGCTCGACGGCCTGCCCGCCGACGTGGTGACGCTCGCGCTCGGCTTCGACATCGACGCGCTGGTGAAGGGCGGGCTCGTCGCGAAGGGCTGGGCCTCGCGCTTCCCGTTCGGCGCCTCGCCGTACACCTCGACGATCGCGATCTTGGTGCGAAAGGGCAATCCCAAGGCGATCCGTGATTTTGAGGACCTCGCTCGGAGGGGCGTCGCGGTGATCGCGCCGAGCCCCAAGACGTCGGGCGGCGCGCGATGGAACTTCCTCGCGGTGTGGGGCGCGGCGCTCAAGAAGAGCGGCGGAGACCGAGGTTTCGCGAAGGATTTGGTGACGCGCCTCTACCGCAACGTGCCGGTGCTCGACACGGGCGCGCGCGGCGCGACGACCACGTTCGTGGAGCGCGGCCTCGGCGACGCGCTGCTCACGTGGGAGAACGAGGCGCGCTTCGCGGCCTTGCACGTGCGGCCGAACGAGGTCTTCGTGGTGACGCCGTCCGTGAGCATCCTCGCCGAGCCCCCGATCGCGATCGTCGATCGGGTGGTCGATCGGCGCGGGACGCGCGCGCTCGCCGACGATTATCTCCGTTCGCTCTACGACGAGGAGGCGCAGAGGATCATCGCCGCGCACCACTTCCGCCCGAGGATCGAGGCGGCGTCGAGCGCGGCGACGATCCCGTTCCCCGAGGTCGCTCGCTTCCCCGTGAGCGATCTCGGCGGTTGGGACGCGGCGCAGCGCGAGCACTTCGCCGAGGGCGGCACCTTCGATCGGATCTTCACGTGAAGGGCTTCGGGCAGACCCACGGGAGGTCGCACCGCGTCCCGGGCTTCGGCGTCTCGCTGGGCCTCGCGGTGACGTACGCGTCGCTCGTGATCTTGTTGCCGCTCGCGGTGCTCGCGCTCCGCGGCGCGTCGCTCGGGCCCTCGAAGCTCATCACGCTCGCGTTCGACGCGCGCGCGCGATCGGCCTACGCGCTCACGTTCGGCGCGGCCGCGATCGCGACGGTCGTGAACGCGACGCTCGGCGTGATCGTCGCGTGGTCGCTCACGCGGTATCGCTTCCCGGGCCGCGGGATCGTGGACGCGCTCATCGATCTTCCGCTCGCGCTGCCCACCGCGGTCTCGGGGATCGCGCTCGCGGGCGTCTACGGCCGGCGCGGCGTGCTCGGATCGATCCTCGCGCGCGCGGGGATCGACGGCGCTTATTCGCGCCTCGGCGTGGTGCTCGCGCTCGTGTTCGTGGGGCTGCCGTTCGTGGTGCGATCGGTCGAGCCGATGATCGCGGAGCTCTCGGTCGAAGAGGAGGAGGCCGCGGCCTCGCTCGGTGCGAGCCGCTTCACCACGTTTCGCCGGGTGATCTTGCCCGCGCTCGGGCCCGCGATCCTCACGGGCGCGGCGCTCAGCTTCGCGCGCGCGCTCGGCGAATACGGCTCGGTGGTCTTCATCTCGGGGAACATGCCGTACAAGACCGAGATCGCGTCGCTCCTCATCATGACGAGGCTCGAGCAATACGACTACGACGGCGCGACCGCGATCGCGACGGTGATGCTGACCGCGTCGTTCGCGCTGCTCTTCCTCGTGAGCCGGCTCGAAGGGTGGAGCGGGCGGAGGGTCTCGGCGTGAGCGCTCCTGTTCGGCGCGGGCCCGCGGCGGGGGAGGGCCCTGTCACGCGCGCGATCCTGATCGGGATCGCGCTCGTGTTCTTGGCGCTCGTGTTGATCGTGCCCATCGCGGCGATCGTGATCGAGGCGCTGCGCGACGGCCTCGGCGCCTTCGTCCGCGCGATGCTCCACCCGGAGACGCTCGCTGCGCTGCGGCTCTCGCTCCTCGCGGCGGGCATCTCGGTGCCGCTCTCGACGGTGTTCGGGGTGGCCGCGGCGTACGCGATCGGGCGCTATGAGTTCCCGGGCAAGCGCGCGCTGGCGGCCGTGATCGGGCTGCCGCTCGCGGTCTCGCCGGTCGTCGCCGGGATGATCTTCGTGCTGCTCTTCGGGAGCCGAGGGCTCTTTGGGCAATGGCTCATCGCGCACGACATCCCCGTCATGTTCGCGGCGCCGGGGGTCATCATCGTGACGACGTTCGTGACGTCGCCCTTCGTCGCGCGCGAGCTGATCCCCATCATCGAGGCGCGCGGCGTCGACGAGGAGGAGGCGGCGCTGACGCTGGGCGCGTCGGGCCTCGCTACGTTTTGGCGCGTGACGCTCCCGAGCCTCAAGTGGGGTATCGCGTATGGGGTTATCTTGGCGGCCACGCGCGCGCTCGGGGAGTTTGGGGCCGTCGCCGTGGTGTCAGGCCACATCCGCGGCAAGACCGCCACGTTGCCGCTCCACGTGGAGATCCTGTATCACCAATATCGCTTCTCGTCGGCCTTCGCGGTCGCGTCGTTATTGATGCTCTTATCGCTCCTCTCCATCGGTGTCCGGCGCGTGGTGGAGCGCGGGGGGAGGCGTGATGGGGCTGAAACCGCGCCGGAGCGCGCACGTTGATCCTCGCCCCGCGCGGGGGTACGTTCACCTCATGAGGCTCTTGGCACCCGGCTATGCACCGAGCGTCTCCGCACATTCGCCCGGCGCCTCGTCCGGCTCCAAGGCGCTCCGTGCGCCCGGCAAATCCGAGAAGCTCCCTCGCATCGACGATCGTCTGGCCCCGCCCGAGACACGCCTCGAATACCTCGATGGTATCGAGATCTTCGCCGCGCCCGCGCAGCCACCCCACGCGATGCAGCACTTCGATCTCACGTACGTGCTCGGCGCGCACGTGGCCAAGGGATACCGCGGGACCGTCGACATGCTCACGCGCACCGGCCCCGCGAGCGACTTTGCGCCCGACGCCTCGGTCTTTTCGACCGCGCCGGACCCCGTAACCGGCGGTCGAAGGCTTGAAGAGATCGCGTTCGAGGTGTCCGACAAACAGTCGATTCGTGTCCCCACCGAGAAGGCACGTAAGCTCGTCGAGCGCGGCGTTCGCCGGATGTTTTGTGTCCTCGTCAAGGCGCGTCGCGTGCTCGAATGGTCGCGCGAGACGGACGGTTGGGCCACGCTCCCCAAAGGCACGGTGATCGAAGATCCATGCTTGTCTCACCCCCTCTCCATCGAGGCGATCCTGGACGCCACGGAGGCAGACGACGCCGTGGCGCGGGCCCTCCTCGACAAAGGGGTCCCCGCGCTCGAAGCAGCGCTCGAAGCCCGTGAAGAGCGGGGGAAGCAAGAGGGCAGGCTCGAAGGCAAAATCGAGGGCAGGCTCGAAGGCAAAATCGAGGGCAAGCTCGAAGGCAAAATCGAGGGCAAGCTCGAAGGCAAAATCGAGGGCAAGCTCGAA
>CAYTJL010000012.1:19952-55524 GCA_964437785.1 uncultured Polyangiaceae bacterium
GCTCGAAGGCAAAATCGAGGGCAAGCTCGAAGGCAAAATCGAGGGCAAGCTCGAAGGCAAAATCGAGGGCAGGCTCGAAGGCAAAATCGAGGGTGAGATCAAGGCCAAACGTGCGGCGATCCTCTCTGTGCTCATCGCCCGCGGCCTCCCCACCACCAAGCGCGTCGTGAAGGCCATCACCACGGAGACCAACGCGACGAAGCTCGATCGCTGGCTCTGCCTCGCCGCCACGGTGAACGCAACGTCCGAGATGTTCGCCGCGCGCAAGGCCAAGAAGCGTTGAGCCGATAGATCGACGGGCTGCTAGAGCAGCGCGCTCCGCGCCGATCGCGCGCGCTCGTCGCGCTCTTTGATGCTCTCCAAGATGATGACCGCCGTCTCTTCAATCGCCCTCCCCGTCACGTCGACCACCGGCCACTCGGGGTGCGCCCGAAACAGCGCGCTCGCAAAATCGAGCTCCTGCCGCACGTGCTCGCGCATCGCATAGTTCGTCTCGGAGGGCATGCCGAGCTGGCGCAGGCGCGCTTGGCGGATCTGACAGAGGTGCTCGAGCCCGATGGTGAGCCCCACGATGCGCTCCTGCGGCGCTTCGAAGAGCTCGGCGGGCGGCGCGACGCCGAGCACGAGCGGGAGGTTCGCCACCTTGAGCCCGCGCTGCGCGAGCACCGTGGAGAGCGGCGTCTTCGACGTGCGCGACACGCCCACGAGGACCAAGTCGGCCTTCTTGAAGTTGCGCGGCTCTTTGCCGTCGTCGCTCTTGACCGCGAATTCCACGGCCTCCACGCGGCGAAAATACTCCTCGCTGAGCGGGAGCATCGAGCTCGGCATGTTGATGGGCTCGCGCTCCAAGAACGTGCCGAGCTTGCCGATGAGCGATCCGATGACGTCGATGGCCTCGATGCGCAGCTCCGCCGTCATCGCGTGGACGAACTCCCGCAGCTCGGGCGCGACCACGGTGAAGACCACGAGCGCCCCTTCACGCGCCGCGCGTTCGAGCACCGGCCTCGCCGTCTCTTTGGTGCGGACACGCGTGTGGAGCCGGATCTGCGCGCCGGCCTGCGGGAACTGGAGGAGCGCTGCGCGGACCACCTTCTCGGCGGTCTCGCCGGTGGAATCCGAAAGGACGTCGATGAATCGAGGGCTGTCCACGTTGCTCTCCTCAGCGGGCGAGAAATTGACTAGAGAGGCTCATACCACGATGAGCACCGCCAAGCGCTACCGCTGCACCGTCTGCAATCACATCTATGACCCGGCCGAAGGCGATCCCGACACCGGCATCAAGCCCGGCACGCCCTTCGAAGATCTCCCCGAAGATTGGACGTGCCCCACGTGCGGCGCGACCAAGGCCGATTTCGAAGAGATGGCGTAATTCAATCGCTCGACCCGAAGAGGTCTTTGAGCTTCTCCATAAAGGTCTTTCGCTGCGGCTGCACCGTCTCGCCGAGCTCCTCGGCGAGCTTCTCGACGAGCGCGCGCTGCGCCTCGGTGAGCGCCGTCGGCACCTCGACCGTCACCTCGACGAGCTGATCGCCGCGCCCGACCGACATGCGATGGGGCACGCCTTTGCCCCTCACCCGCAGGATGGTGCCGGGCTGCGTGCCCGCGGGGATGCGCAGCTTGCCTTTGCCTTCGAGCGTCGGGATCTCGACCTCGCCGCCGAGCGTCGCCTGCGTGAACGTGATGGGCAGCGCGCAGACGACGTCGTCGCCCACGCGGCGGAAGAACTCGTGCGGCGAGACGCGGATCACGAGCTCGAGATCGCCGGGCGGCCGATCGCCGCGCACCGCGTTGCCCGCGCGCTCGACCGTGCGCGTGGCGCCGTTCTCGACGCCCGCGGGGAGGGTGACCGTGAGCGTCTTCTCGACGCTGCGGAGCCCCGCGCCGCGGCACGCTTTGCACGGGTTCACGACGACACGACCGCTGCCGCGGCAGCGCGAGCAGGGCCGCTCGATGGCGATCGGAAAGACGCCCTGTTGGTAGCGCACGCGCCCGCGGCCGTTGCACGCGGGGCACCGCTCCGTGGCCGATCCGGGCTCGGATCCCGAGCCGCTGCACTCGCCGCACGCCTCGACGCGATCGTAGGTGATGTCCTTCTGGCAGCCGAACGCGGCCTCCTCGAACGAGACGCGGATCTCCTTTTGGAGCACGCCGCCGCCGCCGACCTTGATGCCGAGCGCGCCGAGCAGATCGCCGAAGATGCCGTCGAGATCGAGGTTCGACACGTCGAACGGCGCGCCGCCGTACGGGCCCGCGCCGCCGCCCGCCGCGCCCATCACCGAGGGGCCGTAGCGGTCGAACGCGGCGCGCTTCTCGGGGTCGCCGAGGATCTGATACGCGGCGTTGATCTCTTTGAAGCGCTGCTGCGCCCCCTCGTTCCCCGGGTTTTTGTCGGGGTGATGGAGCATCGCGAGCTTGCGATACGCGCTCTTGATCTCGTCCTGCGTCGCTGAGCGATCGACGCCGAGCACATCGTACGGGTCCCGCACGCGGAGCGGGATAGCACCGATCCGAGCGCGGGACTACGGGGCTACCCCAGCATCGCGGCGGCGGTGAGCGCGGGCTCGGGGCGGGGCTCCTTCGCGAGCCGGATGACGAGGCTCGCCATCTGGCCCACCACCCACGCGAAGTGATCGGGCCCGAGCGAGGTGATGTCGAAATCGGGCGCCGAGTTCATGAAGTCGATCGCGTACGGGACGCCGTCTTTGATCGCGAGCTCGACCGTGTTCATGTCGTACCCGAGCGCGCGGCAGAGCTTGCGCGCGTCCTCGCAGGCGCGGGCGACGAGATCGTCGGAGAGCCCCGGCATGCTCTCGGCGGCCGAGGTGTACCGATCGAAGTGGCTCTTGCGCGGGTCCCACAGCGCGGGTCGCACGTGCTCGCGGCCGATCACGATGCAGCGCACGTACGCGGTCCATTCAATCGACTCCTGCGCGATCATCGTGAGCTCGCCCGTCTGATCGTACGCGCGCCACAGCTCTTCGAGCGACCCGACGCGCGTGACGTGGCGCCAGCCGCCGCCCCAATGAGGCTTCAAATACATCGGGAAACCAAGGGTTTTTACGACACCCTCCCAGTCGATCGGGAACGCGAGGTTGTGGAGCGTCTCGGCCGACACGCCCTCCACGTACGACCTCGAAGGCAACACCACGGTCTTCGGCACGGCGACGCCGAGCCGCTGCGCGAGCGCGGTGTTGAAGAACTTGTCGTCGGCGATGCGCCAAAATGGGTTGTTGATGACGCGCGCGCCGTAGAGCGCGGCCTGCTTGAGCACGGGCTGGTAACACGTCACCTCGTGCGAGATCCGATCGACGATCACGTCGTACGGCAGCGGCCCGTCGACGTACGTCGCGTCGACCTTCGCGTATTCGGCGACCACGCCCTCGCCGCGCCGCGCGACCTCGGCGATGAGCGCGTCGGGGAAGCTCCGCTCGCGCCCGGTCAAGAGGCCCACTCGTTTGACGTCACCGCTCATGCGATCTCCATCGTTCGAAGCTCGCGCTTCAAAATCTTGCCCGTGGGGTTGCGCGGCAGCGCGTCGAGGAAGACCACGTCGCGCGGCACCTTGGTCGACGCGAGGCGCGCGCGGCAGTGGGCCTTGATCTGCTCGCCGTCGACCTCCGCGCCTTGCCTCCGCACGACGAACGCGCGCACGCGCTCCCCCCACTCTTTGTCGGGCACGCCCACCACCGCGACCTCGGCGACCGCGGCGTGCGCCTCGATCGCGGCCTCGACCTCGGCCGGGTACACGTTCACGCCGCCCGAGATGATCATGTCGCGCTTGCGGCCCTCGATGTGATACCGCCCCGCCGCGTCGCGCCGCGCGAGATCGCCGACCGAGAAGTACCGATCGAGCATCGATCGCTTCGTCGCGTCCGCGTCCGCGTGGTACGTGACGAGCATCGTGTTGTGCGCGTAGAGCTCGCCGACCTGGCCCTCAGGCACGTCGCGGCCCTGCTCATCGACGAGGCGAACGTCGTTGCCCGGCAGCGCGCGGCCGATGGTGCCGGGCGAGGCGCGCAGATCGTCGGGCGTCGCGAGCGTGACGAGGCCCGTCTCGGTCGCGCCGTAGAAGTTGTAGATTTTATCGCCGAGCGCGTTCATCGCCTCGATCGCGAGCGAGCCGGGGAGCGGCGCGCCGCCCGAGAAGATGGCGCGGAGCGACGACAGATCAGCTCTTTTGAGCGTGTCCGGGCCTTGATCGAGGAGCCGATGGATCATGGTCGGCACCATCGCCGACGACGTGATGCCATAGCGCTCGACCGCGGCGAGGAAGCTCTCGGGCCGGTATTCGGCCATGATCACCGCGGTGCCGCCGAGCAGGAACGTGATGCCCGTGAAGCCGAACGCGGTCGCGTGATAGAGCGGGCACACCGTGAGGTGGACCTCGCCGAGCTGCATCGGCGTGTGCTCCACGAACGAGAGCGCGTACGCCATGGCGTCGCGCTGGAGGCTCCGCGACGCGCCCTTGGGCTTGCCCGTGGTGCCCGAGGTGTACATCACGACGGCCGCGTCTTTGCTGTGGTCTTCGTCGGTGCTGCCGCGCTCGGCGTAGAGGTCCTCGATCGCCGCGAAGCCCGTGACCGCGCCGCCGATCGAGAACGCGCGCCCGGGCGAGATCGCGGGCACCTTGGCGAGCAGATCGCGGATCGTGCCCTCGATGTCGGCGTCGAAGAAGATCGCGCGCGCGCCCGAGTGGTTGGCCAGGTATTCGAGCTCGGGCGCGGTCGATCGCCACGACGCGGTGACGACCGACGCGCCCGCGCGGCCCACCGCGGCTTGCACGACCACGGCCTCGACGCGGTTCTTGATCGACGCGATGACGGTCGTGCCCTTGCCGATGCCGCGCTTCTTGAGCGCCGCCGCGACGTGGTCCATGGCCGCGTTGATGGCGCCGTAGCTCATGCGCTTGATCTCGTCGGCGCCGAGGTCCTTGCGCCCGGGGAGCCCCGCTTGGATCACCGCGGTGCGGTCGGGATCGGTGAGCGAAAAGAAGCGGAAGATGAGCGATGGATTGGCCCTGCCGCGGGCGAGCTCGGTCGCGAGGAGCTTGAGCCCGGGGAGCGTCATGCTCTTGTGCATGCCCAGCTTGCGGCCGACGCGCGCCACGGTCTCGACACGCCATCGGGCGTGCTTTGCGGTGCGGAGGACCTCGTCGAGCTTGTCGCGGGACACCATGTTGGGCGACTTTAGCGGCAAATGCCGGCTTGTGGGAATGCTCACGCGTGGGGGATCCCTCTCGACTTCTTCAGCCGCTACAGGTACGCTCGTTCACCCCACGCGCGAGGACGAGAGAGGATATGAGCTTGGCCGAGAAGAGACCTTGGGACGACTGGATCCCTGGGGTGCTGTCGAAGAAGCAGATGACAGCGCTGGTCCGAGAAGAATATATCAAAGGGGCCTCCCTTGATGCGATTGATTACTCTTCGATCGACCTCCATCTCTCGGAGGAGGCCTATGAGCTCACGCACGGCTCGGTAAAGCCGTTTGGCGAGGACCGCTACCTCCATAAGGTCAAGAGCGCTGGCCTCGTCGAATCACTGAAGAGAGAGGCGAATGGCACCTTCGTCCTCGATCCGATGAGGACCTATCTCTTCAAGACCCAAGAGTCACTTTATGCAGGCGCCCTCAAAGAGAGCCCCATCCATGGCCAAGCCACCGCGAAGAGCTCTGTCGGGCGGGTCGACGTCCTCGCGAGGCTCATCGTCGACGGGATGGATAGCTACGAGGGGTTTACCCCCGAGGGAGCAGGCACGGGCACGGGCGAGATGTTCCTCGAGATCACGCCCATCACCTTTCAAATCATCGTCAAGCCGGGTATCGCGGTCTCTCAACTGCGCTTCTTCTGCGGCCGGCCGGAGGACGTCGAAGTGCGAGGGACCGCGGCGTATCACGCGCTCCTCAAAGACACCACCTCGGAGGATGGAACCCTCTCGGTCGATCTAAGCCCTGTCTCGTGCGGCGGAGCCAAAGCAGCCGCGTTCCGCGCTGATGGGAAGAAAGATCACAAACCTGTCCCGTTGTGGAGGTCCGATACTCCTCCCGACCCTTGCGACTACTGGAAGCTCGAAGAAGCTGACGAGCATCAACGGCTCCAGATCGAGGGAGATCGCTTTTACATCTTGAGGTCCAAAGAGAAGATCGCCGTGCCCAAGGGGATCGCTGTCTATTGTAAGGCCATCGACGAGACGATCGGAGAGATTCGGATCCACTACGCCGGGTTCGTGCACCCGTTCTTTGGGCGGGACCGCAGCGACGACAAGACTGGCACTCCGCTCATCTTCGAAGTGCGCGGGCACGCGATCGACGTAAACCTCAGAGACGGCGAGAAGCTCGCCAAGCTCACGTTTTACCGTATGTCGGAGGACGCCGAGAAAGACAAGGGGGGCGAAGAGAAGGCACCGGACCCTTACAACGATCAACAGCTCCAGCTCTCCAAGTTCTTCGGGAAATGGCCCGAGACGGTGGAGGTCGACCCCAAGACCCGCTCCGTCGCGCCAAAGAGAGCATAGAGGCGGCATCATGCAGACATCCCTCTTCTCGACGCACGATTTCTCTGGGACACCACGCGAAGAAGCGAGCAGCGAGATCCGCGTGGTCGCGCTCTCTCCCTCGGATCACCTGCGCGCGACGGACGACTGGAGGGCGCTCCTCAGCCTCCTCGCGCCGATGGAGGCGTCGTATCCCGGCATCCGGCGGTGGCTCGAAAAGAAGGTCGCCCCCGGCCTCTCCTCGTCGAGGAGCGCGTTCGTCGCGTACGTTGGCTCAGAGCCTGTCGCGTCGGCGGTCCTCAAGAAGGGGGAACATGCCAAGTTCTGCAACCTGCGTGTGCTCGATCCGTTCCAGGACAAAGGCATCGGTGAGATGTTCTTTTCGTTGATGGCGATGGAGGCCCGCCGGAGCGGCGCGGAGGAGATTCACTTCACGCTGCCCGAGAGCCTCTGGCACCACCGGCAAGGCTTCTTTCAATCATTTGGCTTCGAGAACGCGTCCCGCGCGAACGTTCAATATCGACTCTTCGATGAGGAGCTTCGATGTTCGGCCCCCGCGTCTCGGGTGGTGGAGGCCGCGGCGAGCAAACATCCAAAGCTCGATGCGTTTGGAGGTGATGCCCTCCTTATGAGCATCAAGCCTCGTTACGCCGAGAAGATCCTCGCGGGGGAGAAGCAGGTCGAGATCAGGAAGCTCTTCCCCCAACGATGGGCGGGCTGCAAAATCACCGTTTATGCCTCCGCTCCCACCTCCGCGATCATGGGTGAGGTGACGATCGCCAACGTCGTTTATGGGTCTCCAGAAGAGATTTGGGCGTCCTTTGGGCCGAAGATCGGTTGCACCCACGAAGATTACGCCTCTTACACGAAGGGGAGCCGCGAGATCAGCGCCATCTTGCTTCATGACCCGGTGCCGTACAACCCGCCTATCAAGAGGAAGGATCTGGCGATGCTCTCCGGCGCTGATCTTCGCCCGCCCCAATCCTACATGACCCTCGGCGCAGGCACTTCATGGCACCTTGCCATTCAGTCGGCCAAGAGGGACACACGCGCCCATGCTCGCGACGAACAACCTCGCTAAAGCCTACGGCGCGCGCTCGCTCTTTGAAGGAGCGACGCTCCGCTGCAACCCCGGCTCGCGCTACGGCCTCGTAGGCGCGAACGGCTCGGGCAAGACCACGTTCCTCAACATCCTCGCCGGCGACGAGCCCGCGAGCGAAGGCAACGTGGTGATGCCGAGCGGCACGAGGCTCGGCGTGCTCCGCCAAGACCGCTTCATGGACGACGACGAGCCCATCCTCGACGTGGCCATGCGCGGCGACGCGGCGGTGTGGGGCGCGCTCGAAGAAGAGCGCGCGATCGCGGCGGGACAAGGCGATCCGTCGCGCCTCGCCGAGCTCGAAGAGCGCGTACGCGCGTTCGACGGATATACGTTGGAGGCCCGATCGAGCTTTATTTTGGAGGGCCTCGGCATCCCCGTCGCCATCCAAAGGAGGGCCCTCGGCACGCTCTCCGGCGGCTTCAAGCTGCGCGTGCTGCTCGCGCAGGTGCTCGTCGGCGGCTCGGACGTGCTCCTCCTCGACGAGCCCACGAACCACCTCGACATCGTCTCGATTCGATGGCTCGAAAAGTTCCTGTCGCGCCACGAGGGCACGGTCATCGTGATCTCCCACGATCGGCGCTTCCTCGACAACGTGGCGAGCCACGTCCTCGACGTGGATTGGGGCACCATCACGCTCTACACCGGCAACTACTCCGCGTTCGAGGCCCAAAAAGAGGCGTTCATCGAGCAAAAAGAGGCCGAGATCGAGAAGACCAAAGCCGTCATCGCCCACAAGCAAGAATACGTAGACAGGTTTCGATACAAGGCGTCCAAGGCCCGGCAAGCCCAGAGCAAGCTCAAGCAAATCGAGAAGATCGAGGTCGAGGAGCTGCCCGAGACGTCGCGCCGATCACCCCGGTTCCAGTTCGTCCAAGAGCGGCCGAGCGGCCGTGACGTGCTCGCCATCGAGGGGATCCACAAGGCCTATGGCGACAACGTGGTGCTCCGCGGCGTCTCAGTCTCGGTGAGGCGAGGTGAGAAGCTCGCGGTGATCGGGCCGAACGGCATCGGCAAATCCACCTTGCTCAAGATCCTCGTCCAAACGCTCGACCCGGACGAGGGCGAGGTGCGTTGGGGCCACGAGGTGAAGGTGGGTTATTTTGCGCAGGACCACCGCGAGATTTTGGCCGATCCCGAGATGACGGCCCTCGATTTCTTGTGGGCCGCCAAGCCCAAAGAGGGCACGGCGTTCGTGCGCGGGCACCTCGGCCGCGTGCTCTTCTCGGGCGAGGACGTCCACAAGAAGATTGGCACGCTCTCCGGCGGCGAGGCGGCGAGGCTCGTGTTCGGCCGCTTGATGGCCGAGGGGCCCAACGTGCTCGTGCTCGACGAGCCCACGAACCACCTGGACATCGAGGCGATCGACGCGCTCATCGCCGCGCTCAACGCCTATGAAGGGACTATCCTCCTCGTCTCGCACGATCGTCACTTCGTCTCGTCGATCGCGACGCGCATCGTGGAGATCACGCCCCAAGGCCCGAACGATTTCCCGGGGACGTACAACGAATATCTGGCCCGCTGCGGCGACGATCACCTCGACGCCGAGGTGGTCTTGCAAAAGGCCAAAGATCAAAAGCAACAAGGCAAATCCGGGGGCACGGACGCCGCGCAGACCGCCTCGTGGGAGGAGCAGAAGCGCCGCCGCAACCGCCAAAAGGAGCTGCCCGGTAAGCGCGACAAGGTGGTCGCCGCCATCGAGGCCGCCGAAGCGCGCAAGAAGGCCATCCACGACGCCTACGCCGAGGACGGCTTCTTCGCCAAGACCCCTCAGGCCGAGGTCGACAAGCTCGTCGCCGAGGAGGCCGATCTCGGAAAGAAGATCGATGGGTGGATGATCGAATGGGAGGCGATCGAGGCCGAAATTGCCTCCGGCGAAGGCGAATAGGCCCCTTCCCTACGGCGAGCAGATCATGTGCTCGGGCGCGGGGACGACCGCGCTCGGGTCGGTCGGATCGACGAGGATGCCATTCGACACACACGAGAGGTCCACGCCCGGATGGGGGATGGGCTTCGCCTTATCCATCGTCCACGTGACCTCGGTGGCCTTGAGCGTGAAGATAGGCATCTTGGCCTTGAACGAGGGGTCGAGATCGCCCGTCGCGATCAAATCGTCCAAGATGTCGTAGCCGACGGGGATGAGCCGCACGCGCAACGTCACCTGATCAGGCTTTTGCGGGAGCGACGAGGGCATCGAGGCGGGCCGCGGGAACGTGCGGTGAGCGTGCGTGAGCTTGAAGAGCGGATCGGTGATTTGATTGGTCACAGGGCCGGGGAGCAGGTTCGAGTCGTAGCTCGCCATCTCCCAGAAGTTGTGCGTGGGATTGTCGACCTCGTTGAAGCCGCAGTCGCGGATCACCCACCGATCGGGATCGGCCGCGGCGAGCACGTCCTCCCCGTCGGCGACGACGCCGCTCTCGTAGATCACAGCGCCGTTGAGGGACGCCGAGAGCTCGACCCACGCGCGCCGGTCCTGCCCCGCCCCGCTCGGGAACGAGTGGCCCGCGCCGACGTTGTCGAGCACCACCTCGAGCGTCACCGCGCTCCCCACCACCTTGACGCAGAGCTCGGCTTGCAGCGTGGTGTCGAGCGAGCTTTGGACGAGCGCCTTTTGGCTGTCCTTCTCGGGAAAGTCGATGAGCGCCGTGTCGACCCCTTCGAACGTGTGCGCGTGGACCTTGCGGAGCGGGACGCCGTCGACGTCGGCGGCGAGCCCGTCGCGGCCCGTCATGTGGCATTGACCGCACGTGAGGAGCGTCTGCTCGCTCGCGAAGAGGGTGTTCTTGTGCTCCTCGAACGTGCGCTCGATGTGCGCTTGGAGCGGCGTCACGATGTCGTGGCAGCTCCCGCAGAGCGACGCGGACTCGGGCTTGCTGCGGTCGTGGAGCGAAGAATATTGGGACTTGTGCGCGCCCGTCTCGATGGGCTCCGCGATCCCGCCGCGAATCACGCCGTCGTCCGCCAGCGTGAGAGGGGCGTTGTGCGTGCCCGTCACCTCGGTGACGCTGTGGCAATAGATGCACGTGACCCCTTTGAGGTGCTTCGGCAGCTCGGCGGCGTTGAGCCCATCGGTGGTGGCGCCCTCCCGAACGGCCATGGGAGCGTGGCAGTTGATGCAGAAGTCGCCCAGCGTGCCGCCCGTCTCGCGCTGGCCGCGCGCGTTCATCGCCAAGAAGAGCGGATCGTCGGCCGCGTACGCGTGCATGCTGCCCGACCACTCCTTGTAATGGTCGGGGTGGCACTTCTTGCAGCTCTCGGGGCTCAAGAGCTCGTCTTTGGTGAGCGGCGGCCCGCCCGCGACGCCCGTCTCGTCCGAGCAGCCAAAGCCGCCTCCGGCGAGGAGCGTCGCGGCGAAGACCGAAGGGATGACCCCCTTGACGGCGCGGGCGATCATCGTTTGGCTCCGTTCCGAATCCACGTCTCGACGGCGCAGCGCTCGGCGTCCGAGAGCTTTTGGCCAGGGGGCATGAGCGTCGCGGGGTCGGCGCCCGAGAGGCGCGAAACAAGCTCACCGCAGGACGCGTCCCCGGCCGTGACGAGGCCGCCCGTGAGCCCTTGATACGCAGCGTCGATGTCGTCGAGCGTGAGCCCGCCCTGCGCGGACGACGACGAATGGCAGCTCGACCCGGCCGAGCACGTGGTGGAGAGGGTCTTTTCAAACACGTTGTCGAACGTGGGCTCATAGAGGGGCGCGCAGCCCTGGGGCTGGTCCTCGACGCAGTCGCCGCCGCCGCACGACGCCGCGGAGAGGGCCCATGACGCCGCCGAGACAAGCCCAAAAGCACGTAAAAAGAAGCGCATCGCACCGACCTATAGCACGCCGCGCGCGGCCTGCGACAACGTGACGCATTCCCGGGCGCGCGATCCGGGCTAGATCGGCCTCGCTTGGAGGCATCATGAAACGACGATTCGTCACCTTGTTCTTCTCGGCCGCGCTCTTCGCCTGCTCCTCTTCGAGCACGCCGGGCGGCCCGGTCAAAGGACCTGAAGACGCGCACTGCGGCAGCAACGTGATCGTGGTCGACCCCGCCGCGTGCATGGGCGGCGGGACCGGCGGCGCGGGCACGGGCGGCGCAGGCACAGGCGGGCACGGCGGCGATCACGAGCACGGCGGCGACGAATACGGCGCGACCATGTACAACAGCGAGGGTGACGACGACGAGTGCAAATACCACATGGCGTGGTCGTCGACCGAGGTGGCCCAAAACAAGGACATCACGTTCACCCTGAAGCTCACCTACAAAAACGACGGGACACCCGCCCTCGGCGCGGACCCCTTCATCGAGGCGTTCCTCGACCACCACACCCCCGCTCCCCAAACGGGCACGGCCGTCGAGAAGGGCGAGGGCGCCTACGACATCGCGCCCGTGCAGTTCAACGCGGCGGGCCGCTGGACCGTGCGCTTCCACCTTTATGGCATCTGCGAAGAGGGCGCTTCGGAGAGCACGCCCCACGGCCACGGCGCCTTCTACGTGGACGTGCCGTGAGCCGGGCCAAAGCCACCTCGGCGCTCGCGGTGTTGGCCCTCGCGCTCGCGGGCTGCGACGCGCCCGGCGCGGGGGACGGCACCTTCCCCGAGGAGCCTTTGGCGACCGTGACCAGCGGCTCGGGCGCGCTCACCGTGGAGCTCCGCACCTCGCCCCAGCCGCCCGAGCGCGGGATCATCACGGCCCAGCTCACGTTCCTCGGCGCGGGCGGCGAGGCTCCCGGCGATCTCACGCTCGACGTGTTGCCGTGGATGCCGTCGATGGGACACGGCACCTCGACCGAGCCCACGATCGTGCCCGTGGGCCAAGGGGTCTATCGCGTCGAGCAAATCGGCCTCTTCATGCCGGGCCTCTGGGAGCTTCGAACGAGCGTGTCGGGCGCCGTCACCGACGACGTCGTCCTCCCGCTCCAGATCCCGTGAAGCCCCGTCACCTCCTCTCGATAGCCTTTGTCCTCGGGGCGGTCGCCTCCCCTGCCCTCGCGCGCGCACAAGCCTGTTGCGCGGCGGCGAGCGCGCTCTCCCCCGTTCGTTTGTTGATCCAAGAAGAGGGCGCCGTGGCGCTCGTCACGCAAACCACGTTCGTGACAGGCTCGTTCGACGCGGACCGGCGCTTCATCAGCCCCAAAGGCGCGGTCGAGGTGGGGCTCCAACAAGACGTCGCGGGCGCGATCCGGCTCGGCCCGCATCTGCAGCTCTGGTTCTCGATGCCGTTCGTGGAGACCTACCGCAAGGTGACGAGCCTCTCCGAGATCGGCGGCGGCCTCGGCGATTTGAGGCTCGGGAGCCGCTTCGAATTCACCCAATCCAGCGAGCGGCTGCCCGGACTCGCGCTCTCGACATCCATCGTCGTCCCGAGCGGGGTCGCGCCCGAGAGCGCCAAAAAGCCGCTCGCGACGGACGCGACGGGCACAGGCGCGCTCGCGCTCTCGGCCGCGTTTTCGGTCGAGAAGACGTTGGGAGGGTTCGTGATGAGCGCGACGGGCACGGTGACGTGGCGCGAGGTGCGGTATCTCCCGTCGCTCCGCGAGCAGCGCGGCGTCGAGATCGGCGCGTTCGGCGCCGCGGGGTGGTCGTTCGCGAGCGGCGTCGTGCTCATGGGGACGCTCGCCTACAACGCGGAGCTCAGCGCGTCGCTCAACGGATCGCGCGCGCCGGGCACGGGCCGGGCGGCGACCCGGCTCGGGCTCTCGGGAGGTTATGCCATCACCGCCGATTGGCGCGTATGGGGCAGCTTCGCGGGCGATTTGCCGATTCGCTGGCTCGGCCAGGGACAGCCCGTCAACGTGGGGCTACAGCTCGCGATCCTGCGCACCTTCTCGTGATCGCGGGCCCGTGATAGAGGGCATCATGATGAAGGTGCTCTCCCGCGACGATCACCTGATCGCGTTCGACAAGCCCTCGGGGCTCGCGGTGCACCGGGGGATGGCGCGCGACGCCGTGGTCGCGACGGACCTCGCGCGCGAGGTGGCGGGAGCGCCGGTGTTCTTGGTTCACCGCCTCGATCGGGGGACGAGCGGTGTGCTCCTCTTCGCGCTCGACGCAGACCGCGCGCGCGCGCTCGGGCGGGCGTGGGAAGAGGGGTTGATCGAGAAACGATATCTCGCGCTCGTGCGCGGCGTGCCCGAGCCCGAGGGCGTCATCGATCATCCGGTGCCGAGGGACGAGGGCGGCCCGAGGGTCCCGGCGGTGAGCCATTATCGGCGCGTCGCGGTGACGGAGCCCCAAAGCCATCTCGAAGGCAGGCGCTTCTCGCTCGTGGAGGTGCGGCCCAAGACGGGCCGATTCCACCAGATTCGCCGGCATTTGAAGCACATCGGCCACCCCATCGCGGGCGACGTCAACTATGGCCGGGGCGAGATCAACCGCATGTTGCGCGAGCGCGCGGGGCTCCATCGCATCGCGCTCCACGCCGCGAGCATCACGCTCCAAGGGCCCTCGCCGCTCACGATCGAGGCGCCGTTACCGCCCGACCTCGCGGATCCGCTGGCGGCGCTCGGCTTGATCGAGCGACCCGCGAACGCGGCGTCGTGACCCGCGACGATTGTGCGCTAACCTCGGGTCCCCGTGGGCAAGGCCGATCCCGACGTCATCGATCTCAAGCGCAGGCTCTCCCGGCTTCACCGCTTGGAGCAGCCGGCGATCGTTTGTCGTGAGGGGGTTTATCTCATCACGCCTCGCCCCGCGCGCGACCCTCGCCCGCTCGTCGAGGCGTGCCGGGAGGGAGCGCCTTCCATCAACGTCGTGCGCGCGGCGCTCGGGCTCACGGAGACGCCGGTGTCGATCGACGCGGCGCTGCTCGCGACGGCGCAGCGCGATCTCAAGGTGATCGAGTCGGCCCCTCCGCTGCGCGCGCTCGCGCTCTCGGCGCCCAACCTCTTTCGCCGCTACGGCGCGCTCGACGCCGCGTGGATCGAGCACAAGCGCCGGTTGATCGGCGCGCTCGGCGATCTCGTGAAGGCGCGAGAAGCCCCGGCGGATCCGGGCGCGTGGCTCGATCGCGCGCTCGCGATCGCCGCGCTGATCCACGGGCGTGACGCGGAGCGCGCCGCCCGCGACGCGATCGCCCTCGTGCGCCACCGCGCGCGCGCGGAGCGGGCCCATGCGCGGAGGCTCCTCACCGAAATCCTCACGTGGCTCGACCGTGACGAGCCGCCGCGATCGCGCGCCGCCGTCGACGCGACGCACGCGCTCGCCGCCGCGGCCAAGCTCACGGGGAGGCGAAGGGCAAAGGCCGTGTCGCACGCGATCAAAACGCTCTTCGGCGTCCATGACACGAGGGAGCGCACGAGCGAGCACGCGAGCGCGCCCGACGCCTCGTTGCCGCTCGAAGCGCTCGTCCAGGCCGAGGGAGAGCGGCTCATCGCGGCGATGGAGCCGCCCAAGAGCCCTCACCTCGACGAGCGCGTCAAACGCTTCTTCGCGCTCTATACGCTCATGTTCTCGCCCCGCCCGCGCGGGGGCGGCCCGCTCGACGTGGCCCCTTCATCCATCGAGCGCGGCCTCGCCCTCCTCGAACAAGCGATCAAGCGCGCCGCGGGCAAGGCGCTCACCCTCGATGAGGCGCTCGTCGTGAGCGAGCTGCCCAAAGACGTTGATCCGGCGCTCGTCGCGGACCTCATCGCGGGGGGGCTCGCGCCCGAGAGGGTGCGCGCGCTGGTCGCGCTCGGCAAGGGCAAAGACCTCTCGGCCTTCAAGGGTGACGCGGGCGCCGCGGCCTCGTACGCCGATTGGGTGTCTCGGCTCGCGCCTCATTATGAGGCGATGGGGGCGCCTCTGCCCATCTCGCCCAAGACCTTTTTGGCGCACGGCGGCGCGCGGTGGGACGATCGAATCTTGCTCGCGGCGTGTTTGGTGCAAAGGCCCAAGAGCGTCAATGAGAGGTCCTCCGCCGCGGTCATCGCGCGGTTCGACGCGACGCTCGCCCTCTTCGAGAGGAGGCCGGGAGAGGCCGCGGAGCTGTCGCGCGCGCTCACCGAGGTGCCTTTGGGCGAGGGGCGCAGGCAGTTCCCCGCGTTCGCGGACTTCCTCGGCGACGACGCGCTCCTCGACAGGTTCGTTCATCTCACGGCCCTCGCCGGGCTGCCCGTCGCGATCTCGCAGAAGCTCCGCTCCGAATTCGAACGATCCGCGAGCATCGATCGCGAGCGCGCGTTCCTCGCGTCGCTCGCCGAAAGGACGGACGCGCAGCGAGAGCGCCTGTCGCGCATCGAGGCGGGCCTCGTCGAGCGCCCGGGCCCCGCGTGGACCGCGCGGAGGCTCGAAGAGCGCATCGGCGAGCTCTACGGCCAGGCCTACGAGAAGACGCTCGATCGGCTGCTCCTGCGCGTGCTCGACGAGGCCCTCGGGATCCGCGCGGCGACGCTCAGCCCCGGGCTCCGCGCGGCGATCCGCTTTTATCTGACGCTCGACAAGAATCGTGATCTCTTGAGCCTCGTGCTCCGCACCTCGTCGGAGGGAAAGCGCGTCAAGCGCGATCTGCAAAAGAACCACGCGTGGATCCGCGCCGCCCGCGCGCGCTTCGACGTCGACGCCTGGCTCGCCGAGCGCTCGCGCGAGGTGATGATCGACGGCGCGAAGCACGTGATCGCGGTGGAGCAGGATCCGGTCGAGGTGCTGCGGATGGGCGTCCCGTTCGGGACCTGCCTCTCGCTCGACGACGGCTGCAACGCGGCCTCGACCGTGATCAACGCGGCCGACGCGAACAAACAGGTGGTGTACCTGCGCGACGCCTCGGGCGACATCATCGCGCGCAAGCTCCTCGCCGTCGCCAAGACCGACGAGCTCGTGGGGTATCACCTCTACGTCGCCGCCAAATCCAAGCTCAGCGCGATCGAGGCCATTTTCAAGGCATTTTGCGACGACATCGCGGCTTCGATCAAGCTCCCTTTGGCGGACAAAGGCGAGCCCGAGCAGATCCACGAGGGCTTTTGGTACGACGACGGCACAGAGCCCTTCGGGCGGGAGACAAAGGCGGTGAGCGCGGAGGAGAGCGGCCTCGTCGAAGCGTATTGCCGCTCATTGGGCCTCCCGGTGCCCGCGACGGAGAGCCCCGCGTTGAGCCGTGAGGCGGCCGCGCTCGCCGCGCTCGCGAGCGGGGACCCCGCGCGGCTGCGGGCCGCCTTCGACGATGAGTGGCGCGGGGAAGGCGTGTTTGGGGAGGTCGCGTATCGGCTGGTGCGAGGCATCCCGGTGCGCGACGCCCGCGCGCTCAGCGACGACATTACGCTGCTCGGCATCGCGTGGGTCAAGAGCTTTGGCGAACAAGGGCTGGAGGCCATGCTGAAGGCCGCCGCCGCGCTCGGTGAATACATGGCCTCGGAGGTCGCGATGGCCACCGTCGAGGAGCAGCCGATGAGCGCCGAGGTCGCCGAGCTGCTCGTCGCCGCCGCGAACGCCTCGACGCGCAACGGCCAGCCGTTCGACGATCACGGGCTCGAACATCAAGTGATGTACGCGCTGCCCCCTTACGGCGCCCACGTCCCTCCGGCGCGGATGCTCGCGCTGGTCGATCGCTTCGACGTGGTGCTCGATTGGGTCGCCGCCAAATCGAGCGGGTGTGAGGACTGTGTAAAGCACGCTCGGCTGCGCCTCGTCGACGCGACGGAGGGAGGCTACCTCTTCTCACCGGACCCGGACGCGGTCCTTCAGGTCCTCACGCGCCGCCGGGCGAGCCGCACGGCGAGGCTCGCCGCGCTCAGGATCGCGGCCTATTACCCGCTCGACGAAGGGCCTTTGAACCTCCTGCCTCATCCGGCGCCGCAGCCGTCGCGCAAGAGCCCAAAGGCGCTCCGGGCGATCGAGGCGCTCCGGCGAAAGGACCCTTCGCTCGAAGCCGAGGAGGACCTTTATCACGCCCTCGTGCGCCAAGCGGGCGGCGAGGCGCAGAAGGGCATCGCGCTGCCCAAGGCGCCCGAGCCCGCCCCCGCCGAGACAGCCCCTCTCCCCACGAAGGTTTATACCCTCATCGAGCGATCGCTCCGCGGAGAGGCAGTGGACCAACACGACCTCTCCAAAGCGTATGACGCGCTGACGACCGGCAATTTGCCGATGAGCTTTTGGGTCGGGCTCCTCCGGCGCCTCGCCGTGAAGGCCTCGCTCTCGGCGCACGAAGAGAGGGCGATCCAGCACTATTTGACGAACCGCACCTCGTACGGGAGGCCCGAGCTCTATCCCGATCTCGTGGTCGCGCTCGCGCGTCACGAGGGGCTCCTCCCGTCGCTCGCGGCGGCGCTCGGGCAGAGCGATGAGTCCCGGATCGTGAATCGCCTCCGATCGATCCCGCGCGCGGCCGAGAGGGCGGGAGACGCCGCGATCGGAGCGCGCGTCACGGAGGCGATGCTCCGCGCCGCGATCCGCGCCCGCGCCATCGATCACACGCGCGAGCGCGACCCCGGCCATTACCGGCGCATCGTTCGGCTCACGCTGGGAGAGAGGGCTTATGCCCCCGCGCTCACGATCTACAAAGAGACGCCGACGGCGGAGCTCCGGGCGATCTTCATCGAGGAGCTTCGGGCGAGCGAAGCGCTCGCGACCGAAGAATGGAGGAGCGCTGTCGAGGCCCTCCGTGAGTGGGGTGGAAATAACGCCGACGTCGCCGCCGCCTTTGGATGGCTCACGGCGCTGCTCCCCGCGCCCGCGCAAACGAGCGCAGATTCTGATTGACACGTATTTATATTTCGTGCTTACGCGCCGGGCTTTCTCTCTTTTTGCCGGGCGAGGAACGCGCCCGGGCCCGCGTCGGCGATCCCGGCGAGCGACGCGATGCCGTGCTGGAGCTCGTTCGCCATCGCGTCCTCGAACGATCGATGGGCCTGCTCGTAGGCGCTCCTCCGATCGTGGCGCATGCACACCTCGGGCAGCGCGGCGATCGACGCGGCGAGCGCCTCGGCCTCGGCGCGCGCCGATCCTTTGGGCACGACGCGGTTCACGAGGCCCATCCCGAGCGCCTCCGCCGCGCTCACCGCGCGTCCGGTGATGATGAGATCGAGCGCGCGCGAGAGGCCGATCAAGCGCGGCAAGCGCACCGTGCCGCCGTCGATGAGCGGCACGCCCCAACGCCTGCAAAACACGCCGAGGACGGCGTCCTCTTCGGCCACGCGGAGATCGCACCACAGCGCGAGCTCGAGCCCGCCCGCGACGGCGTGGCCCGCGATCGCCGCGATCACGGGCTTGTCGAGGAGCATCCGCGTCGGTCCCATGGGCCCGTCGCCGTCGGGCATCACCCGGTTGGGGTCACCGCTCATCATCGCCTTGAGATCCGCGCCCGCGCAGAAGGTGCCGTGATCGCCGGTAAAGACAGCGACCTTGGCGCTCGCGTCGGCCTCGAACGCGCGAAACGCCTCCGCGAGCGCCTCGGCGGTCTTGCGATCCACAGCGTTTTTCACGTCCTTTCGGGAGAGGACAACCGTCGTGACAGGCCCGTTCTTTTCGATGTGCACGCTCATGAGAAACGCACTTTGACGGGGCGCCATCCTCACGTAAAGTAGGCAGGTGCGCGCGCATCATCCTTGGCTTGCCGCGGCGTCCGGCGCCGCGTTCCTCCTGACCCTCGGCGCCCTCGGCGCTTGCATCGCCATCGCACCGGAGGGCATCCGCCGCGAGACGGACGAGCCCGACGCGAGCGATCCCATCAACACCCCGGATTCGAGCCCGCCCGAGAACCCAAAAGACGCGGGGACGCCCGACCCGCACGCGGTGCTCGGCGTCGAGCCCGCGCACGGGCCGTTCAACGGCGGCCAGCGCGTGCTCATCAAGGGCAAGGGGTTCACCTCCAAAGCGCGCGTGTGGTTCGACGGCGTCGAGGCCGACCCGGCGACGGCCGTGCCCATCGATCCGACCCGCGTCCAGATCGCGGCGCCGCCCGGCAAAGCAGGCACCGTCGACGTGCGCGTCCAAAACGGCGAGGACTCGAGCACCTCGCGCGACCTCGTCGGCGGCTACACCTATGATGCGCTCTACGCCGTGCCGGACTCGGGCCCTGTGCCCGGGGGCACCGTCATCGAGATTGTCGGACAAGGCACCTCGTGGGACGCGACCACCGTCGCGCTCATCGACAACAAGCCTTGCACGTCGCTCGTCGTGGGCGGGCCCACCCATCTCACCTGCACGGTGCCGCCCGGCGCGCCCGGGGCCAAGTCCATCCGCGTCACCAAAGGGTCCGAGACCATCTCCGTGCTCGACGCCTTTACCTACGAAGACAGCGACAACGGCTACAAAGGCGGCCTCTCCGGCGCTCCGCTCAACGGCTCTCTCAAGGTGCTCGTCTACGACAACTACTCGGGCTCTCCCATCCCGGGCGCCTACGTGCTCGTCGGCGACGACGCGGCGACGGCGCTCACGGGCCAAGCCGACAGCTCGGGTGTCTTGGTCTTCAACGATGCTTCGCTCACCTCGCCCAAGACGGTCACGGTCACCGGGTATTGCCACAGCCCCATCTCGTTCGTGGCCGAGCCGGTCGACACGGTGACAGCCTACCTCGATCCCATCCTCTCGCCGGCGTGCGCGTCGATGGGCGATCCGCCGCCCGTAGGCGGAAAGCCCGTGAACCTCGGCACCGCCACGGGAGAGCTGGTGTGGGAGAGCGCGGACGAGTTCAAGAAGGGGGATTGGAACAACATCCCTCCTGCCATCGCCCCCAACGAGCGTCGCGCCGCGTACGTGTTCGTGGCCTCGGGCGATCCGGGCGGCGTCTTCCAGCTCCCGTCCGACCCCAATTTGGCGGTGACCGAGCTGTCCCCGGGCGAGCGCGGCTATGGCTTCTCGCTCAACATGGTGGCGGGCAACCGGTCGATTTACGCGCTCGCCGGCATCGAGGACCGGACGGTCAACCCGCCCAAGTTCACCGCGTACGCGATGGGCGCGGTCAAGGGTGTCCCCATCTTGCCGCAGACGCTCACCGACTCTGTCTTCATCGCGATGAACAAGACGCTCGATCAAGCGCTCACGATGACCATCGCGCCGCCCGCGCCCGGGCCCAAGGGCCCTGACCGGCTGCGCGCCACGGTCACCGTCACGCTCGGCAACGACGGATACGCCATCTTGCCGGCGGGCTTCAAGCAACCGTATCTGCCCGTCCAAGGCAGCGTGAGCTTCATCGGTCTGCCGGTGCTCACGGGCGCGCTCAGCGGCTCGGTGTACGTGTCCAACGCGCGCGCGGTTACGGGCCAAGCGGCCACGGCGCCGCTCTCGGCCATCGGCCGTGTGCTCACGAACAGCACCTCGACGCCGGTCGACATGAGCGGCTTCATGAGCCTGCCCACGCTGGTGACGCCCGCGGCCAACACCGCGTGGAACGGCGAGGATCTTCAAGCCACGTTCCCGCCGAGCGTGCCGTCGCTCGATTTGGTGGTGTACGACGTGCAGAGCGGCAATGGCCTCGTCCACTGGCTCATCGCGGTGCCGGGCACCGCAGGCACGATCGCGAAGCTCCCCAACATCCAAAACCTGCCGAACGCCGCGCTCCCGCCCGGGCCGCTCAGCATCTCGGTGTATGGCGCGCACATCGACGACTTCGACTATGGGAAGCTCCTTTATCGTCACCTGCGGCCGACGGGCATGTCGCGTTATTCGCTCGACATCTTCAACGCTCATCTGTAAGGGCTTGTCATGCGCGGAAGAGCACGAATCGCCGCCTTTGCCTTTACAGGCATCTTGATCGCGAGCTGCTTCGACGAGGGGACGCGGTGGGTCGATCCGCACGGCGAGGTGCCGAACCCCGCGTGCGCGGCGGGGGCGATGCGCTGCGCGTTCGGCAAGATCCAGCGCTGCGAGGGCAACGAGACGACGGCGGTGTGGACCGACGTCGACGACTGCGCGGCCAAGGGCAAGCTCTGCGTGAGCAGCACGTACGAGTGCAAGACGTGTATCCCGGACGGGCTCGCGTGTGATGGGCAGGTCGTCAAAAAGTGCCACTCCGACGGGGAGGGCGCGGACGAGCTCGACACGTGCGACACCACGAAGGGCATGGCGTGCCGCGAGGGTGCTTGTAAGAACCTCTGCCAAGTCGCGGGCATCGTGCGCAGCAACGTGGGTTGCGAATATTGGCCGGTCGACCTCGACAACGCGATGATCAGCGCCACGAGCAACGCGGCGGCGCAGCAGTTCGCGGTGGTCGTGTCGAACCCCGAGCCCGACATCGCGATCAAGGTCCAAATCTTCCAAGACGACGGTAACCCCGGCGACGCGCCCGCGCCCGTCGAGATCGCCTCCTCGGTCATCGCGCCTTACAACCTTCAAGTCTTCAAGCTGGGTCCGCGCGAGGTCGACGGGAGCCCGCCGGGCGAGTACAACACCGGCACGCACACCGCGCTCACCCGCCACGCCTACAAGGTCGTCACCGACTTTCCCGTGGTGGCTTATCAGTTCAACCCGCTCGACAACGTGAACGTCTTCTCCAACGACGCTTCGCTCCTCAAGCCGCGCGAGGCGCTCACCGCCGAGGACGGGATCATCACGCCGCTCTACGTCGTCGCGGGCTGGCCGCAGACCATCGCCGCGACCGACAACCCCAACACCAACTTCAACCCTCTCTCGCCCATCAACCTGCGCGCGTTCCTCACCATCGTGGGGACCAAGGCCAACACCACCGTGCGCGTCCATCCGACCACCACGGTGGTCGCGGGCGGCCCTGTACAGCAGACGTCGCCGGGGGGCGTCATTCAAGTCGGGCTCAGCGCGTATGACGTGCTCAACCTGGAGACGGGCGATTTCAACGCCGATTTTACGGGCACGCTCATCGAGGCGGACGCGCCCATCGTCGTTTATTCGGGGAGCGAGGCGTCCGACGCCCCGCACTTCGACAAGCTCGCGAACCGTCGTTGTTGCGCCGATCACCTGGAAGATCAGCTCGATCCGCTGCGCACGGCGGGCAAATCGTTCGCCATCGCGCACACGCCGTCGAGGACCACGGCGGTCAAGGCCGCGGGGGGAGACATCGAGCCTGCCCCCGAGCCGGATTACGTGCGCTTCATCGCGGCCTCCACCAAAGGCTCCATCATCAAGACGTCGCTCCCCGCCCCGGACGACGAGATCGTCCTCAATTACCGCGGTGATTTTTATGAGATCACCGCCTATGGCGACTTTACGGCCCAAGCGTCCGAGGCCGTCTTGGTGTCCCGCGTGATGGGCAGCCAAGACGCCGCCAACGTCAAGCGCGGCCTGCCGGGCGGCGATCCGAGCCTCATCATCATGCCTCCGGTCGAGCAGTTCCGCGATCGGTACGTGATCTTGACGCCGGACAAATACGCGTTTGATTTCGTCACGATCATCGCCCCGTTCAAATCGGCGGTGTATTTCGACGACACGGCGATCGAGGAGATCGGGTGTGAGACCGCACCTGCGGATGGGCTCACGGACGAGGAGCGGGGGCGGGATCCAGATTACGTCGTGTATCGATGTCAGCTCGGATTCCCCTCGATCGATCCGCTCAAGGTGGCGCCGGATAATTTGAAGCCGGGGATGCAGAACGATGGTGTCCACCGCGTGACGGCGGATCAGCCGGTGGGCGTGCTGGTCTTGGGGTTCGATTCGTTCGTGAGCTACGAATACGCCGGCGGGACGGAGCTGCGAAGCATCAACGTGCCGGAGTAGGCGATCGCTTTACGAGCCACGTTCAACCCTGGGATCTCTGGACATACGCAAAAACTGCTCGTGATGCGCTCCGCGTGCGCGCACGCGAGAGATGCGATGGCACAGATCGGCCGACTCGGACGGGCGGATCATGCTCCCTCGGAACGCTCGGCCCCAACCCCCTTGTAAAGCAACCGCTGGTACGAGGGTTGCCATATCGAGATGCCATGAGAGCTTCTCTTGTGTTCATGTCGTTCTCGGCCCTCGCCCTCGCCCTCGCCACCGCGTGCGGGGGTACGGTCGACCCGGGGACAGGCGGCGGCGGCAATCACAACACCGGCGGCAATCACACCGGCGGCAACAACACCGGCGGCACCGGCGGCGGAGACTATTGCGGCGGGTTCACCGGGATCACCTGCTCCGCGAGCCAGTTCTGCGCGTTCCCCGACCAAATCTGCGGCGCCGACGACGGCACCGGCACCTGCGTGCCGCGCCCCACGGCGTGCGACAAAAACATCGACCCCGTCTGCGCCTGCGACGGCCAAGTCTATAACAACGAGTGTGAGGCCCAAGCGGCCGGCACCGACGTGTCCAATCTGGGGGGTTGTACCCCGCCCCAAGGCACGTTCGCCTGCGGCCCTAAGTTCTGCGCAAAAGGACAACAATACTGCCGGCGCGACGTCTCCGACGTAGGGAGCATCCCCGACGGCTTCTCCTGCGTGTCCCTCCCCGCCGGCTGCGGCGCGGCGCCCGACTGCGCCTGCCTCGCGGGCGAGGTCTGCGGCGACATGTGCGAAGCGACCGCGGACGGGGGCTTCAAGCTGACCTGCCCGGGCGGCTGACAAAATCTTCCCCGCGACCCGATCCACCCCAAAGCCCCATCCGTAAGAGAGGCGACTCCACGAACCGCGCTCCGCTGAGATGAAGAGTCATCTCGCGGAAACGAGCGGTGTCGCAAGAGCCGCCTCTCCACGGGATCCCTCCGGGAGAGGCGCCCAATCCACACCTCCCCCGGAGATATCCCGTCATGTCCATCCGCGTAATCCTCCTCTCGCTCGGTCTCACCGCCCTCCTCGCCCCCGTCGGCTGTATCGGAGAAGGCCCCAAGGATGGAGACGACGAGGACGTCGAGAGCACCGACGATCCGCTCATCATCAAACAACCGATCAGCCTGTGCAACGGCGACATGGGCTGCCCCGAGGGCCAATACTGCTCGAGCACCGGCACCTGCAAGACCGATAAGCCCCTCGGCGGCAACTGCAACCGCGCCGCCCAGTGCGAGAGCGGCATCTGCGTCGACGGCGTCTGCTCCGACGTCATCATCTATCCCGAGCCCACCGGCGGCAGCTCGTCGTCGAGCAGCGGCACCATCGGCGGCTTCCCCTGCCACGCCGACCCCACCTGCGCGTTCTGCGACCTCGACGGCTTCACCTGCCTCGTCTCGTACAACTGATCTCGACGACCAACGACGATCACCCTCGCGGCGAACGCGATGTTCGGTTATCCTCGCTACGATGTCCCTCTACCGCGAACAACGCGACGCCGCCCTCCAACTCGTGGCCGAGCTCGAGCACAAAGTCTCGGAGCAAGAGGCCCAGATCCAAGAGCGCGACGCCGAGCTCGCCCTCCTCCGGCGTGAGCTCGGCAAGACGGTGCCGGCGCGCACAAAGAAGGACAAGCTCCAGCAAGCGTCGTGGCTCGTGGCCGCGTGCGTCGCGCTCGGCTCGATCGCGCTCGTCGCCGGCAGCGGCTTCGCGCTCAGCGGGCGTTGCCATCGGGCGGCTCGAGCGACCGGTCAAGCCGCGCAACCGAACAGCGCGCCAGGGCCCTTTGCGACGTACGCACGCCCCAAGGCCGAGATCGATCCCATGAGCACCCGCACGTGGCCGAACGACGAGGCCGCGATCCGCCGCTATCTGGAGCCCAAGGTCCGCGCCGGCCAAGGCACCATCCCCGAGATGAAAATGCTGATGGAGATCTGCGCGCACGCGGGCGACAAAGACTGCCAAGACGCGACGCGCGCGCAGCTCGACGCGGCCCGCGCTCAGGGACGCTGACCCCAAAGTTTGGACGGATCTCGATCTGCGACCCGAGTCGTGGGATTATCGCCGGCCGAGACAGTCATGCCCCGCGCACCTGACCCCTGCCCAGAGCGGAGCGCCGCGTGAGCCCCGCGCTTAGCCTTGCTCCGGGGACGGTGTTCGCGAGCGATTACAAGGTCGTTCGGGCCTTGCAGTCCGGCGGGCAAGGCTCGCTCTACGTCGTCGAGCAGCTCTCCACGACCAAACAACGCGTGCTCAAGCTGCTGCTCCCCGAGCTCGTGGCCGAGCCCGTCGCGCGCAGACGCTTCGAGCAGGAAGCGAAGATCACAGCCAAAATCCCGAGCGATCACGTCGTCGAGACCATCGCCGCGGGCATCGACGCGACGACCGGGATGCCATGGCTCGTGATGGAGCTGCTCGAAGGCGAGGACCTCGCGGCGTACCTGCAAAAGAAGAAATTCCTGCCCGCCTCCGAGGTGCTCGAGATCCTCGATCAGATGTGTCACGCGCTCGGCGAAGCGCACAAGCTCGGCATCGTCCACCGCGACATCAAGCCCGAGAACATCTTCCTCGCGACGCCGAAGCGAAGGGGCGTGCCCTTCATGGTCAAGCTCCTCGACTTCGGCATCGCGCGCATGGTCGCCGAGGTGCAAACCCACTCGGGCGCCACACGCACCGGGCTCGGCACACCGATGTGGATGGCCCCCGAGCAGACCGTGCCGGGCGGGCCGCTCTCGCCCGCGACCGACGTTTGGCCGCTCGGCCTCATCACCTTTCGCCTCCTCACGGGATACCTGTTTTGGAAGTCCCCTTATTCGCAAGACGCATCGGTGATGATGATGATGGCCGAGGCCTTCATGCACCCGATGCCCACCGCGTCGCAGCGCGCGACCGAATACAACTGCCTCGATCGATTGCCCCCCGACTTCGACACGTGGTTTGGGAACGCGGTCGTGCGCGACATGCAAAAGCGGTTTCCAAACGCGGCCGCCGCGTTCGAAGCGCTCGAGCCCATCCTGCGCGCCGCCTCGGAGAAGGCCCCTCCGCCGAGCACGGAGCGCCCCTCCAAAGAGCCCGCGGAAAAGCCCGTTCGAACAGGCCCCGAGCTGCGCACGTGGGAGGGCGCGCCCGTGCTCCCCGAGTCCGCGGTCCTCTCCGTTGAAGTTACGGGAGCGCCGCCCTCCGCGGAGCCTCGCTCGTCCAAAGCCCCGAGCGGAGAGGTCCTGTCCGCCAAAGAGCCTTCCAAACCCACCTCGCGCACACCGCTCCTCGCCGGCCTCGGCCTCATCGCGCTGGTGAGCCTCGGCGTGGGCATCAAGCTCCTTCTGTCCGACCCGCCGGGCCCGCGCGGCGCCGGCGCAAAGACGCTCACCGCGACGGCCTCGCCGAGCAACAACGCTCCTCCGGCGGCGAGCACAGCGGCCGTCGCACCCACGGACTCGGCCTCCGCCGCGCCGCCCTCCTCCGACAGCGCAGAGCCCCCCTCCGACATGGATGCTTCGGCGGGGAGCTGGGACGGCGGGAGCCGGTCGCGAGGCAAGCTGTGCAAGCCCGTCGGCGCCAAGTGCTTCAGCCACTCGGACTGCTGCGAAGGGTCGTGCAAGCTCTGGACGTGTAAGTCGAACCCCGCGCTCAAAGACCCTTACGGCGAGTGAGCGCCTTCTTCTTCGGCGCCGCGCGCGTGGAGCGCGTCGGGCGCTTCGCGCGATCGGCCACCGCTTGAACCTTGACCTTCTTGCCGTCAAAGCCCACGACGAGCGCGTGAATCGGCGAGATGCCCGCGGCGGCGAGCTCGCTGCGATACTTCATCGCCTTGAGCTGCTCGGCGCCCTCGGCGAGCGCGCGGGCCATGGTCTTTCGGCCCTTCTCGGCGATCTTCAGCTCGAGCACCACGCCCGGGCCGGGCTTGCCCCGCGGCCGAATCATCAAATCGGGCCTCCCGTGGCCGGACTCGCGGTTCGACCGCACCTCGTACGCAGGCTCCAAGGTGGCGAGGAGCCCGAGGATGAACATGTGATAAACCTGCTCCGGCCTGCGCGCGACGTCATGATAGGAGAGCACGCTCCCGGCAAAACGGGAGAGCATGGCCTCGATCTCCTCCACGTCCCCCGCGAGGAGCGCGCGCGTGAGCCGCTCCACGTCGCGCGGACCGCCGATGTGCTCTTGCAGCAATTGAAGGAAGGTGTTGGTGTAAACTCCACGGACCTCGCGGTTGGGGATCGACACGAGGTACCGCGGAGCGTCGTCGAGGGGGCCCTCCATTTGCTCTGCCTTCAAGTAGCCTGAGAACAAGAGCAAGCTCATAAGCATGTCGGGCCGCTGCGAGAGCTCGCTCAACACCACGTTTTGATCGATCGCAGCCTCGATCTTGTTGCCTTCGAGCAACGCTTCGATCTCAGCCTTGAGCTCGGAGCCGTGGCGCACCAACATGTCGCGGACCAAGTCGTTGCTGCTCGTCGAGACCCAATAGGATCTCGGCCGACGTTCGCCCGCGTCGACGAAGCTCAAGATCGACCAAGGATTATAGATGATCGTCCCGCCGAAGACATATCCGTTGTACCAATCCCGCACGGCTTCTCTGCTGTCATTGAGCCCCACACGATCGAGCAACGCGCCCACCTCGGCCTCGGTGAAGCCAAAACACGTCGAGAAGTGGTTGGCGAGCACCGTGTAGACAGCGAGATTGTTGAGATCCGAGAAGATGCTCTCTTTGGCGACCCGGAGGATGCCCGTGATGACCGCCTTGAAGAGATGGGGGTTACCCTTGAGACCGGCGTTGAGCAGTGTTCGGAAGAAGGTCAAGATGTCTTCGCCGTACCCGTTCAGCCAGCCTGCATGGATGGGCGTGTCGTATTCGTCGATCAACATGACCACGTCTTGCCCGTGGTGCCGAGCGAGACAGCGCGAGAGCAGGAGCAACGAGAATTGGTAATCGACGTCGGTCGCCTTGCCGTCCAAGATGGCGGCGAGGCTCTTTTTGTCTTCCTCGTCCAGCTTGTCGCTCTCCGCGAGGTAGCGGTGCTCGCCGACGAGGACGCGGATCTTCAATTGGAGCGCTCGCCGCGCCTCGTCCCACGTCTTTGCCTTGACCTCCTTGAAGGTGATGAAGATGACCGGGTAACGCTGAAAGTGCGCGCGGTAGCGCTCCCCCGCCTGCATGATCGCGAGATCGGCGAAGAGATGGGAGAAGTCCTCGGCGCGCTTCTCGAAGAAGCAGCGGAGCATCGAGAGGTTCAGCGTCTTGCCGAAGCGACGAGGTCTCGGGAGCAAGATCGCTTGAGCCCCCCGGTCGAGCACGTCGCGAATGAGGTACGATTTGTCGACGTAGAGGAGCCCTTGCTCGCGCAGCTTGCGAAAGTCGTCGAGTCCGAGGGGGACGCCCGGGATCATGGTAGGGCTCACCCTACCCCAACCCCGCGCGGCGCGGCAAGCCCGGGGGGGGTTTGGGGGGACCTTTGAGGTCCCCCCATCGTTACCGCGAGAGCATGTCGCGCCAGAGCGAGAGATCGCGCGGGAGCCCCTTGGGGCCAAAGTACAAAAACGTATCGATGGCGGTTTGATAGACCCGATCAAACCCCTTGGGCTCCGTGCCCTCGCGGAGCACGATGAACGAGAACGAGATGCGGCGCTCCCCGCGCCGGAGCTTGGTCACCCGATGGTGCACCGACGAGCCGCGAAAGAACACCAACGTGCCCGGCTCGGTCGCGACGAGCCGCCGGACAGGGCTCCGCCCAGGAGTCTTGTTGTAAAGCTCGACCTCCAACGCGCACGAGCCCTCGTCGACGACACCCGCGATGAACGTAAACGACGCTTCGGGCAGGCAGCCGCAATCATCGTAGTGCCAGCCCACGTGATCGCCCGGGCGCGAATACACATAAAGCCCGGACGCATGCGGATCGCGCGGGTGCCGCGACACGAGCGCGTGCCCGGTGAGCGCGCGCGCGAGCGCATGGAGCGCCGGTGAGCGCCCGAGCGCGGAGAGAGCAGGCGCCTTCGCCTCGATATCGTAGTGCCCCACCGCACCGCCTTTGCGGACGAAAGGCACGAACGACCGGCGCGCGGCAGGCGCGAGCCGCTCCGCCTCGGCGGCCATCTCGGTGATCAACGTTTGCGGGAGGAGCCCCTTCATCACCAGGAGCCCATCGTCCTCGCGATACCGCTCGGCGAGCGCGCCCACGTCGAGCCGATCGACCGCGGCCTTGATCAACCCCTCTCGTGTCATGGCTCCGTGCGTATCAACGCCCCCTCGTCGCGTCAACGAAGGACGCGCCCCCACCCTATGAGAACGAGGCGTGGAGCCCCAAAACGCTCCAAAACGTAAAGGGACCGTGCTCTCTGATATCGACCCTGCGCGGAATCGTGATAAAGCCACCGCCGCCATCATGAAACGCCTCGCCACGACCCTGGCCCTCTGCCTCACCGCCGGCTGCAACGAGGTGCCCGCCCCCGTAACCCCCGAAGGCGGAGGCGCCGAGCGCCCGCTCTTCGATCCGTGGGCGCTCCAAGGGTGCTTGCAAGAGGGGTGCGCCATCCACGTCGCGACCGTCGTCGAGGTCAAAGAAGAGGAGCGGGGGCACGCCGAGGTGCGGCACATCAAGCTCAATGTCGATGAGACGCTGTGGGGCGAGACCGGGCCCGTCAAGCGCCGCTACACCACCACCAAGCACCACGCGCCGCCGCACCCTTCGGTGATGCAGGGAGGCGGGATGATGCAGGGAGGTGGGATGATGCGCCGCGGGCCGAGGCCGCCGTCGCAGCGCGTCCCCCGCGGGCACGGGCCCAAACAACAACACCCCTCCGGCCCGCCGCAGGTGGCTTTCCCGCCCGAGCTCGACAAGGGCGCTCGCCTGCTCCTGATCTCCCGCACCGAGGCCAAACAAGGCACCTTGGAGCAGGAGCGCGGGGGCGAGCGCGAGGGAGATGTGGACAGGCTCGTCCACGTGTCGCGCATCACCGAGCCGAACGGAGCCTCGATGAGCGTGCTCCGGGCCTTGATCGTGGCCGAAAAACGCGCCGAAGGCGGGGACCAAAGGCGCGCTCGTTACCTCGGCTGGGTGGCCCAAGGCTCCAAGGTGGAGCAACGTTATGGCGCCGCCGCCCTGGCGCGGCAAACCACCTTGCCCGGCGTGGACCCGACCGGCGAGATCGCCGCGAGCTTGGCCTCTTTGTTCCAGAAGACATGTGATCTCGATCTGCTCGGCGCCATGATCCTCTCCATCGCTCCGCGCACGAGCCCCTCGGGCCAAGCCGCCATCTTGGCCGCGATCGCGCGCGGCACGCGCACGTGCGAAGAGACCGAGGCCGACGATTGCCGCGAGTCGCTCGACAAGCTCGCTCCCCAATGGCTCGGCCCGAAACGCGCCGAGACCGCCGCGCTCCTCGACAAAGCCCGCGCCCAAGAGCGCGACGGCGCCGTGCGCGAAGAGCTGCGGCGCCTCGCCGACAAGCTCCGTGAGCCCGACGGCGAGCCTCCGCATTGATGATTGATGGGGGGAGCGCGATCAGGCTTGGCGCTTGACGTATTCGAAGTCGACGGGCTTGCCCTTGATGCCGTGCGGGGGCGGCGCGATCCAGTGGGCCATCTTGCCGGGCTCGTAGATGGGCTCTTGCATGAGGCTTTGGAGATACGCCTCGTCCTCGGGCGAAGGCAGCCACTCGCCCTTGCGCTTCTCCCACTCTTCGCGGCTCAGCGGGTTGCCCTCGGGATCGAAGCAGAGCCCCGCGTAGATGCCCGCCGCGCGGTGGAACCTGCGGCTCGGCAAACGGATCTTGAAGGAGACCCCCGCCTCCTCGATGGCGCGGTTCCACTTGTCGACGCCGCGCTGCGAGTCCTCGACGTATTCGTCGCGGAGCACCTCGTTCATCGCGTTGCGGAGGGGCACCTCCTCGTGCTTGAACGACGCGACGCCGCCGTTGCCCGCGGGCACCGGCACGTCCATCGTATAGGCGGTGTCGAGCGCCTTGTGGTCGGGATAGCTGTCCTCCTTGGCGCGACCCTTGAGGCTCGACGCGAAGAAGTTCGCCGCGTTCGACGAGATCTCGCCGCCGAAGAGGTCGAGCGAGACCGAATACCAGAAGTTCACGAACTTTTGGATGGTGGCGAGATCGATGCCTCCCTCGGCGCGCACGTCCTGATTGGCGTTCTTCTTCATCAGCTCACACGTGCGGCGCACCACGCGGAGCACGCCCGTCTCGCCCACGAACATGTGGTGAGCCTCCTCGGTGAGCATGAAGCGCGTCGAGCGCGCGAGCGGATCAAAGCCGCTCTCCGAGAGCGCGAGGAGCTGATATTTGCCGTCGCGATCGGTGAAATACGTGAACATGAAGAACGAGAGCCAGTTGGTGCAAGGCTCGTTGAAGGCCCCCAAGATACGAGGCTTGTCGGGGTTGCCGCTCCGGCGCTCCAAGAGCCCTTCCGCCTCCTCGCGGCCGTCGCGGCCAAAGTAGCTGTGGAGCAGGTACACCATGGCCCAGAGGTGCCGCCCCTCCTCGACGTTGACCTGGAAGAGGTTGCGGAGATCGTAGAGGCTCGGGCACGTCTTGCCGAGCAAACGCTGCTGCTCCACGCTCGCGGGCTCGGTGTCGCCCTGGGTGACGATGAGCCTGCGGAGCGTGTTGCGGTGCTCGCCCGGCACCTCGCTCCACGCGGCTTGACCCATGAAGTCGCCGAAGCCGATGGTCCTGTCTTTGACGGGATCGGCGAGGAAGATGCCCCAGCGATAATCAGGCATCTTGACGTAATCGAAGTGCGCCCAACCCTCGTGATCGACGCTCACCGCGGTGCGGAGATACACGAGATCTTCTTGGAAGCCCTCGGGCCCCATCTCCTTCCACCAGTCGATGAACTTGGGCTGCCACGCCTCCAGCGCGCGCTGGAGCTTCTTGTCGGAGCTGAGGTTGACGTTGTTGGGAATACGCTCGGAATTGACGACGGAGCTCACGTGCGCCTCCAATCGAACTCAGGCCGCTCGGGCCTGCCATACATGGTGAGGGCCCCGCGCTCGCCGACGGCGTTGGGCCTTTGAAAGATCCAGTTTTGCCAAGCCGAGAGCCGCGCGAAGATCTTGCTCTCCACCGTCTCGGGGCCCGCGAAGCGGAGGTTCGCCTCCATGCCCGTGAGCGCGTCCGGCGACAGGCTCACGCGCTCTTCGATCGCGATACGAACCTCGTCCTCCCAATCCATCTCGTCGGGGGCGAAGGTGATGAGACCGAGCTTCTTGGCGTCGCCCGCGTCGAACGACGAACCGGCTTTGCCCTCGATCTCGGCGAGCCGCGAAGGGTGACCCAGATATCGAATCTGAAGCCGGGAGAGGCCGTTGGCCGTGGGGAGCGCGCCGACGTTGAGCGACGAGAGGCCGATCCGCGGCGTGAGGCCGTCGTCGTCCTCGCCGTCGTTGGGCGCGTCGAGCATGTACGCGCGATCGGACGCGAGCGAGAGCTCGAACAAGCTGCCCGTGAAGCACGAGCCCTTCTCGATGAGCGAAAAGGCGCTCTTCGCCGAGAGATCCACGCGCTTCAAGGTCCTTCGCATGTGGAGCAGCACCTCGCGCGCGAACCAATCGGTCTTCGCGAGCGAGGCGAGCGCGTCATCGTGCGCGCGCACCTTCGACGCGTCGCCGCGGGTGCGGAAGAGCACGAGCCCCACCGAAGGATGGTTGAAGCGCAGATCGAGCATCACGTCGTCGATTTCGCGGAAGGCGCGGAGCACCCACGCATCGGCGCCGAGCTTGCGCAGCGCCTCGGCGCTCGCAGGCGCGTCGTCCTCGGGCGCGAGCACCGTGACCTCGGCGATGCGCGACTCTTTGCCGACGACGAGCGACACATAACGATAGTCCGCGCCGTACTTGCCGGGCTCGTCGTAGCGATTGACGGCGAGGTCGGGGAGCGCGACGCCGGGCCCGTTTTTGTCGGGCGTTTTGTCGATGAGGGCCTTGGCGCGATCGAGCACGCCTTGATCGAACCTGCTCTTGGCGAACACCTTGTCGACGAGGCCCCACTCCTCGGCGCGCTTGCCGCGGACGCCCTCGGCGAGCGTGCAGAACACGTCGGCCAGGTCGCGCCGCACCTTGCGCTTGTCGACGAGGCGCGTGAGCCCGCCCGTGCCCGGGAGCACGGCGAGGAGCGGCGTCTCGGGGAACGAGACCGCGCTGTTGCCGTCGTCCGCGAGGAGGATCTCTTCGCACGCGAGCGCGAGCTCGTACCCGCCGCCGGACGCCACGCCGTTCAGCGCCGCGACGTAGTGCTGCCCGCTCTCGGCGCACGCCTCTTCGAGCGCGAGGCGCGTCTCGTTCGTGAACTTGCAGAAGTTGACCTTGAAGCCGTGCGTGGAGGTGCCGAGCATGTAGATGTTGGCGCCCGCGCAGAAGATCTTGGGCTGCCCGCTCGTCACGACGACGACCTTCACCTCGGGGTGCTCGAAGCGAAGGCGGCGCACCGCGTCCGCGAGCTCGATGTCGACCCCGAGGTCGTAGCTGTTGAGCTTGAGCGCGTAGCCCGGGCGCATGGGCGCGTCCTCGACGACGTCCATCACCAGCTTGGCGACGGGACCGTCGAACGAGAGCTTCCAGTGCCGGTAACGGCTCGGGGATGTGTCGAAGCGAATGGGCGGCGACGCCGCGCGATCGTGGGGGGAGGGCTCCATCTCGATGCCCGCATCTGAACCACGCGACCCATCCGGCGTCAAGCAATATAATTCTTGTCGAAGACCATAACATGAAATATAGTGCATGAACCATGACGCGCTCGACCGCACCGCCCATCCTGGAGCACCTCGCGGGCAAGGTGCGCGCGCGCCGCAAAGCGCTGTCGATCACGCTGCGCGAGCTCGGCGAGGTCGCGGGCGTGAGCGAGCGGTTCTTGGTGCTGCTCGAAGGCGGGCGCGCGAACATCTCGGTCGCCAAGCTCGACACGATCGCGCGCGCGCTGGGCACGAGCGCCTCCGCGCTCCTCGCGGGGGAAGAGGGCGACGCCGTCAAAACAACGCACGCGCGCGTCGCGCTGCTCGGGCTGCGCGGCGCGGGCAAGACCACGATCGGCAAAGAGGCGGCGGCGCGCGTGGGGATGCCGTTCATCGAGCTCGACGAGCGGGTGAGCGCGCGCGCGGGCTCTACGCTGGGCGAGCTGTTCGAGCTGCACGGCGCCTCGTATTACCGGCGTTTGGAGCGCGAGGAGGTCGATCGCTTAATCGACAAGAACGAGGGCGGGGTCATCGCGGCGGGCGGCGGCATCGTGGCCGATCACGCGACGTTCGAGCTGTTGCGGAGGAGCGCGACGACCATCTGGCTCAAGGCCAAGGCCGAAGATCACTGGAGCCGCGTGGTGGCGCAGGGGGACGCGCGCCCGATGGCGAACCGATCGGGCGCGATGAACGAATTGCGCGCGCTCTTGCGCGCGCGCAGGCCGCTCTACGAGCGCGCCGATCACGTGGTGGACACGTCGGCGCTCGGCCTTCTGCGATCCATCGAGCGCGTGGTGAAGATCACCCGCGCCGCGATCGAGCGACCCGCGAACGCGGAGTCGCGACCCACGTCGACCGCGTGAATCACTTCTTGCGAGCGCCCTTGATGCTGAGCTTGATGGCGACGTCGTCCTTGATGAGGTCGTCCTTCTTGCCGGGGTACTCGATCTTGAAGTCCTTGCGGTTGATCGCGAACTCGGCCGAAGCGTTCACGCCGTCGGCGCTGATGGTGATGGTCGCGGGGAACGAGATGGTCTTCTTGACGCCGTGAAGCTCGAGCTCGCCCGTGATGGTGTGCGACGCGCCCTTGTCGCCGCCGGCCTTGATCTCGGTCGACGCGAACGTGGCCTTGGCGAACTTGGCGACGTCGAAGAAGTCGGGCGACTTGAGGTGCTCGTCGAGCTTGTCAGAGTCGCTCTTGACGCTCGCCATGCTGATCTCGACCTTGACCGACCCGCCCTCGGCCTTGCCGTTCGCGAGCGTGATCGAGGCGGTGAACTCCTTGAAGGTGCCGGGGTGGCTGCCCGTGACCTTCGCGCCGACGAAGCCGACCGAAGACGCCGCGACGTCGACGGTGACAGCCTCGCTCGCAGGCGCGGCCGCCGTGGTCGCGCCGGTGGCGGCGCCCGTGGACGCACCCGTGGCGGCGGGCTTGGCGCTCGAGACCGTGGCCTTAGGCAAATCTTTAACGGGGTCGTCGCAGCCTGTGAGGGCGATCGCGAGGGCGACGGGAGCGACGGCGAAGATCGTGCGGAACGCGTTCATACCTGTCCTCGGTGAGCGTTGGAGAAAATCGACGGGCTCCCCCGCCGCGTCAGGGGGCGGGGTCGGAGCGGGGCGCAAGATGGGCCTTCTCAGCGGGCCTGTCGAGCACATAATTTCGATACGTGACATCGAGACGATTGGGAGCAACGACCGCCCGCGCGATCG
>CAYTJL010000012.1:55624-72644 GCA_964437785.1 uncultured Polyangiaceae bacterium
TAATTTCGATACGTGACATCGAGACGATTGGGAGCAACGACCGCCCGCGCGATCGCGCTCGGCGTGACCTCGTTCGTGATGGGGTGCGGCGGCGCGTCGCGCGAAGCGTCCTCGCCCGAAGCGCAGGAGGAGGCGTGCGAGCAAGGCAACGCGGTCGCGTGCGTCGCCGCGGCGGAGAGCGCGGCCAAAGGCACCTCGCGCGACGATCGCGAGCGCGCGATCACGTTCCTCAAGCGCGCGTGCGATCGATCGCTCGGCCGAGGCTGCTACGAGGGCGCGCGCGCGCTCGAATTCGGCTACGCGGGCGAGAGCGATCTCGCGGCCGCGGCCAAGCTCTACGAGCGCGCGTGCGCGCTCGGGCACGTCGCGGCATGTACGGATCTCGGAACTTTCTACGAGCGCGGCCGCGGCGTGAAGCGCGACGCGAAGCAGGCGTTCGGGCTCCACGATCGCGCGTGCAGGAGCGGCGCGCTCGCGGCGTGCGACAGGCTCGGCCAGATGCTCGCCGAAGGCCGAGGCGCGCCGCAGGACGCCGCGCGGGCGCGCGAGCTCGCGAGCTACACGTGCGGCGCGGGCCTGCCGTCCGGGTGCACGAGCCTCGCCGCGCTCCACGAGGAGGGCGCGGGCGTGCCCAAGGACCTCGCGCGGGCCGCGTCGCTCTACGGCTTCGCGTGCGATCGCGGCGACGCGCGCGGGTGCAACGGCCTCGCCGGGATGCACGCCGAGGGGCGCGGCGTGCCGCAGGACAACGCCAAGGCGCTCGCGCTGGTCGAGCGCGCGTGCGCGGGCGGCTCGGCCAACGGCTGCTCCAACTTGGGATATCTCTACGAGGCAGGCGCAGGCGTCGTCAAAAACCTCCCGCGCGCGATCGAGCTCTACAAGAAGGCGTGTGACCTCGGCTCGCCGCAGGGCTGCCACAACCTCGCCGTGCTCCACGAGAGCGGCGACGGCGCGCCCAAAGACTTCGAACGGGCCGCCGATCTCTATCAACGCGCGTGCGACGAGGGAGACGCGTCGAGCTGCCACAACCTCGGCCTGCTCTTGGAGAAGCGCTCGTACACCCTCTTCGTGGAGGCCTGTGACGCCGGGGTCGCGAACGCGTGCGCCGTGCAAGGTGAATATCTGGTGAGCGGGCGCGTGGTGCCTTTGGACCGGGCCAAAGGGATCGAGCGCATCAACCTCGCGTGCAAAGCGGGCTCGGCCGCGGCCTGCGCGCGCGCCAAAGCCCTCTCCTCGCCCTAGCCGAGAGGCGCCCCCAAAGCACCTTGGTCGGGCCCCGCGCCGAGGCCCTCCGAACGTCACGCAGCGATATCCCCGCGCCTCGGGGCTCATTGTCTCTTTGCGCGCGGCGCGTACGATTGTTGAGCCGCGCCGTCGCGCGGGCGGGCACCTCCCCCCTCGAGCCGGGGCTCGTCCAACGCCCGGAGCGACTCTCTCTCTTCCATAAGGCAGCGCCGACCGGAGGTGTGAGCATGCCTCATCGTTCGAAATTCCTTTTTGCTTGGCTCTTTGCGGCCTTCGCCATCGTGACGGCCTCGCAGGGCTGCGGGAGCGACCCGAGCACCAACACCACGAGCTCGTCGTCGTCGAGCTCGGGGACCGCCGGGAGCGGCGGGTCCGGCGGAGCGCCTTGCAACGCGCCGAGCACCGTTTGCGGCACGGACTGCGTCGACACGCAAACGGACCCTGCCCACTGCGGTGACTGCGCCACGGCGTGCCCCACGGGGGCGAGCTGTACCGCGGGCAAGTGTGCTTGTCCCCAAGGCCAAATCGACTGTAACGGCACGTGCACGGACACCCAAACCGACGAGAGCAACTGCGGATCGTGCGAATTCGCGTGCGTCACGGGCGCGACGTGCGCCGCGGGCGTCTGTGCGTGTGATCCCGGGCTCGTCGCGTGCGGCGCGGGCTGCTTCGATCTGTCGAATGACCCGAGCAACTGTGGTGTGTGCGGCAACGTGTGCGCCGGACAATGCGTGAGCGGCCAGTGCCAGGCGTGCGGTGGGACGACCCCCGATTTGTGCAACGGCATCTGCACGAGCTTCGACACCGACCCGACCAACTGCGGCTCGTGCGGCTTCGCCTGCCCGCCCAACGCCGTGTGCACCGCCGGAGCGTGCGTGTGCCCGATGGGGACGGTGAGCTGCGCCGCGCAGAACGTCTGCGCGGACCTGTCGAACGACGTCAACAACTGCGGCATGTGCGGCGTCACCTGCCCCATCGGCGGCACGTGCACGTCGGGCCAATGCAGCTGCCCCATGGGGCAGATCAACTGCAACGGTGTTTGCTCCGACATCACCACGGACAACGCCAACTGCGGCTTGTGCGGCAAGGTCTGTAACCCCGGCGCCACGTGCACCAACAGCCTTTGCCAATGCAACGTGGGCCTCGTGACGTGCCCGAACGGCTGCGCGGATCTGTCGAGCGATCCGACCAACTGCGGCGCGTGCAACGTGGCGTGCGCCGTCGGCCAAAACTGCGTCTCGGGCCAGTGCACCGCGTGCCCGATGGGCCAAATCGTGTGCGGCAACACGTGCACCAACGTCTCCAGCGATCCGATGCACTGCGGCTCGTGCGGAAACGCGTGCGGCCCCAACGCGATGTGCACCTCCGGTCAATGCACCTGCGCCGCGAACCAGATCTATTGTGGTCCGGGCATCGGCTGCGTGGACCTCGCGAACGACGTCAACAACTGTGGGATGTGCGGAAACTCGTGCGGCGCCGGCCAATCGTGCGTCTCGGGCCAGTGCGTGTGCTCGGTGATGGGCCAGGTCAACTGCGGCCAAAACACCGGCTGCGTGGATCTCTCCACCAACGTCGACAACTGCGGCCAGTGCGGCAACAACTGCAACCCCGGAGAGTCGTGCATCTCGGGTCAATGCGTGTGCCCCGCGGGCAAGACCAACTGCGGCGGCGCGTGCGTGGACCTCATGACGGATCCCGGTGCGTGCGGCAACTGCAACACGCAATGCCCGTTCGGCGACACGTGCACCAACGGTCAATGCAACTGCGCGGGCACGCTCTGCCAACAAGGCCAGGTGTGCTCCAACCTGCAGAACGACCCGGCCGACTGCGGCATGTGCGGCCAATTCTGCTTGAACAACAGCCAATATTGCACGGGCGGGACGTGCGCGTGCAAACCCGGCTTCATGAACTGCAACGGCACCTGCCGCGACCTCTCGACCAACTTCACCAACTGCGGCGCGTGCGGCAACAACTGCGGGACCAAGGGCTTCGCCAACCCGCGGTGCGTCGACGGCGTGTGCGTGGACACCACGTGCGGCGCCATCAACCAGAACTTCTGCGGCAACAACAACGCTGGTGCGTGCCTCTCGGACGCGGACTTCCTCAACAGCCCGCTCCACTGCGGCGGCTGCTTCCAAGCGTGCAACGGCGCGGAGGTGTGCGTGCAGGGCAACTGCCAGCTTTATTACACCTCGCCCGCGTGCAACGCGTGCCCCTGCCCCGCCTGCGGCGCCGGCACCACGTGCTGCCCCTACCCCGGCGGCAACTTCGTCATCTGCGTCGACGGCAACGTCTGCCCGCAGTAGCTCGCTCGGAGATCACATGGAAGGCGTAACGTGATCGCCCTTCGGCGATAACACCCCTTCGCCACGTCTCGCTCGCTTTGCCCCGTTGCCGTAGACGCGCACGAGGCTGTACAGAGACAAAAAAAGCAGGGGAGTCGAACGACTCCCCTGCTCCTCTCAACCCCCTTCGAAATCCGATTACGAGACGTTGCGCATGGCCATGCGCTGCTCGGGCGCCGGATAGCCGGCCGCCGCGAACTCACGCGCGATGGTCTCGTTCGTGGCGAAGTACACGTCCCAATAATGGTCGTTGTGGCAGAAGGGCCGGACGGCCAAGACCGGACCGAGCGTCGTGAACGTCAAGAGCTCCACCGACGGCGCGGGGTCCTTCATGACGTGGGGAATCTCCTTGAGCTTCTCTCGAAGGCGCTTGATGGCGTCTTGAGGGTCGACCGAGCCGGCGAGCTGCGCCGTGAGGTCGACGCGGCGATACGAGTTCGCGGTGTAGTTTTGAATGGTGTCGGAGAAGATCTTGGAGTTGCCGACGAAGGTGCGGATGTTGTCCGGCGTGTCGAGCGTGGTGACGAACAACCCGACCTCGTGCACGACGCCCGTTTGGCCGCCCGCGGTGATCATGTCGCCCACCTTGAACGGGCGGAGCACGACCATGAACACGCCGGCCGCGAAGTTGGAGAGCAGACCCGACCACGCCATACCGATGGCGACGCCCGCCGCGGCCAAGATGCCGGCGAACGATGTCGTCTCGACGCCGAAGATGCTCAAGATCGCGAGGACGAGCATCAGCGTGAGCACCACGCTCGCCATCGAGTCGACGTAACGGACGAGCGTCACGTCGAGCTTTCGCTTCTCGAGGTTCCGCTTGAACATCCCGCGGACCGCGCTGATGACCATCCGCCCGATGATCCACAGGACGATCGCGCCGATGATCTTGCCCCCGATCGGGACCGCGTACGTGATGAGAATCTTCTTGAGCTCGGCCAAGAAGTCTTTGTTCGCGAGCTGCTCGCCCATATCGAATTCACCTCCTCAGAGCGTCGGCCGAAAAAACGGCGCGAGGCGCTTCGCGCGCTTGATAGCCGCGAACGAGGCACGGGCGCTAGTATCCTTTTCTGTTTTTACGTGGACATAGAAGGCGGCCCCTCACCCCCCTACGACTCGCCCTCTCCCATGTGCGGGAGAGGGGTTAGCGAGGGAGAGCCGTGAAAGGGCGTTGGAGAGAGAGGTGGCGCGGGGAGGGTTTACAGCGTCGGATCCGACGTGAAGCAGCAGCGGAAGCCGAGGTCGTAGAGCGAGAAGTTGGACGCGATGCTGTAGAAGCTGAACGAGCACTGCGCGCCGTCCTCGTTCGCCGACGCGAACGAGCCGCCCATGCTCTTGTAAATCGCCGGGTTCACGCTCGTGTCTTTGGCGATCTCACGCAGGTTGCCTGTCGTGTCGAAGATCTTGTCGGCGGTGACGGGGTTGCCTTGGAGCCCGTTCCAGTCCGAATAACAGCTCTTGAGCGAAGGAGATCCCGTGACGAGCAAACCATCTTGATCACCCGCGGCGACCGAGTCGAAATCGAAGCTCGGGCCGAGGTTGCAATAGCGGTTTGCGAGGTTGAACGTGGCCGAGCACGTGGCCGCGCCGCGCGGGGCATAACCCCACTTGCAGTCGGTGCCCGAAGGCGGGTTGGTGTCGCACGCGGTCTGCCACTCGGTGAGCGTGCACATGCGGCCGCCCATGGCCACACACACCTGCTCCGCCTCGATGGGCGTCACGTTGAACCACGGGATCTTGCCCTGCGCGCTGCACGATTTGGTCTTTTCGAGCGGCGTGTTGGCCGGCGCGACAGGCGCGGAGCCGGGGCAAGGCGAGGTGTTGCACGTGTAGCCGTTGCCCGTGCCGGCCGATTGGTTGGTCGCGTTCGGGCGGCTCGCCTCGTACGAGTACACCCACAGCGCGTTGCCAATCTTGGTGACCGCGGGCTTGACGAAGTACGTGGCGTCGGTGCCTTTGGCCTGGAACGTCTCGTCGACCGAGCCGTCGCAGTCGTTGTCGATGCCGTCGCAGAGCTCGGTGCAACCGCCCGGCAGCGTCGAGCAGTTGGCCTTCACCGCGCTGCACTTGGTCGCGTTCGCGCCGTTGCACACGATGGTGCCGCTCGTCTTGCACGCGCCGTGGCCGGGGAACGGCAGGCCGTCGTCGCTGTTGCAAGGCTGGCCGTAGTTCGCGACGTTCTCGTTCAAGAGGCCGTCGCAGTCGTTGTCGAGGCCGTCGCAGATCTCGGACGCGCCGGCGCAGGTCGGGTTGCACACGCCCGCGGGGAACGTGCACTTCCACGCGCCGTTTTGGCACGCGACCGAGACGCCCGTCGTGCACTCGGCGGCGGTCGCCGAGGGGCTCACGCCGCAGACCTGGACCGGGCTCGGCGCGACGACGCCCTCGTCGACGGTGCCGTTGCAGTTGTCGTCGGCGCCGTTGCACGCCTCTTGTTGCGACACGAACGTGCACGCGTAGCCGCACTTGTTGTCGCCCGCGACCGTGTCGCCCGGGCCGCCGTTGTCGTAGTAGCCGGCCTGGCAGCCTTGGAACACGCACACGCTGTTCACGCACGCCCAGTTCGCGTGGACCGCGCCCGTGAGGCAGCTGTTGCCGCACATGCCGCAGTTGTTGACGTCGCTCGTGGTGTTGGGCTGGTTCGTGAGCGTGCCGTCGCAGTTCGCGTCGACGCCGCACGTGTCGGTCGCGCCGATCGCGGGCTTGACCGAGCCTTGGCAGACCGCGACGCCGCCGACGCACGCGAGCGTGCCCGCCATGCACGGCGACGTGGCGCCCGCGGGCGGCGGGATGGGCACGTCGCACGCTTGGCCCATCACGTCGGTGAGGTTGTTGTCCGTGGTGCCGTCGCAGTCGTCGTCGACGCCGTTGCACGTCTCGACGCCCGGGTTGATGGCGCCCACGCACACGAGCATGCCGTTCTGGCATTGCTGCGTGCCCTTGGTGCACGGGTAGATGTTGCTCATGCCGCACGCGGCGCCTGCGTCGGTCGGGTTGTCGTCGACGACGCCGTCGCAGTCGTCGTCGAGGTTGTTGCAGAGCTCGGGCTTCTCGCCGGGCTTGACGACGTTCGCGCCAACGCACGAGACCTGGCCGTTCACGCACTGGGTCATGCCCGCGTTGGCCGGGTCCGCGCACACGCCGTTCGTCCCGCCTTGGCAGGTGACCGAGGGGATGCCGTCGTCGACCTGACCGTTGCAGTCGTTGTCGATGCCGTCGCAGATCTCGACGCCGCCGTTGGTCTTGGTGCAGGGGTACTCGCAGCCCGTCGCGTACGAGCCGTCGATGTCGTTCCAGCCCGGATCACACGCGGCGATCACGCACTTGGTGTTCGACGTGTCGCACGCGCCCATGCCGGTGTGCTGGCAGCCCGCGGTGCCGTTCTGCACCTGGCACTTCTTGTTGCACGCGCCGCAGTTGTTGAGGTCCGTGCAGAGGTTCACGTCCTCGTCGATCTGCCCGTCGCAGTCGTCGTCTTTGTTGTTGCAGGCCGCGTCGTCGTTCGCGGACTTCACGCAGTAGTACTCGCACGTGCCGTCCGCGTTCAGATCGAAGTAGTCCTGCGTGCACGAGCCCTTGCAGGTGCCGGGCGTGCCGGGCGTGCCGCTCGGCGTGCACGTGACCGTGAGCGGATCCCAGTTCGACTCCGCGACCGTGTAGCAGTTGTTGTCGCACGTCCCGCAGCTCTTCGGATCGTTCAGATCGAGGCCGGGGACGTCGTCGACCGATCCGTTGCAGTCGTTGTCGAGCTTGTCGCAGATCTCGATGCCGCCGTTCGTCGGCATGCACGGCCCGCTGCTCGACGACGACGAGCTCGTGGCGCAGTTGATGACGCAGTCACCGCCGTGACCGCCGCCGCCGAACAGGTTGCCGCCGGTGCCGGAGGTGCCGGTGCCGGCGCCGCCCGAGCCGCCCGTCTGGCCCTTGCAATCCGAGAAGCAGAACGCCTCCGTGTTGCAGCCCGTGCTCATGGCCCCGAGGAGCGCGATCGCGCCCCCGACGAGCCAACCGAGGGTGGTGATCTTGAGCGAGCTCATCACACCACCTCCTCGCCACGCGCGCCGCGCCTTCTACGGCGAAGGAGCGCGACGAGCCCAAAGAGCACGAGCGACGAGCCGCCCGCGACGTCCTTGGCGCCCACGCCGACCTCGCACGAGCAGCCGCCGCCGCCCGTCGCGAGGCCCCAGATCGAAGAGTCGCTGCCGCCTCCGCCGCCCGCGCCGCTGCTCGTGCTGGTGGAGGTCGACGAGCTCGAGCTCGATCCGCCGGTGCCGCCGTCGTTCTGGCCCCTGCACTGGCCGTCTTTGCACTCGGTGCCGGTCGGGCAGACGATGCCCTCGCACGGGCACGTGCCGCACGCGCCCGTCACCGGATCGCAGCACGCGGTGCCGGTGCACGACGTCGGCGTGCACATGTTCTGCACGCACACGGGCGGCGACTGCGACAGATCGCAGACCTGCCCGCTGCCGCACGGCGGCGAGCAGTCGTCGACGCAGACGCCGTCCTTGCAGGTCTTGCCGCTCGCGCACATCACGTCGGCGCACGGCGTGATGCAGGTGAACGTGCTGAAGTCCGCGGAGGGCTTGCACTCCTCGTCGGCCTTGCACGGGTTGGGCTGGCACGGGTTGTCGAGGCACGCGCCGTTGAAGCAGATCTGATCGCAGCCCACGCAGCCGTTGACGAAGCAGTCATCCGGCACGCAGGTGCCCGCGGTCGGCCCGTACTTCGCGCACACGAGGCCGTTCTGGCAGGTGACGCCGAAGCAAGGATCTTTGCAGCCGCTCTGGCCCTTGCACACGCACACGGGCGGCGTGACGCACTCCGCGTCCGGCGCGGTGCCCGCGGGCGCGCAGATCACCTTCATGCTCACGGGGTCCTTGACGGTCTTCGTCGAGCAATCGCCGCAGGGATCCTGCACGCAGAACTTACCGAGCGACATGCCGGTCTGGCTGCTCGTCACGTCCTGGCAGGTCTGGCCGCCGGGGCACGGGAACTCGCCGGACGCGCACGGCTGCGCGCACTGGCACCCGAACGACGAGCTCACGCACTCCTTGCCCGGGCTGCAGAGCGGCGGGAGGTTCGGCGCGTTGGGGTTGTCGACCTGACCGTCGCAGTCGTTGTCCTTGCAGTCGCACTGCTCGACCTCGGGCCCCTTGCCGCCGAGGCACGCGAAGCCGCCGTTCACGCAGGCGTAGAGGCCCGCGTTGCACTCGCCTTGGTTCACGCCGCACGTGTCGCCGATGTTGCCGGCGGGCGGCGGGAACGGGTTCGCGGTGCCGTCGAGGCCGTCGGGCGCGGGGCCCGCTTCGTCGACGGAGCCATCGCAGTCGTTGTCGACGCCGTCGCACACCTCGGGCTGCGGGCCGACGCCGCCCACGCACGTGAGGCCGCCCATGCCGTCGCACTGGAGCACGCCGAGCTGACAGGGCAGGTTCGATCGATCGCCCGGATAGAGCGTCATGTCGTACATCGGCATGCAGGTGCCGCCGATCGGGATGCCGTCGTCGATGAGGCCGTTGCAGTCGTCGTCGATGCCGTTGCACTGCTCGAGCGTCGGCTGCACGCCGCCTACGCACGTGATGATGCCACCCACGCACGACGTGATGCCGGGCGAGCACGGCGGGGTCGACGTGCCGCACACGACGCCCTCGCCGGGGAGGTTGCCCTCGTCGATTTGGTTGTTGCAGTTGTTGTCGACGCCGTCGCACACCTCGGCGCTCGGCGCCTTCGCGTTGCTGCACACCCACGCGCCCGCCTGACACGAGAGCGTCCCGACGGCGCACGGCGCGGAGAGAGAGCCGAGCCCGTTGCACGTCGCGCCGGTCGGCGGGCACCAGTTGAGCGTCGGGTTGACCGCGGGGAACGAGCAGCAGTTGCTCGGGTTGCCCGTCGGCCAGCAGCCGTTTTGGCCCATGGCCGGCGCGTCCGCGAGCGGCGCCTCGTCGATGGATCCGTTGCAGTTGTCGTCGATGCCGTTGCACGTCTCGGGCTTGGGCTGCGTGCCGCCTTGACACACGATCGCGCCGTTGACGCACGCGGTGGTGCCGGGCGTGCACGGCGCTTGGTTGACGCCGCACTGCTGGCCGAGGCCGCTGATGTTGTCGTCGACCTGGCCGTCGCAGTCGTTGTCGATGCCGTCGCAGATCTCCGTGGACGGGCCGACGTAGCCTTGGCACACGGTCACGCCGTTGATGCACGCGGTCGTGCCCTTCTTGCACTGGCTCGTGCCGCCGTAGACGAGGCCGGGCATACCGGGCACGTCGCACGGGATCGACGGCACGTCGTCGATGATGCCGTTGCAGTTGTCGTCGAGGCCGTTGCACGTCTCGGGCTGCGACGTCGCGGAGCACGCGTTGAAGCCGCCGCCCGCGACGCACCCGCCGGGCGCGACGGCCTGCGGCGCCTTGCACGTGATCGTGCCCGCGCAATACGCGGGGATGCCAGGGCCGCTGATGCCGCACGGGATGGCCGCGAGGCCGTCGTCGGTCATGCCGTCGCAGTCGTTGTCGCAGCCGTCGCAGACCTCGGGCGTGGAGTTGCAGACCGCGGGGCAGCCCTCGTCGATCGTGCCGTTGCAGTTGTCGTCTTGGCCGTTGCAGATCTCGGCCGTGGGACAGTGCGCGGGGCTGCCGCACTTGAGCTGGTTCTCGTCGACGGTGCCGTTGCAGTTGTTGTCGAGGTTGTCGCAGACGTCGCCCGGGTTGAAGCAGAGCCAGTTGAGCGGGTCGGCCTGCTGCACGGCCGACGTGCACGGGAGCAGCGTCGTGTCGCCCTGCGGGTTCGCGGCGGTGATCGACGCGGTGTAGAGGCCGAGGCACGTGGTTCGCTCCGCGCCGGTGGTCGCGTTGCAACACTTGCACGCGTTGGCGCCGCAGCTCGTGCGCTGCGCGAGCGTCTTCCACGTACAGCACGCGGGGACGGTCGGCGTGGGCACGTTGCAGTAGTGCGTGAAGCCCTCGTCCGTACAGCCGTTGCAGTTGTTGTCGAGGTTGTCGCACGTCTCGGGCTTGATCGCGCCGCTCACGATGTTGGCGAGCGCGGTCGAGAGCTGCGCCTCGTTCGTGGCGAAGAACGACGACGTGGTGCCGCCCGCGGCGGCGATCGCGTCGGTGTTCGCTTGGTTGCCGCCGGCGAAGTTGATGACGTACGTCTTGATCTTGAACGTGTTGCCGCCGACGGTGACGCCGGTGTTGAAGAGCACCGAGGCCGCGTTGACCGCGTCGGCCTGCGTGTCGCACGTCTCGTCGCCGTCGGTCAGCAGGATGACGTTGACCGAGCGGCACGGGCGATCGCTCGCGTTGAGCGGCGTCGGGTAGCTGATCGTCGCGTCGTCCGGGTTGGTCCAGCCCGTCTGGAAGTAGCGCTGCATGTCGCGCAGCGCGCCGTTGAGCGGCGTCTTGCCGTATTGCAGGCCGTCGATCGGCGGGTTCGTGATCTCGACGTTGTTCGTGCAGTTGTTGTCGACGAACGAGAGGATTGACGAGACGTTGCTCGCGCTCGGCGGGGACGACCAGAAGTTGTCGATCTGCATCGGCACGAGCACGTTGGCGCCGTGGCGCGTGGCCGCGTTGGCGATGTTGTCCATCGGGCCGCACGCGCCGCACGCGCCCGTGGTGTTGATCTCGGCCTGGAAGCAGTTCACGTCGCACGAGGGGTTCGGGACGTTGCTCGTGTTGCCGTAACACGCCGCGGAGCAGCCGCTCATGAAGCCCGCGTACTGCGCGAGGCCGAAGTTCACCTCGCCCGAGAACGCCTGCACGGTGTTCTTCACCGCGCATTTTGCGTGGCCCATGCGCGACGACGGATAGCCGGCGCACGAGGGCGTCGAGCCCACGTCGAGGATCATCGACCCCGACGAGTCGACGAGCAGCATGAAGTAAGGCTTCGACGGCGCAGGCCACTTGGAGGGATCCGCGAGCAAGCACGACGCGGGCTCTGCCTTGGCGGGCCCGGAGAACGCCGCCGCAGCGGAGACGACGCCTGTGATGAGCGCGAGCGGCCGCGCCGCGCGGGCCGCCTCCTGTTGCCATCGTGAGAACCAACGAGCGGGCTCACCGAACCTGGCCATAAGACGCTCCCGGAGAGATCGACTCCCCTTCGCTGAACCTCTTCGGCAGATAGCGCCGAAAAATAAAGGAACCCGAGAAATGGTCTCACGGCGCGCGCGCGCTTCACAAGGGGCAATGGTGCGTCCCCCACAAACCAAGGCGATACGCGCGCAAAGCACGCTCCCACGCGATGGCGCCGCGCGGAGAGGCTCGCCGCCCTCACGCGAGCAGCGAGCCGGGATGATCTCTTTAGAGCGTGGGATCCTGCGAGAAGCAGCAGCGGAAGCCGGTGTCGAAGAACTTGAAGTTCCGATCGACGTTGTAGAAGTCGAAGTTGCACGTCGCGCCGGACTCGTCCTGCGAGAGGAAGGCGCCGCCATAGAGCGTGTACGTGCCGGGGTTGGGCGAGCCGTTGCCGGAGCACAAGCCGCCGGAGCAGGTGCCCGAGCAGCACTCGACGTTGGAGGCGCACGCCTGCGCGTTGCTCTTGCACGTGCACGTGCTGTTGAAGCAGCGGTTCGAGCAGCACTGGTTGTTCGCCGAGCAGCTCGTCTGGTCCGCTTGGCAGAGCCTCGTCACCTCGCGCAGGTTGCCCGTGATGTCGAAGATCTTGTTGTTGACCGGGTTGTTCGCGTTGGACCAATCCGCGTAGCAGTTTTGGAGCAGCGACGACGCGGTCGGCAAGATGTCGTTCTGCACGCCGGGCGACGGGCTCGAGTCGAAGCTCAGGCCCAAGTTGCAGAACTTGGTGCCCGCGACGAAGCCGCTCGTGCACGTCGCGCCGTCGGGCGCGTAGCCCCACGTGCACGTGTTGTTCTTGGCCTTGCAGGCCGTGACCCAGTCGGTCGCCGTGCACACGCGGCCGCCCATCGCGACGCACGTCTGCTCGACCTCGGTGGGCGACACCTCGTACCAGGGGACCCGGTTCGGCTCCGAGCACGCGGGGGTCTTGTCGAGCGGCGTGCCCGCGGGCGCAGGGGGCGGCGACGACGCGCCCGAGACGCCGTTGGTCGAGCACGGCGCGCTGTTGCACGTAAAGCCGTTGCCGGTGCCCGCGGACGAGCTCGTCGAGGTCGGCCTGCTCGCCTCGTAGGAGTAGATCCAGAGGCTCGCGCCGATCTTGGTGACGTTGGGCTTCACGAAGAACGCGGGGTCGCTCCCCTTGGCTTTGTAGCCCTCGTCGACGGTGCCGTCGCAGTCGTTGTCGATGCCGTCGCACAGCTCGGTGCAGCCGCCCGGCAGCGTGGCGCAGCTCGCCTTGACCGCGGTGCACACGGTCGCGTTGGGGCCGTTGCACACGAAGGTGCCCGCGGTCCTGCACGCGCCGTGGCCGGGCGGAGCCAGGCCGTCGTCGCTGTGGCAGACCTGGCCGAAGTTCGCGACGTTCTCGTTCACGACGCCGTTGCAGTCGTTGTCGAGGGTGTCGCAGACCTCGGCGGCGAGCGCGCAGGTGGGGTTGCACACGTTCGCGGGGAACGTGCACTTCCACGCGCCGTTCTGGCACGCGACCGTGACGCCCGTCGTGCACTCGGGCGCCGTCGCGGCGGGGCTCACGCCGCAAACTTGCGTCGGGCTCGGCGCGATCACGCCCTCGTCGATGGTGCCGTTGCAGTTGTCGTCGGCGCCGTTGCACGCCTCTTGTTGCGACACGAACGTGCACGCGTAGCCGCACTTGTTGTCGCCCGCGACCGCGTCGCCGGGGCCGCCGTTGTCGTAGTAGCCGGTCTGGCAGCCTTGGAACACGCACATGCTGTTCACGCACGCCCAGTTCGCGTGGACCGCGCCCGTGAGGCAGCTGTTGCCACACGCGCCGCAGTTGTTCACGTCGTTCGTGATGTTGGGCTGGTTCGTGAGCGTGCCGTCGCAGTTCGCGTCGACGTTGCACGTGTCGGTCGCGCCCTGCGTCGCCTTGATCGAGCCCTGGCAAACGACGGTTCCGCTCACGCACGCGGCGATGCCCGCCTTGCACGGCGACATGGCGCCCGCGGGCGGCGGGACGGGCACGTCGCACGCTTGGCCCATCACGTCGGTGAGGTTGTTGTCGATGGTGCCGTCGCAGTCGTCGTCTTGGCCGTTGCAGGTCTCGACGCCGGGGTCGACCGCGCCGATGCACGCGATCGCGCCGTTCACGCACTGCTTCGTGCCGAACGAGCACGGGAACACGTTGCTCGTGCCGCACGCGCCGCCCGCGTCGGTGGGGTTGTTGTCGACCACGCCGTCGCAGTCGTCGTCTTTGTTGTTGCACGTCTCGGCTTTGTCGCCGGGCTTGACCACGTTCGCGCCCGCGCACACGGTCACGCCGCTCACGCACTGGGTCGTGCCCGCGTTCGCCGGATCCGCGCAGACGCCGTTCGTCCCGCCCTGGCACGCGACCGACGGGATGCCGTCGTCGATCATGCCATTGCAGTCGTTGTCGAGGCCGTCACAGATCTCGATGCCGCTGTTCGTGACGTCGCACTTGTACTCGCAGCCCGTCGCGTACGAGCCGTCGACGTCCCACCAGCAGTCGCCCGGCGCGCAGTCGCACGACTGGATCTCGCACTTGGTGTTGGACGTGTCGCACGCGGCCATGCCCGTGTGGTTGCACACGGGCGTGCCGTGGAACACTTGGCACTTCTGGTTGCACGTGCCGCAGTGATCGATGCTCGTGCAGACGTCGATGTCCTCGTCGAAGCTGCCGTCGCAGTCGTCGTCCTTGCCGTCGCACGTCGCGTCGGAGTTGCCGATCTTGACGCAGTAGTATTGGCAGAGGCCGTCGTTATCGAGGTCCCAGTAGTCGGTCGTGCACGTGCCGCTGCACGTGCCGGCTTGGCCGGGTGTATTCACCGTGCACGTGACCGAGGCGACGTCCCAGTTGGCGCCCGCGACGAAGTAGCAGTTGTTGCCGCAGATGCCGCAGTTCTTGGGGTCCATCAGATCGACGCCGGAGATGTTGTCGTCGATGAGCCCGTTGCAGTCGTTGTCTTTGCCGTCGCAGACCTCGGGCCCGGTCGGCACGCAGCCGGCGTCTCCGCCGCCCGCGCCCGAGCTCGACGACGTGCAGAACGGGAAGCAATCGCCGCCCGTCCCGCCGCCGGTGCCGGTCCCGGTGCTCGTGCTCGTCGAGGTCGTCGTCTCGCCGCAGTCGGTGAAGCAGAAGGCTTCGGTGGCGCAGCCCGTCGCCGAGGCCAGGGTGGACGTGAGCGCGAGCGCGCCCAAGGCCATCCAAATCGCGCGTTGAGCGGTGACGATCATTGCGCCACCTCCTCACCGCGGTCGCGACGTTGCTTCGAGCGGCGTCTGCCGAGCATCAACGCGAGGCCGAGGAGCGCGAGCGACGAGCCGCCCGCCACGTCCTTGGCGCCGACGCCGACCTCGCACGAGCAGCCGCCGCCGCCCGTCGCGAGGCCCCACACGCCCTTGCCGCCGCCGCCGCCGCCACCACCGCCGCTGCCGCTGCTGCTGCTCGTGCTGGAGCTGGAGCTGGAGCTGGAGCCCATGCCGGGGCATTGGCCGTTCTGGCAAACGCCCGTCGGGCAGACGACGCCGGTGCACGGATCGTTGCCGCACTGGCCCGTGACCGGATCGCAGAACGATCCGTCGGTGCACGGGTTCGGGTTGCACTTGTTGTCGACGCACGCGGGCGGCGTCTTGGACTTGTCGCAGACCTGGCCGTTTTGGCAGGGCGGCGAGCAGTCATCGACGCACACGCCGTCGACGCAGGTCTTGCCCGCGTCACACATCACGTCGCCGCAGGGCTTGATGCACGTGAACGTGGTGAAGTCGCTCGACGGCTTGCACTCTTCGTCGGGCTGGCACGTCACGTCGGAGCAGGGGTTGTCGACGCAGACGCCGAGGTTGCAGACCTTGCCGCAGCCGACGCACGGGTTGTTGTAGCAATTGTCCGCGACGCAGGTGCCCGCGTTCGCGCCGTATTCGGTGCACACGGTGCCGGGGTTGCACGTCACGCCGAAGCACGGGTTCTTGCAGCCGTTCTGGCCCTTGCACACGCACACCGGGGGCTTCTGGCAGTTCTGATCCGGTGGCGTGCTCGCGGGCGCGCAGAGCACCTGCGTGCCGTCGGGCGTCTTGCCGATCTGACCGGAGCAGTCGGCGCCGCACGGATCCGAGACGCAGAACGCGCCGAGCGATTGGCCGGTCTGGCTGCTCGTCACGTCTTTGCACGTCTGGCCCGCGGGGCACTTGAACTCGCCCGAGCCGCAGGGCTTGGCGCACTGGCAGCCGAGATCGGATTTGACGCAGCTCGATCCTTGACCGCAGAGCGGGGGCAGGCCGGGCGCGTTCTCGTTGTCGTTCTGGCCGTCGCAGTCGTTGTCGTTGCAATCGCACGTCTCGGGCACGGGCGCGGTCTCGCCGACGCACGTGAAGAGGCCGTTGACGCACTGGTATTGGCCCGCTTTGCACTCACCTTGGGTGACGCCGCACATGTCGCCGATGGCCGCGCTCGGCGGCGGCAGCGGGTTCTGCGAGCCGTTCACGCCGTCGGGCGCGAGGCCGGCTTCATCGACGGCGCCGTCGCAGTCGTTGTCGATGCCGTCGCACACCTCGGGCTGCGGGCCCACGCCGCCGACGCAGATGGTGTTGCCCATGCCGTCGCACTGGAGCTTGCCGGGCTGACACGGCGCGTGCGTGCGATCGCCGGGGTAGTCGTTGGTGTCGTACGGCACGACGCAATCGGCGCCGAGCGGGATGCCGTCGTCGATGAAGCCGTTGCAGTCGTTGTCGAGGCCGTCGCAGACCTCGCTCGACGGGCCGACGCCGCCGACGCACGCGAACACGCCGTTCACGCACTGGTTCACGCCGGGGCTGCACTCGCCGATGTCGGTGCCGCACGGCTGACCTTCGCCGGGGAAGTTGCCGTCGTCGGTGGTGCCGTTGCAGTCGTTGTCGATGCCGTCGCAGATCTCGGCGGACGGCGTCTTGGGGCCCAAGCACTGCCAGCCCTGCGCGCCGCCGCACACGAGCGTGCCGACCTTGCAGGGCTGCGTCAGCGTCCCGACGTCCGTGCAGTTCCCGCCGGGCGGCGGGCACCACTTGAGCGGCGCCGGGGCGCCGGGGATCGCGGCCGTGGGGAACTGGCAGCAGTTGTTCGGGTTGCTCGAAGGCCAGCACGCGTTCTGACCCATCGCCGGCGCGTCCGCGAGCGGCGCCTCGTCGATGAGCGTGTCGCAGTCGTTGTCGATGCCGTCGCAGATCTCGGGCTTCGGCTGCACGCCGCCCGAGCACACGATCGTGCCGTTGACGCACGCGGTGACGCCGGGCGTGCACGGCGGCGTCGCGACGCCGCACGTCTGCCCGAGGCCCATTACGCCGTTGTCGACGGTGCCGTCGCAGTTGTTGTCGATGCCGTCGCAGATCTCGGTCGACGGTCCGACGAAGCCG
>CAYTJL010000013.1:0-29158 GCA_964437785.1 uncultured Polyangiaceae bacterium
CGAGGCGCGCTCTCTTCGCCGCCGAGCGCCTTGAGGTCGAGCTGGTGGGGATCGATGACGGCGAGCGAGCTCACGCTGTTGGGCACGTATCCGAGGAGCGATTCATCGCGCGGAAAGGTGGAGGCCATGAGCTCGGCCCAGCCGTACCCGACCCACCCCGCCTGCTGGGCGACGACGAGGCTCAACGCGAGCGCGCCCGCCACGATCCACTTGGTGCGAGAAGCCGTCGTGAGCCCGCCTTTGGAATTGCCCATCCGCGTTTCCTCCCATCCCCCTCGTCCGCCTCTTCGATCGACGCGGGCCCTTTCTTTCAGGCCCCGGGAAGCATAACGCGCGATCGCGAGTAGAAAAGGTAAGAGGCTGGGGTTTCTTCTTCGGTGATAACCTCCCGCACCTCGCTGACGTGTCCCGCTCCCCTTCCCTGCCCGAGCTCACCCTGCCCAAAACCGTGGGCAGATACGCGATCGTCCGGCTGATCGGCGAGGGCGCGATGGGCCGCGTGCTGCTCGCGCACGATCCCGTGCTCGACCGCGACGTCGCGATCAAATACCTGCGCGACGATCTCAAGATCTCGCGCGAGGTGCGCGAGGCGCTCATCAAGCGCATGCGCCACGAGGCGCGCGCCGCCGCGCGCGTCGCCCATCCCAACTTGGTCGTGCTCCACGACATGGGCGAGGACGAGGCGCTCGGCCTCTATCTGGTCTTCGAATACGTCGAGGGGCCGACGCTCAAGCAACGCCTCGCCGACACCGACGCGGACCCGCGGGGCAGGCTCTCCGCGGTCGAAGCCGCGCGCCTCGCGCGGCAGCTCGGCGCCGCGCTCACGGTCGCGCACGAGGCGGGGATCCTGCACCGCGACGTCAAGCCCGAGAACGTGATCCTCTCGAAGACCGGCGGAAAGATCGCCGACTTTGGCATCGCGCGCGTGCCCGACTCCACGCTCACGCACCAAGGTGGGCTCATGGGCACGCCCGCGTACAGCGCGCCCGAGACCTTCCGCGGCAGCAAGTTCTCCCCCGCGAGCGACCAGTTCTCGCTCGCGGCGACGCTCTACGAGGCGATCTCGGGCAAGCGCGCGTTCCCAGGCGATGACGCGGTCACGGTCGCCGCCAAGATCGCGAACGACCCCCCCGATCCCATCGCGGACGATCTTCGTCTGAGCGCTTCGGTCGACGACGCGCTCCTCCGCGCGATGGCCCGAAAGCCCGAAGATCGCTTCGAGAGCTGCGAGGAGATGGGCGCCGTGCTCGCGCAGAGCTTGACCGGCGCCGCGTCGGTCACGCCGCTCCCCGGCGCGGAGCGATCGATCGGCGCGCGGGCGAAGAGCCGCGATTCGGGCTCGACGACGGCGCCCGACGCTTCGAAGGATCTCCCGCGCGAGCGCAAGACCGCGCAGGTCGTGATCGGCGGCTCGGTCGTCGTCATCACCGCGGCGCTCCTCCTTCGCTCCGCGCTCCACGCGACGGAGACACCGGCGCCGGACCCGATCGCGACCGCCATCGCGAGCGCCGCGCCGAGCGCCGCGCCGTCGCACACGGCGAAGCCCAAGCCCTGGCACCGTCCGGCCTCGCCGCGCGTCGAAGCGAGCGCCCCTCTGCCCGCGAGCGCGTCCGCTTCCGCCGCGCCGGTCCCGCCCGCGGACGCGAGCGCTCCGCCTCCTGCCGCGGGGTTGCCCGACGCGGGGGCGAGCGCGGACGCCGGCGCGCGCACGTCCGACGCCGGGCCTTAAGGCTTGGTCTTTTCGTAGATCTGCACGAGCACGCGGCCCTCGCCGCGACGCGCGACCACGTAGAGATCTTCGTCGCCCGCGGTGGTCACGCACCGGCCGCGCTTGCCGATCGTCGCGACGCTCCCGCGCTCGGGATCCTCCGCGACGACCTCGATCGACGCGCCCTGGCCGCGCGTGAGGAAGAGGTCGAGCTCGCCCACGCCGAGGCCGCCCTGCGCGACCACGGTCACGCACACGCCGGCCTTGATCCCGAGCCTTTTGCGCGCGAGCCCGCCCTTGATCAAGGTCGCGCCGAGCGGCTCGTCGCGGTCGTCCTCGCGGTGCTTGATCATGCCGGGAGCATCTCCCTCCGCGGTCGCTTCGAGCCCCATCACGTCGACGCGCGAGGGGCCCGGCGCGCGGGTGAGCTCCGCGGCTGGCTGATCCGCGCCGCGCCTCGCGCGCTCCAAGAAGAACGGTCGCGCGTCGCGATCGACATCGTCCTTCGGCGCGGCTTCGCGATCGGGCCGAAGCGCAGCGTTGGCCGCGAGGCGCGCGCGCCTCCCGCGCTCCTCGATCGTGAGCTGATCGAGATCGAGCACGCGCTTCGGCGCGCCCGCGAAGCACCCCGACGAGGCCGCGAGCGCGAGGATCAGCGCCCCCGCCGAGCGAAACCGCGCCTCGAAGACCATTCGGGCGTCACGTACCACCGATTTCCCCGAGGCCCAATGCGTCGTTGGAGGCACACGAAGGCCCCTCCCCGCACGAATCAAACGGAATCATGGCAGGTCGTGGGCGCGGGGCCGTGCTAACTGTCCGGGCTGTCATGGATCGTCTCGGGATCGTCGGTGCACGGCAGCACAACCTCAAAAATGTGAGCCTCACCCTGCCTCGCGATCGCCTGGTGGTCATCACCGGGCCGAGCGGATCGGGCAAGTCGTCCCTCGCGTTCGACACCATCTACGCCGAGGGACAACGCCGCTACGTCGAGTCGCTGTCGGCGTACGCGCGGCAATTCTTGGAGCAGCTCGCCAAGCCCGACGTGGAGGCGATCGAGGGGCTCTCGCCCGCCATCGCGATCGAGCAGCGCGCGCTCGCGAAGAGCCCGCGCTCGACCGTGGGCACCGTCACCGAGATCGCCGACTACCTGCGCCTGCTCTTCGCGCGCGTGGGCACGCCGCACTGCCCCGAGTGCGGCAAGCGCATCGAGGCGCAGACCGTGCAGCAGATCGTCGATCGCATCCTCGATCTCGGCGAGGGCACGCGCGCCGCGATCCTCGCGCCCATCGCGCGCGCCCGCCGCGGCGAGCTCAAGCTCGAGATCGACAGGCTCCGCCGCGAGGGGTTCGTGCGCGCGCGCATCGACGGCGAGCTCATCGATCTGGGCGACGAGATCGTCCTCGATCGCACCAAGGCCCACGACCTCGACGTGGTGATCGATCGCATCTCGGTCAAGGAGGGCGTCAAGGGCCGCCTCACCGACTCGGTCGAGCTCGCGCTCAAGCTGGGCGAGGGGCGCCTGCTCGTCGACACCTCGACCGACGCCGTGAAGCGCGAGCCGCTCTGGATGAGCGAGCGCTTCGCGTGCATCGACTGCGGGATCTCGCTGCCGCCGATCGAGCCGCGCATGTTCTCGTTCAACGGGCCGCACGGCGCGTGCCCCGCGTGCGACGGCATCGGCGCGCGCGTGAAGATCGATCCCGAGCGCGTGGTGCCCGACCCCAAGAAGACGCTGCGCGAGGGCGCGGTGCTCGCGTGGGGAAGGCGCGGATCGCTCTCGCTCGCGACGGAGACGGAGCGCGCGGTGAGCGCGCTCGGCGTCGACCCCGACGTGGCGTTCTCGGATCTGCCCGACGCGATGAAGCAGGCGATCCTCTACGGCACGCCGGGGGGAGGCGAGATCGCCGCCGCCGAGGCCGCGCGCGGCCGCCGCAAGGGCGCCAAGATGACGGCCTTCGAGGGCATCATCCCGCGGCTCGAACAGCGGCTCGCGAGCGGCGAGATCGCGGTCGATCTCGAGGACACGGCCGACATCGACGACGAGCTCGTCGGCGAGGGCGAGATCGGTCGCTTCGTCGTCACGCGCGCGTGCGACGTGTGCAAGGGCAAGCGCCTCCGGCCCGAGGCGCTCGCGATCCGGCTCGGCGACCGGAACATCGCCGACCTCGGCGGCATGCCGCTCCGCGCGGTCCAGGGCTTCCTCCACACGCTCGTCGAGCGCGGGTCGCTGCCGCCGCGCGACCGCGCGATCGCCGATCCGCTGCTGCGCGCGGTCGTGGCGCGGCTCGGCTTCCTCATCGACGTGGGCCTCGATTACCTCACGCTCGATCGATCCGCGCAGACGCTCTCGGGCGGCGAGGGGCAGCGCATCCGGCTCGCGACGCAGATCGGCGCCGCGCTCGTCGGCGTGCTCTACGTGCTCGACGAGCCCTCGGTGGGGCTGCACGCGCGCGACAACGAGCGGCTCCTCTCCGCGCTGCGGAGGCTCGTCGATCTCGGCAACAGCGTCATCGTGGTCGAGCACGACCGCGACGCGATCCTCGCCGCCGATCACGTGGTCGACATGGGGCCGGGCGCGGGCGTTCACGGCGGCTACGTGGTCGCGCAGGGCACGCCCACCGAGATCAGCCGCGACCCCAAGAGCGTCACCGGGCCTTACCTCACCGGCGAAAAAGAGCTGCCGCTGCCCGACAAGCGGAGGAGGCCCGACGGCCGCTCCATCAAGCTCAGCGGCGCGCGCGCGCACAACCTCCGCGACGTGACCGTCGAGATCCCGCTCGGGCTCTTCCTCGCGGTGACGGGCGTGTCGGGCTCGGGCAAGTCGAGCCTCGTCGTCGACACGCTGTTGCCCGCCGCGAAGAGCGCGCTCTACCGCGCGTCCGCGCCGGTCGGCGAGTGCGATCGCATCGAGGGCCTCGCGCACATCGACAAGGTCATCTCGATCGATCAAGCGCCCATCGGCCGCACGCCGCGATCGAACCCGGCCACGTACACCGGCGTCTTCGCGCTGCTCCGCGAGCTCTACGCGTCGCTGCCCGAGGCGCGTACGCGCGGCTACAAGCCGGGCAGGTTCTCGTTCAACGTGAAGGGCGGGCGGTGTGAGGCGTGCCAGGGCGACGGCGTCCTGCGCGTCGAGATGCACTTCTTGCCCGACATCTTCGTCACGTGCGAGACGTGCGGCGGGCGGCGCTACAACCGCGAGACGCTGGAGGTGCTCTACCGCGGCATGTCCATCGCCGACGCGCTCGACCTGACGGTCGAGCAAGCGCTCGATCAGCTCGAGACCATCCCGCGCGTGCGCGAGCGGCTCTCGGCGCTCGCGCGCGTCGGGCTCGGCTACATCACGCTCGGGCAGCCCGCGACCACGCTCTCCGGCGGCGAGGCCCAGCGCGTCAAGCTCGCCCGCGAGCTCGCGCGCAAGGCCACCGGCCGCACGCTCTACGTGCTCGACGAGCCCACGACGGGCCTTCATTTTTCGGATATCGAGATCCTTATCGAAGGGCTCATGAGCCTGCGAGACGCGGGCAACACCATCGTCGTCATCGAGCACAACCTCGACGTCATCGCGTGCGCCGACTGGGTCATCGATCTCGGGCCGGACGGCGGTGAGCGCGGCGGCGAGCTCGTCGCCGCGGGCACGCCGGAGGACGTCGCCGCGACGGACGCGTCGCACACGGGCCGCTACCTCCGCGACCTCCTCGCCGCGCGCAAGAAGACCGCGCGCTCCGCCGGGCTGTCGCGATGGGGGGACCCGAAGGGGGCCCTCCCAACCCCCCCCGGCCAGAAGGGCGCCCCCACAGCATCGACGCCGTCGTCCGCGGGCAAGATGGCGAAGGGCAAGAAGCGCTAGGCGCGCTCGCTCCCGGCGAGCGCGATCGCCTCGCGCATCTCGGCCGCGGTTTGAAAGCGGTAATCCGGGTGCTTGGAGAGCGCGCGCGCCACGGCCGAGTCGAGCGAAGGCGGCACGTCGCGGCGCTCGCGCCGGAGCGGGATGGGCGAGTCGCGGACCACCGACACGAGCGGCCGGCGCGCGTCGCCGCGGAACGGCGTCTTGCCGGTGAGCGCGTAGTAGATGAGCAGCGCCGCGGCGAAGATGTCGGTCCGCTCGGTGATCGCGCGCGTCCGCGTGACCTGCTCGGGCGCCATGAACGCGAGCGTGCCCACGAGCGAGCCGCTGCTGTCGGGCGTGACGCCGTCGCCGTCGTCCGCGCCGGGCTCCTGGGCGAAGCCGAAGTCGAGGATCGTCGTGTGCTCGTCGTCCTGCCCGCGCCGCGACAAGAAGACGTTGTCGGGCTGGAGATCGCGATGGACGATGCGCGCGTCGTGGATCGCGGCGAGGCCGGCGAGGAGCTGATCGGCGAGCAGGAGCGCGCGCGGGATGTCGAACGGCCCTTCGGTGCGGACCCTCGCGCCCAGCGTGTGCCCTGCGAAGAGGTCCATCACGTAATAGGGCCGGCCGTCGTCGAGCTTGCCCGCGGCGCGCGCGGAGACCACGTTCGGGTGGTGCACGCGGAGCGCGTAGCCCGTCTCACGCTCGAACCTGCTCACGAGACCGGCGTCGGCCGCGCACCGCGGCTTCAACACCTTGACGGCGACGCCGTCGTGCTCTTCGCCTTCGCCTGCGCGGACGTCGCGTGCGGCGTAGACGATCGCCATCCCTCCTTCGGCGAGGATGCGCTCGATACGAAGGCCGGCAATCACCTCTCCAACGAGCTCGTCCCGGAAAGGGTAGACGACCTCCTGGATCGGATCGGCCTTCGGTTCTTCCCCCCGGGCCGCGACCAGACGGGGCATGATCATTCGATTGTTACAGCAAGATCGTGGTCTTGAGAAGCCGCTTGAGGGCCCTCGCCGCCGTAATCGCCAGGCACGGAGTGTCGAAGCTTTGGACGAAGGAGCGCCATGGTTGCTCCTTATCGGATGCTCCGAGGATGTCTTGAGCGGAAATTGTTATCGCGCTTTCCAAAGGAACGTTGATCCTTTGGAAGAAGGGGGTGAGCGAGCTTTGACGGACCTTCCGTGAGCCCTTTGGCTCACGGCCGTCGCTAAGGAGGAGCTCAGGAAACGGATTCAGGATGGGGCGAACAAGCCCGTTATCTTCAGCGAGCCATTCAAGGATAGACGATAACTATTCGTTTTTACGCTCGTATGCGACGCCCACGGGGCCTTCGTCCCCGACGCTCTCGGCGACGTCCATTCCCGCGAGCCACGTCGCGCGGGGAGCCGACAGCGAGAGGCCGAGCGCGGTTTGCCAAGCGCGCACGTCCCCGGGGGACAGCTGCGTCAGGATCGATCCGCCGCCGCCGCGGCGGAGCGGGACCACGGCTCGGAGGTAGCCCACGTTGGCGAACGTGATCTGCGCGCCGAGTGCGCTCACGGACACGCGCGACATGCGGGGACCGACGACGACCATCGAATCCGGCGGCTCGTCCGGGCTCTTGCTCGGGATGCGGAAGCCGTAGAGCTGACTGTTCGCGAGCGCGGGCAGCACGGCGCTCATGCGCTCGACCACCACGGCCTTGCACTCTTTCGGGTCGAACCAGCCGGCGGCTACGGTGTAGCGCACCTTGTCGAGCGAGGCCGATCCGGCCTCCGCTTCGAGGATCTCCCAGCGCGCCGCGACAGGGCGCAGGTGCGCGGACGAGGCGCCGCCGCACGTGATGGTGAGGCCCGTCGCGGCGGATCCTTCGCTGTTCCCGATGGCGAGCTTGCCCGCGACCTTTCCTTTGACGCGGACGGTCATGCGTTGGGCGATCCCCGGCGTCGGCTTTGCGCCGCGCGCGGGTGACTCGGCGTTCTCGATCGTGAGATCGTCCGCGGAGCTGGAGCCCGCGCCGAACGGGCCCAAAAAGCCGGCCAAGCTCGGCGCCACCGGGATCTTCAGCTCGGGCAGGTCCTCGACGCGAAACGCCTTGGAGGACGCGGGGCTCCTCGGCTTGCGCGGCAGCACCGCGTTGAGCTTGTTCTCTTCGAATTGCTCGATGAGCCGGAGCTCCGGGTCTTGCTCCGGGGCGGGCGCGGGCGCGTCGTCGGCGCCGGTGCCCGGGGCCTCGATGATCAGGGGGCGCGCGCACGCCGCGAGCGAGAGCGCGAGGACGGCGGGGGCCACGGCGCGCATCACAACGTCTCCATGTAGGCTTTGAGCGCCGAGACGTCGCGCTTCGACAAGTGGAAGGTGTGGCCCATCTTGTCGTCGGAGGCGCCGAGCAGATCGTCGAGGGTGGAGTAGCGACCGTCGTGGAAGTACGGCGCGGTGCCGCCGATGAACTTGAGCGAGGGCGTGTCGAACGGCGCGCCGCGGTCGACCGAGAGCGCGCTGCCCACGTTGTGCACGGTCGCGTCGGTGCCTCGGCCCCCGGTGTGGCACGTCGCGCAGCCCTGCTTCTCTTCGAAGAACAACGCGCGACCCCGCTCCGCGAGCGCCTGGTGCGACGCGTCCTCGGCGGCGCCGTCGAAGACGGGCGCGGGCATGCGCTCGACGTACTTGATGAGCGCCGCGACCTCGGACGAGCCCGCGTCGAAGCCCCTGCCGCCGAGGCGCTGGAACGTGTGGCGGAGGTGGACGTCCACCGAGCCGTGCGCGCCGAGCCAGCCGAACGGCGCGCTGCCCTGGACGCGGCCCGCGAGCATGATCGTCTGGCGCGGGCCGTCGGGCGTGGACCACGTGAGCGCGTCCTCGCGCCCGTCGGGGTGGCAGCTCGCGCACGCGCGGCCGTCGGACGAGATGCGCGCCTCGTCGGTGCGATGGAACAGCACGCGGCCCATGGCGAGCGACGAGTCCACGTCGGGGACAGGCGCGAGCGCGTATGCGGAGGCGTGCGCCGTGAGCTTGTTCCCAGGCGCGAGCGGGATCACGCTCACCTTCCGAACGAACTGCGAGAAGACGACGGCGCGACGGCGCGCGGGATCGACGGCGATGCCGCTCGGTCCGGCGGGCACGTTCCAGCGCCGCAGCTCGACGCGCGCGGGGTCGAGGCTCCGCGCGTCCAGCTCCATGAGCACGTCGGTGCCGAAGCACGTCACGTAGAGCGCGTCGCCGTCGGGGCTCACGGCGGCCGCGCGCGGCAAGAGACACTCGCCGTCGTGGTGCTCGTTGTCGGTGAAGAGCGCGCGGGTCAAGGTCCGCTCGGCCCCCGCGTCGATCACGCTGACCATGGGCACCTCGGCCGCGACCGAGAAAGCCGGGCTGCCGTAGCCGGAGCTGCGGACGGTGGGCTCGCCCGGATCGACGGTGACCATGGGCGCGAACACGCGACCTTTGGGCGCGGGCGTCGCGACCGGCGCCTTTTTGACAGGCGCGGGCCCTGGGATGAGCGGCGGGAGCGGCTTCTCGCCGGGAGGCGGCGCAGCGTTCTCCGCCTTGGGCGCCTCGACCGACTTGGCGAGCGCGAATCCCTGGCATCCGCCGCGGATCTTGGCCTCGCGCGGGCCGCCGATGTGCTTGACGCGCAGGTCGACGGCGCGGACGTCGTGTTTGGGTGACGAGAGATCGATGACCGACAGCGTCGCGCCGACCACGTGGGCGACGAACGCGCGCTCGCCGTCATCGTCGACGAGCACGGCGCGCGGCTCACGCGGGACGTCGACCTCGAAGCGCGCCTCGCCTCGCTGCGCGTCGAGCGCGGTGACCTTGTGCCCCCACGCGCTCGTGACGAGGATCGTGCGCTCGTCGGGCGTGACCGCGAGCCCGACCGGCTCGACCGCGACAGGGACGGAGCAGCGCGCTTCGAGCTGCGAGGACGGGTCGTCGCTCACGGGCTCGAAGATCGCGACGCGGTTCTTGTCGCGCAGGGTCACCGCCACGCGGCCGTCACCCAGCACCGCGAGCTGCGACGGGACGCCCGCGAGCGGGGTGCGCCCGACTTCTTTCCCGGCGTCGACGTCGAACGTGAGGATGGCGCGGGCGTCCTCGTCCGCGATGTACGCGAACGTCGTGTCCCCCGAGGACGCGAGCGCGAGCGTGGAGCCTTGGCGAGCGTTGCCGAGCCGCGCCGCGCCTTTGCCTGGAGAGAGGCGGGCGCACGCGGCCGGAGGGTCGGCTTTGGCGCTCGGGCCCACCGCCGGGGGAGGCGCGGCTCCACAGGCAGAGAGAAGGACGGTGAGCGCGCAAAGTCCGCCGATCGCCAGGGTCCGCATCGTAGTCGCCTCCTCGCACAGCCGCTCCGGGGGTGGGCGGTCCGGCGTTGGACGGACAAATGCGACCGTGGATTTGTTCTATTCCCGTTTCGTGATCGCGCGGGAGCAGGAAGGGATCAGCGGCAGGAGGCGGGCATGTTGGCGCCGCGGAGGGCGGCGCGCATCTGGTTGATGGCTTGGCGGCCCTGCGGCGTGAGGCGCATGGCGTCGCACATGTTGGCGGCCTGGAGCATGGAGGCTTGTTGATCGGGCGGCGCGCTGCGCGCGTTTTGCCGGAGGGCGGCGCAGCAGGCGGCGAGCGGATCGACCGTGGGCTTGGCGATGGTGCGCATGGCGCCGAACACGGCGTTGGGGTCGCCGTCCGGCTCCCACGCGCCGATGACGAGCAGCTTTTCGGCGTTGGTGGCGACGTAGGCCGTGCGAACGACGGTCGGGCCGCGCTTGCAGACGCCGTCGGCGGCGGTGGAGGCGAGCTTGGTCTTGCCGACGACGACGGGCTCGGGCGCGCCCCACTGGCAATCGGTCAAGCCGAGCGTGGTCGCGGCGGCGGCGAGCTTGCCGGCGGGGCCGTCGGGGCCGATGGCGCCGACGACGATCTGCGTCTTTTTGGTGGGTTGGTTGACCACGGTGAGCTCGCCGCGTTGGGGCGGCCAGTCTTTGGGAACCTGGAGCGCGGCGACGGCGCCGGCGGCCGAGATGGGGGTGCCGGGCGTGCCGTCGGGCTTAGCGTCGACCTCGGCCTTGACGCGCGGCTCGATGGTCGGCTTGGCCTCGACGGGGGGAGCGGCGACGGTGGCGCTCGGCGGGGGTTGCGCGCCGGATGCGCTTGCGGAGGACGCGCCGTCCTCGCTCTTTTTGGCGGGGCACGCGGTGAGCCCGACGATCGCTGCGGCGCAAAGCCCGAGACGGGAAACCTTCATCATCGTTCCGATGTTCATGCTCATCCTCTATCTACCTGCTTAGGGCGGGTCGCCTTTCCCACTCAACGACGCAGAGGCGATGTCGTGATTCAAAATCTCGGCCTCCACCTGGGGCCGCGTGGAGCTCATGCCCGCGTTGGGCAGGGTCGCGACGTCGAGCGCGTACACCTTGAATTGGTAATTGTGCGTCGCGGGCGGGCACGGCCCGAGGTAGCCGCGCGTCTGGTTGTCGTACGAGAGGGTTTGCTTCGCGCCCGCGGGCGCCTGGGGCTGATACACCTTCTCGACGTCTTCGGGGAGTGAGAGCGTGGCCGCAGGAATGTCCCAGATGACCCAGTGGATCAGCGCATTGGACAAGTCGGTGAAGACGACGGCGTAGCTTTGGGTGCTCGGAGGCCCCGCGGTCCATTGGAGCGCGGGGGAGATGTTGGCGCCGGCGCACGTGTAGGTGGTCGCGAAGGTGGCGCCTTCGGCGAGGCTCGGGCTCGTGAGGGCGAAGGGGGCCATGCCGCCGCTGCCGCCCATGCCTCCGGTGCCGGAGCTCGTCGAGGAGGTGGACGAGGACGACGAGACCCCTGCCCCGCCGGAGCCGGACGAGGACGAAGAGCCGCCCCCCGAAGAGGTCGCGCTGCTCGTGTCGCCCCCGCCGCCGCACGCTTCGCCGGCCGCTGCGGTGAACAGGGCCGCGAAGAACCACCAGATCCGGGCGCGGGGCATCGGCGGCGAGCCTAGCAGCGAAGCCCGGCGGGGGAGCAAGCTTTTCGCGGGGCGGGAGAGGCTCTTTTGCGCCGGGGAGCGTGGCGGCGGGCCGCGGCGAGGTCGCGGAGGCTCGGGGACGTGTGGGTGCTGGTCACCCCTCTTCGAACCATGGATACGTAACCAGGCAACGCGTCGGGCGCGCGTAAAACGATCTCCTCATCCCCGCCAAAGACATCTCCCAACGCCCTCCCATCAGAGCGACAAGCACGGTTTCCGTCCAAATCGTTGACTTTCGTCGATTATGTGACGCTGGACAAGATTGCGCGCGCGGCGCGAAACTCCCCGGATCGTGTGCTTGAGGCTTCAATCCGGCGGCGCGTGGCGCGCGCTCCTACGACAAGAGCGTTATCGCCGTCACTTCTTACGCGACGACGCCCGGCAATCCTCCATCGCGCTCGGCGCTGTCGCGTTGGGGTACGCCGCGGTCGCCCCCAACGATTTCGTGATCGTGCAGAGCGGCCCTCTCCGTATGTTGGCGCTCGTGTGCCGGGGGGCGTTCGCCGCGATCACGGCGGTCGCGGTCGTGCTCCTCCTCCGCTGCCGGAGCGGGCGCGACCTCGACAGGGCCCATGGGCTGCTCGGCGTGGGCATCCTCGTCATCCTCGTGGGAGGGCACCTCACCCGCATCCCGTCCGGCCACATCGTGGGCACCCTCTTCGGCGCGCTGGCGTGGGTCGTCCTCCTGTTCCTCGCGACACGCGGTTCGCTCCTCTGGCGCGCGGTGCTCGTCGCGGCGATGGCCGTCTCGTCGATCGTCACGGCGCTTTTGCCCTGGGCCAAAATCGACCCGCCGGCGCGCCTCGCGTTCCTGGTCGCGCTGCTCATCACGTGTTTGATCGGCGCGACCTCGGCGCGGTGGTTCGAGGAGAACCGGCGCGAGCGCTTCGAGACGGGCCGGCGCGCGCGGCACGCGCGGCAGGAGCTCGCCGCCGCCAAAGAGCGCGCGGAGGCGGCGGCGCGCGCGCGCGCCGCGTTCCTCGCGGCGATGAGCCACGAGTTTCGCACGCCGATGAACGCGGTGATCGGGCTCTCCAGCCTGCTCGCCGAGACGCCCTTCGGACCCGACCACCGCGCGCACGCGCGGACCATCCACGAGAGCGCGCGCGCCCTGCTCGTGATGCTCGAGGACATCCTCGATTTCGCTGCGATCGACGCGCAGAAGCTCACCCTCTCCCCCGCGCCGTTCGACCTCGCGAAGCTCGTCGCCTCCATCGGCGACATGCTCCGGCCGGACGCCGCCGCGCGCGGGCTCACGCTCATCGCCGACGTCGCGCCCGACCTGCCAGAGGCGGTCGTCGCCGACGACGCGCGGCTCCGGCAGGTGCTCGTGAACCTCGTGGCCAACGCGATCAAGTTCACCGAGCGCGGCACGGTCACGCTGCGCGTCTCGGCCCGCGCGTGCGACGAAGGCGACTACGCGATCGGCTTCCGCGTCGAGGACACGGGCATCGGGATGAGCCCCGCGCTGCTCACGCGCGCCTTCTCGCCGTTCGAGCAGGGCGAAAGCGCGCGCCGCCGCGGGGGCACGGGGCTCGGGCTCGCGATCGCCAAACGGATCGTGGCCGCGATGGGCGGAGAGCTGCGCGCCGAGAGCGCGCCCGGGCGAGGCTCCGTGCTCTCGTTTTCGCTGCGCCTCCGCGCGGCCGAGGCGCCGGTGAGGATCTCCGAGCCCTCGCCCTCGGCGCGCGGGCTGCGCTCGCAGCTCGCTGTGTTGGTCGTGGACGATCACCCTGTCAACCGCGAGGTCGCCCGCGCGCTGCTCGATCGGTTCGGCTGCGCGGCGGACCTCGCGCACGACGGCGAGGGGGCGATCGCCGCAGCGCAGAGCAGGGATTACGACCTGATTTTGATGGATCTGCACCTGCCGGACATGAGCGGCATCGAGGCGACCGCGCGCATCGCGGGCGCCGTCGCGGCGAGCCCGCGCGTCGTCGCCATGACCGCGAGCCTGCTCGAAGACGATCGGCAGGCGTGCAGGCGCGCCGGGATGAGCGGCTTCCTCGGCAAGCCCATCGACGTCACCGCGCTCGGCGCGCTGCTCCGAAGCGTGGCCGAAGAGCGGGGCGTCGCGCGCCCGCCGGCCGCGCCGCGCGAGCCCATCTCGGAGCGATCGTTCTCACGCCTGAAGCACCTCGGCTCGCCGCGCTTCGTCGAGAGCTTGTGCTGCATCTTCGTCGCCGAAGCGCACCGCAGGCTCGCCCGCATGCGGGACGCGCTCGCGCGCGGGGACGCCCAGGCGATCGCGCGTGAAGTGCATCCGCTGCGGTCCTCGAGCGCGAGCCTCGGCGCGCGGGATCTCTCCGCCGTGTGCGGCAACGTCGAGAGCGCGGCGCGCGCCGGGCGGATCGAGGAGCTCGGCGCGGGCATCGAGGCGATCGCCGCGCGGGTGATCGAGGTCGAGCGCTCCCTCTCGCAGGACGCTTCGGGGGGGCGGACATGAACGCCGCCGAGCGCGTCTACATCGTCGACGACGATCCCTTCCAGCTCTGCTTGTTGCGCGGCATGTTGGAGGCGGCCGGGCATTCGGTCGAGGTCTTCGAGCAGCCGGAGCTCTTGCTCGCGCGCCTGACGCCGCGGGCCCGGGGCTGCATCGTGCTCGATCTGCAGATGCCGGGGCTCACCGGCTTGGATCTGCAAGGCGCGCTCGCCGCGCGCGACCTCCGCGTGCCGATCGTCTTCGTGAGCGGGTCGGCGGACATCCCCTCGGTGGTGCTCGCGATGAAGGCGGGCGCGCTCGACTTTTTGACCAAGCCCGTCAGCGAAGGCGCTCTGCTCGACGCGGTGGCGAGGGCGACCGCGCGCGATCGCGCCTTTGCCGCCGAGCGCGCGGCGCGCGCCGACGCCCGAACGAGGTGGGCGTCGCTCTCGTCGCGCGAGCGGGACGTGTGCCGGCTCTTCGCGCGGGGCATGCTCAACAAGCAGATCGCGGCCGAGCTCAACGTTACGGAGAGCACCGCGCAGGCGCACCGCGCGCGCGCCTTGCAAAAGCTACGGGTGAGCACGGCGACCGAAGCGGCGCATCTCCTCGCGCGCATCGGCGAAGGCGGGGAAGCCGGCGATCACCCCTCGCGGTGATCGCCGGTGCGGGGTGAGTCGTCAGCAGCCGCGGGGGAGCTTGCCCAAGATGCGGAGCAAGCGGTTCGCGCCTTCCCGCGCGGGGTTGCGCGGGCCCCCGTTCCTTGCGATGGGAACGGGCTGGGGGAGCAGCTCATCCCACCCGTGCTGCGCGTCGATGTTGCGCGGCCACGCGATCGCGAAGTCCACGTCGCCCGCGTCGAGGCACGCGAACAGCGCCAAAAACCGCTGTTTGTCCGCATCATCACCCGTGATGGTGATCGCGCCTTCGGTGATGAGCTCTTGGAGTGACGCCGGCGAAGAGACCATCTTGGCGAGGCTCGCCCACGTGATCGTGATGGTCACGTCCGGTCTCGCGCTCGTGATGCCTTGGGTGGAGCTCAACGCGCCGTTCGAGAGCTCCAGCAAATAGGTCTGGGTGGCGCTCCCAACGAAGATCCAGTTCATCACCAGATCCCCGACCAGCTCGACCGCCATGGGGCCGTGGACGTGAGCCGCGAGGGCGTCGAAGATCATCTCGGCCGTCATCTCTTTGACCATGCTCGGGTCCGCCGTCGTCATCATGGACTCCGGGATTCGGTCCCGGAGCTCCTGCGCGCCCATCAGGTAGAAGTTGCGCCACGTCGCGGCCTCGGCCTGATAGCCGAGCTGCTCGAGCACCTTGGCCTGGAGGAGCTTGGCCTCACCGTCGCTCGGGTTGGCGTAAATGAGCTTGTTCAAGAGCTCCGCCGCCCAGCGGTATTCGCCCGCGCCGTGGGCGCGGGAGGCCTCGTTGTACATCGCATCTCGCGTGAACGCGGTCACGTACTTTTGGCTGCTCTCCACGGGCGGCAGCGGGTGGAGGTTCGAGGGATTGCCATCGAACCACCCCATGTAGCGATCGTAAACCGCCTTCACGTTGTGGTTGACGGTGCCGTAATAGCCGCGGCACGCCCACTCGTTGTCGAGCCCGGGCGGCATCTTGAACACCTCGGCGATCTCGATGCCGGTGTATCCTTTGTTGAGCATGCGCAGCGTCTGATCGTTCAGGTAACGATACATGTCGCGCTGCTTGGTCAAAAAGTCGATGATCCCGGCGTTGCCCCAAATGGGCCAATGGTGGGAGGCAAAGAGGTAATCCGTGGGTCGCTTCGGATCCTGCAGCCCGTGGAGGGTCTCGTTCATGTATTTGGACCAGAGCAGCGCGTCGCGCACCCGGGCGCCGCGGAGCGTCTGGATGTTGTGCATCGTGTGGACCGCGTTCTCCGCCGCGCAGAAGGCCTTGAATTGAGGGAAGTAAAAGTCGAACTCCGAAGGCGCCTCGGCGCCCGGGGTCATGTGAAACTCGATGTCGACGTCATCGATCGGGAAGATCTCCCCCGAGCTCTTGATGAATTTGGTGGGCATCATGATGGAGACGCGGCCGATCGACTGGCCTTTGCCGAGCCCGCCGTCCACCTGACCTTTGGCGTCCGGCTTCAGGTAAGGCCCATACATGTATTGGGCGCGCCGGCTCATGGCGACGCCCGCGTACACGTTCTCGCTGACCGCGTGCTCCATGAAGCCTTCGGGCGCCACGATCTCGAGCTTGACCGTCGGGTGCAGGTACTCCTCTTTGAGGACGCCCAAGACCCCGCCGAAGTGATCGACGTGACTGTGCGTGAAGATGCAGCCGACGACCTTGTTGTTTTGGTTGCCCTTCCACTTGTAATAGAGCTTGAGCGCGTCCTCGGCGCACTCACACGAGATGAGCGGATCGATGATGATGATCCCATTCGGCGACTCGATGATGGTCATGTTCGACATGTCGAACGCGCGGACCTGGTAGATCCGGGGACAGACCTCGAAGAGGCCGTTGCTCTGGTTGAGCTGGGACTGGCGCCAGAGGCTCGGGTTCACCGTCTCGGGACGCGGGGTGTTGACGTTGGGATCTTGATACGCGTACGGGGTGATGTCCCACACGTCGTCGGTGCCCGCTTCGTTTTCCACCTTTTGTTCGTCCCAGGCGAGCAGCTTGTGCGCCTTCACGCTGTCGAAGTCCCGGGTGTCCGAGAAGGGGAGACTCGAATACAGCGCGTGCACTGCCTCGGTGTGGTCGCTCGCGTCCTCCCGAAGGTCGGGCGACTCGATGAAACGTTGTTTGGTCATGGTGGGCACCTCCCGCGCTCGAAGCCGATCGAGCGGTCGTCCTGGATCTTCCAGGTCGCCCAGGGCTATCGCCGGGGGCGCTGCTTCGCTATCGGTGAAAAACAGATTGACAACGAACAAGGACCGAGCGGCGCACCCATCCCTCGCTTATACCCGCGTTCGTCGTGATGACCCAGCGCGAAGAACACGACGCGAAATGAGCGAAGCCGCCCCGATCCACCGCTGGCCACCGGGGCGCCGCTATGCCATGGTGGCGCCTTTCTTCAAACACAGGAAAAGTGCTCGATGAGGTTGGATAGACCATGAATGACGTAACGAGGTTGGCCCTCTCCCCGGACGAACGCGTGATCTGGAGCAGCCCGCTCCGAGGCACCCCCGGCGGGACGAACTGGAGGCGCACCGCGCTCATCACGCTTTGGCTCATCGTCGCTCTGCCCGGCGCCGGCTTCGTCGTCGGCTTCGTCGAAGCCGCGGTGAAGCGGGGCTTCGGCCCTTATGCGCTCCTCCTCCACGTGCTGATCGCAGGGGCGCTGCTCGTCCGCATCCTCCGCGCGACACGCCGAGAGACCGTCGAAGACGCCCTCTTCGTGACCAACGAACGGATCATCGAGCACAGCCGCTTCGGCAAACGGAGCATCCCGCTCGCCCAAGTCCGCTCCGCAAAGAGGGTCGTCATCGAAATGCGAAGGACCCGCATCGTCACGGACAGCGTCGAGCTCAAGGGTCCTCCCCCCGGGTTCTTCGGGGTGCTGATCGGTCCAACGCCCGACGCCGATCGCCTGTGTGAGCTGCTCCGGCTGATCGCGCGCGGAGAGCTCGATCCCCTTCACCTGCCGACCATCGCAGGCAAACGCACGCCCATCGAAGAGCGCGAGCGCGCGCTCATCGCCCGCGCACACCGCATCGACGACATGGTCATGGGCCCGCTGTTCATCGGCCCGACACGCGTGCTCCGCGCCGTCGAGCGATTGCCGCTCGCGATCGAGGCAGACCTTTATCGCGCGATCGCGTCCACCAAAAATGCCGCCAAAGCAGAGAAGGCCGTCCGCGAGGTGCTCTCGGGGCCCGACGCCGGCTTCGTGCACGACCTCGATCGCGCCGAGGCGAATCCACACTTCGACGGCGACACGCTCGTGATCCTACGCGCCGGACGCGAGGAGCGGATCGCCCTCCCCGACCCCGATCGCGAGCACTTTCGCCGAGCGTTCGAACGCCGCGCCGCGGCGGACGCCGAGCCCGCCGAGCCCGCCTCCGCGCACGCATGACGCGCAGAAGCGCGCGCCTCGGGAGGTGCTATCGTGGCGACCATGCCCAACACCCCTGAGACGATCGACGACCAACCGTATCAAACCTCGCTTCAAGAAGCCCATCGCGAGGCCGAGGCGCGCGGCAACGAGACGATCGCCGCCGTCGACGCCGCCCACCGTGAGGCCGAAGCGCGATCGCAAGAGAGCTGGGCCGCGATCGAGGCCGCCGCGGCGGCGCACACCGGCGAGCGCCGCGAAGGCTGAGGCTTTTTTCCGAACGAGCCGCCGAGGTCGTATACTCGCCGGCTCGCTCCATGGAGATCGTCCGCCTCGGCCCGCTCCCCGTCGCCTCCGTCACCTGGCAACCGGCCCCTCACGCCTGCGCCATCACCCTGGTTTGCAAAGCGACCTTCCCGCTCGCCCCCGGAGAAGCCTCGCTCGCCCAAACGCAGGAGCAGCCCTGCCAAAACGACGTGTATTGGAACAACGAGGCTCACCGTAGCCTCTTTTCGCCGGGAGATCTGGCCCCCATCAAGCTGCGCGCCGACGTCCTTTTGGTGGGCAGCGCGTATGCCCCCCACGGCGAGCAGGTCCGATCGCTCATCACCCGCCTCAAGATCGCCGGCATCGACAAAAGCCTCGACGTGCTCGCCGACCGCGCGATCGCGCAAGACGGCGCGGTCGTCGAGGGCCCGCGCTTCACCCGCATGCCCCTCGTTTGGGAGCGCGCCGCAGGGGGCCCCGGGACGTCAAACCCGGTGGGCATGCGCGGCGATCAACACGATAACCACGGATGGACACCGCTCCCCAACCTCGCGCCCTTGGGCCACGGGAACAACCGCCCTCCCCCCGTGGGCTTCGGGCCCGTCGCGGCCTCGTGGCCGCCGCGGCGCGAGCTGCTCGGACACCGCGCGAGCACGTGGCCCACGTCGCGATGGGCCGAAGAGCCGATGCCGGCCGACATCGACCTTGGGTATTTCAACGCGGCGCCGCGCGATCAACAGGTGGACAAGCTCCTCGACAACGAGGGTATCACCCTCGAAAACCTCCATCCGCACCACCCGAGCCTCACCATGACGCTCCCGGGGCTGCGGCCCCGCGCGCGCGTCGAGCGCCCGAGCGGCGCCGAAGACGAGGTCCTGCTGCGCGCCGACACACTTTGGATCGACACCGATCGATGCCTCGTGACGCTCGTGTGGCGAGGCCGCGTAAGGCTCGATCACCCGGCCGAGCCGGGGCGCATCGTCGTTGACGTCGCGCCGCCCCCGCGCCGGGCGATGAAGCCGAGTGACGTGCTCAAGACCCTCGCTCCAAGCCTCGTGAGCTCGCCCGCCCCCTTGCCGTTCATGCCCGCGCCGCCGCCATCCCAGCCGCGCCCGCCCGATTCGGCCCCTCTCCGCGAGCCTTCGCCGTGGGCGCCGTCCGCGTATGGCAACACCGAAGGCTCGTTTCCGAGCACGCCTGTCGCGGCCTCGTTCCTCGGCGCAGCGCGCGCCACCATCGCCCTCCCCGAGCCCGTCCCGCCGCCGAACATCGATACGGGAGGCGTGCTCGCCGCGTCGGATCACGCGGCCGCGATCACGGCACGTCCCTCGCCCGAGCCGGCGCCCGAAGAGCCCCCCGCGCCTGCCCCGGAGCCCGTCGCAAAGCCCCCTCGCACCGACGGTATCAAGCTCATTTGGTTCGATCCCGCGGTGGTGCCCAGGATCCGAAGGCAACGAGAGTGGCGGCTCATCCTCACCGACTTGGAGCTTCGTTTGATCGACGAAGCCGCGGCCGATCTCGCGGCCGGACCGCTCCCGCCCGAGGACAAAGACAAACGAACCGTGCGCGAGGTGCTCCTCCGCGCACAAGCCCTCTCGCCCGACGGCGTCCCCAAAGCGGTGGACGGCGCGATCGGCGACGACGGCGGGTTCGAGCCCCCGCTCGTTGTCGTGAGCGCCGAGCTCGAGATGCCGTTCGACGAGATCGAGACGCTCAAGGCCCTCGCCACCGCCGCGCGCCCGCTCGGCAGCACGGACAAACGCATGAAAGAGGTCTTGGACTCCGTCGACGAGCTCATCACCTCTCCGTGGCTCGCAGGCTCGTTCGGGACCGCCGAGAGCCTCACCACCAAAGTGCGTGAGACCTTCGCCCAGGTGCGGCGCACCCTCGCGCCCGACTACCTCGACGCCCAAGCCGAGCGGAGGCTCCTCGAACAACGTGCCTATCAGGCGCGGCCCATCTTCGGCAAAAAGCACCTCCGCGGCGTCATCACCGGCGCTTCGGGCCCGATCCCCGTGTATCTGCCCGAGGCGACCCGCGACGATCTCCCCATGTTCCGGCGCTTTCGCGCCACCCTGATGGCCGAGCTCCACCACCGCGAGGACCAAGGCGAGCAAAGCCCCTTTGCCATCAAGGTGCTCGCGCTCAGCCGCGCCATCGGCGCCGCGCCGCGCCACGCGCCAAACGCTTGACGCGCGTTATCGTTACTTCTTCTTTTTCTTCTTCGAGGCGGACTTCGTCGGCGCAGGGGCCTTTTGAACGGGACCGTATTGCGCCGGGAACGTGTTGAGGTATTCGAGGCGATTGAGCCCGTCGCCCATGCGCTCATCGAGGATCCCGAAGGTGGCGTTGGACGGGAGGGTGGGCAGCGCCTCTTTGGGCGTCGCCTCGATAGGGAACTTCAGCTCGGGCAGCTTGAACAAATCGAGCGGCGGGCCGCCCACCGTCGCGACGATCTTCTTGTAGAACGTCGCGAAGCTGAAGCCGCGCGGATCGTGGTGGCCGTTCGGGATGCCGCGGTCGAGCTCCAAATGGCACGTCACGGTGAGCCACCGTTTGGCGCGGTACGAAGCGAAGATGTACGCGAGCGCCAGCGCATCGTAGTTGTACCCCCCCGGCGGAGGCGGCGGGTTCGGCGACCGATCCTCTTGGGCGGACACGGGCGGATACGCGTGCTCGACGTGGATCATCGTGCCGCGAAACTCTTTGTGCCTCTGCTCGAACTTGGTCGCGGTGCCGTTGGCCGAAAAGTCCTTGTTCAAATACAACGTGCTCATGTTCAAGAAGAGATGAACGCCGCGCGCGTCCGCGTTGACGCCCTTCGCGCTCGCCGGCACGCCTCCTCCCGCCGTGTCGTGGACCACGAAGTACGTGGCCGTCACGTTCATGTGCGCGGCGAGCGCGGCCTTCCACATCTTGGCGTCGAGCGGCGAAGCCTCGGTGATGTCGAAGTTTGCCCGCATGACGTCGCGCTTGCTCGCGAACGCGCCGACGCCCGCGAGCGAGATGTGCTGTCCAGGGAGCGTGAATTTGGGGCTCTGCTCCCACAACGCGGCGGGGAAGGCCGTGCCGTCGACGCCTGTCGCGGGCTTGCCCTGAAACCGGAGGCCCAAATGGATGTCGGCGCCGGGGCACAGGCCGAGCTCATACCCCATCACGAACTTCTTCTTCTTCTCGATGGACGAGAGCATCAACGTGCCCTCAGCCTCCTCGCAGCCGTCGTTGAATGCCGTGCTCATCAGGCCTCCTCGCCGCCGTCGTCGTCCCGCAAACGGAGCTTGACCGACGCCGTCTTGCCCGGCGCCAAACGGATGACCCGCGAGGTGAACGCCTCGTGGTGCTCTTGGACCTCGCCGTCGACCGACAGCTCCCCTTCGAGCGTCGAGTGGACCATGGGGTTGCCGAACGGATCGACCAGCGTCAGCTCGTGATCGATGTGGTCGTCCTCGGGCCCGCAGTTGATCTTGACCCACGGCCCGCCGAGCAGCTCCACGTCGTTGCCCGTCGAGTGCAGCAAGATCCTGCCTTTGGCCTCCAAACGGATCTCGTCGCCTTCGAGCATGATGCTCGCGCCGCCCGTCGAGAGATGGATCTTCTTGTCGGTGATCTCGGTGAAGGTGAGGCCCCCGCCCTGCCCCACGGTGACCGTGTGGCGCTCGTTCGCGTGCGTCGTGTCCACCGTGCCCACGTTCGCGCGCCGCTCGCGGCCCACGACGACGGACTCATCGCGCTTGACGAGCTTCTCGAGGTCGCGCTCGGCTTGCACGTTCACGAGCTCCCGGCCCGCCGCGTCCTCGAACATGATCTCGTTGTAGCCGCCGGTGCCGGGGCTCGACGCGCTCTTCCAACCGCTCTTGGTCTTGTTCTCGGGGAGCGGATAAGGCACCGACGACGTGCTGTTATAGAGCCTGCCCACCACCACCGGGTGATCGGGGTCGCCCTCCAAAAAGGCGACGAGCACCTCGTGGCCCACGCGCGGGACGGTGATCATCCCAAAGCTCGATCCCGCCCAACCCTGGCTCACGCGCAAAAAACACGAGGTCTGATCGTCGCGCCGGCCCTCGCGATCCCAATGGAACTGCACGCGCACGCGGCCGGTCTCGTCGGTGTGGATCTCGGCCCCCGGGGGGCCCGTGACAACGGCGCTCTGCACGCCGTGCACGATGGGCTTTGGCGTGCTCGGCGAGGGGCGATAGGGCTTGTCGGCGAAGGCCGCGCCGAAGCTCATCACCCACTCTCCGTCGTGCGTCCCCTCGATGGATCCGCGCGTGAGGAGGAGCCACCGATCCGGCGCGAGATCCCGCCGCGGATGGCCGCCGAGCGCGATCACCGCGCCGGGCGCGAGGTCGATCAGGTTGGCCTCGAACGAGACCGTGCGCCTGTCGGAGCGAACGCCGTCGAGGCGCTTGTCGGCGCGCGCGAAGCCGAAGCGCTCGCTCGACCGCGACATGCCCCGATCGTCGCCCAAGAGCCCTTGCATCACCTCGACGATACCGAGGCTCGACGCGAGCTTGCCCGCCAGATCGGAGGCGAGCCGGCCCGCCACCTCGCCCGCGATTTGCCCGGCCGCTTCGCCGATCACCTTGCTCGCCTGCCGGTCGACCGCCTGGCCCACGCGCTTCTCCAAAGCCTGCTCGAAGTGGCGATTGACCTCGACCAAGAAGGCGTTGGGCGCATAGCGGTAGTGCTCGAGCTTGTCCTCGACGGGGTCCCCGGAGGCCTTGTGCGCATAGAGCGGGAAGGCGGGGTTACGCCGGAAGTCGAAGTCGCGGAGCGTGACCTTGCCCGGGCGCACCTGCTGGGTGAGGCGCACGTTGGTCACGTACTCACGATCGACGTCGCGGCTCGGGTGATCGACGAACGGGATGGGCGGGCCGCTCCTCCGCTCGCCGTTCTGGGGAGCGTCGGTCATCACCATCACCGAGCCCCGATCCGGGTCTTCGGCGAAGAAGTACGAGATGCCCGCCTCTTCGAGGAGGCGGCTCACGAAGTCGAAATCGCTCTCTCCGTATTGGACGCGCAGCTCGAGCTCGGGGTGATCGGCGCGGCGGACCGCGAGATCGTGCTCGACCCGGTGCTCGTCGAGCAGGGTCGCGACGATGTCGGGGATGGAGAGGTGTTGGAAGAGACGATGGTTGATCCGCTGCGACAAGAGCCAGAGCCGCGGCACGATGCGGAGATAATAGCTGGAGAGGCCCGTCGCCTCGGCCTGCACCTGCTCCATGGTGCTGCAGACGCCGGTGAACGCGCGCGCGCCCGAGCGCCCGAGCCGGAGGCCGGCGTCGATGCGGAGCGAGGCCCCCTTCCCGACGACGGCCTCGAAGTCGATGTCATCGTCTTGGCAGAGCGCCCACACCGAGACGCAAAACGGGCTCGACAGCTCCTCGCTCACGGAGAAGCGCCGCACCGACAACGTATCTTCGTACGACTCGAACGCGAGGGTCAGCTCGGCCATAAAGATCCTTCGATCGGCTCAGGGGCGCGCCTCTTTGGGGGGCTTGGGAGGGACGATCCGCTCCAAATACGTAGCCTCTTTGCGGCGGCGCGTCGGGTACATGTCGCCGAAGTGGCGCAGCTCCTTGACCATCTCCTCCCACGTTTGCGTGGTGGCGAGGCGCCAAAACGTAGGGGTCTTGGCCTTGGCGGAGCCATATTGAAACTCCACCGAGGCGATGACCGTTTGGGCCTCCATGGGCAAGCTCGTAAAAGGCACCTTGGAGTCCTTGTCGTAGCGCTCGATGAGCTTCTCGAGCGTGGCGGCGCGGATCGCGCGATCGATGGTCTCGGCCTCGGCTTGGGTGATGGTGAGCGGGTTGCGCCGGAGGTACGCGGCGGCCGCCGGGCCAATTTTGTTGCAATAGGGAGCGAGCTTGTTGACGAGGCTCAGCGGGAGCCCCAGGCGCTCGAGCTCGGCGCGGCTGCGCTTGCCCATGTCGAAGCCCGCGGCGATGGTGACGCCGCTCTCGGTCCTGTCGGCGAGCGGCACGTAACCGACGAGCTTCATCCCTTCGAGCGACGCGATGAACGCCCAATCGATGGTGGGGTCCGTGGGCATGGCAGGGGGCGCATCATCGGGGATTTCAATCAGCCCGTCCAGTACGCTAAAGTGAAATCATGCTCTCAGCAGGCCGCCGCGGCGATCGATCCGAGCGCGAAGAAGAGCCTTGTCCCACGTGCAAGAAGCCGTCGGTCGGCGCTTCGACCACGGGATCGGACAACGTCCTCATCAACCATCGCCCCGCGCTCCGCGTGCTCGACAAAGGCCTCCACGACGAGGGCTGCCCCGAGGGCGCGTGGGAGGCGCGCGAAGGAGCGCCCGCCGTGCTCATCAACAGCCGCAACGCCCATCGCCTGAGCGACGCCGCCTCGCACCCGTCGGGCCCAGGCAAGCTCCTCGAAGGCAGCCACAACGTGCTCATCGGCAACCGCGTCGAGGGCGGCGCCGAGGACGATCCGGGCAGCGCGGCGCACACGCACGAAGGCGGCTTTTTGGTCCTCGACGAGGACGGCGAGCCGCTCGTGGACGCGCCCTATCTCATCCGAACGGCCGCGGGCAAGACGTACCGCGGCCGCACCGACGGCCGGGGCCACACGAAGCTCGTCTTCACCCGCAACGCCGAGGACATCGAGATTGAGCTCCTCGACGAAGGAGAGGAGTGCGCATCGTGACGACGCCGAGGACCACGACGACCAAGCGCGGGACGGGCAACGCCAAGCGCGCGACGGTGCGCCGGCCCCCCGCGACCGTGGACCCGCCGAAGCCGGCGGGCATCCGCTATCAAACGCTCGACCAAGACAAGGCCCATGGCCAAGCGTTCGAGTTTACGTGGAGCCTCGGGCGCTGCACCGGCAAAGGCCGGAGGATCCAGTGCCAAATCGCCATCGACGAGCCGGCCAACTGGGCGGCGACCAACATCGTCACGATTGACGTCCCCGCGTTCGAGGGCCTCCAATACGGCGGCCGGAGCGTGCGCTTTCACAAGCTCGCGGCGGCGCAGTTCAAAGCCTTCTTCGCGGCCGTCGAGGCCAAAGGGCTCAAGAGCCACATCATGACGCAGGTCGGCGCCTACGTCCCGCGCACGATCACCGGCAACCCTCGCAAGCTGTCGAATCACGCGATCGGCACGGCGATCGACATCAACGCTGCGTGGAACGGGTTCGCCGCCCAACCCGCCCGGCGCGGCACCACGGGCAGCGTCTCCGCGCTCGCCGATTTCTGCGCCGATTTTGGGATCTATTGGGGTGGCTGGTACAGCGGCAGCAAAGACGGCATGCACTTCGAGGCCGTCGATCTCATGACCGAAGCGGAGCTGCAATCGGCGTGCAGGACGCACCGCGTGGACTTCGAGACGCAGATTCGGCCTCTCGTGGTCGTGCCTCCGCCTCCGCCTCCCCCGCCGCCGCACAAGGCCCATTGAAGAGGGGGCGACCGCGGGCAACACCGGTCGATCCCTGCGCACACGCACGCGCCGCTTGACGGCGCCCTCCCCGGCGGGGAATGCATGCTTGTCGCATGCGCCTCCCCTACGGCATCGCCAACTTCGCCGACCTACTGGTGTTCGTCACCACCGAGGCGTGCCACCTCCGGGAGCTCGGCGGCGAGGTCATCGAGATCGGGCGCTCAACGAGCTGAGCGCCCGCGATCCCACGTTTGAGCGGGGCGCTACAGCGGATAGACGCGCAGCGTGGGATCGAGCGTAAGAGGCGCGCCCATCACACGACCGATGACCCGGTGATTGGGGTCGAACGTGGTGCCCATGACGGGCTCGACGAGCGTCACCACGGTGCTCGCCGCGGCGTTCGTGGAGCCCACCGAGAACTCGATGGTCGCGAGCGCGGATTGCGTCGCGCCCTGGACCATCACCTCGACCTTGCACGGATACACCTTCTTGGATGCGTTTTGCTGTGTGAGAGTGACCGTCACCTGATCGCCGACTTGGGATGTCGTGATTTGGAACGTCGGCCACTCGGGCACGCCCGACCCGAGCACCCACGCATCGAAATACGAGGTGAGGTCTTTGCCGGTGGCGGCCTCGAGCTGCCCCTTGAGGTCGTGCTCGACGTCGCGGCCGCCCGTATTTTCGAGAAATTTTTGAATGGCGGAGAGGACCTTCGCGCGCCCGAACAGCGACTCCAGCTGGAGATAGAGCACCACCGGGCCGGGGCCGTACACGTCGCCATAAAAGTCATCGAGCGCAGGAGGCGGCATGTCCATCGGCCGCGGGTAGTGCTGAGAGAGCAGCGCGACGCTGGTCCAATAGCTCCTCGTGGCGAGCGCCTCGCCGGGCGGCCTGTGCTCGTCCTCGAACACGTACGCGAGGTATTCGGCCGTCGCCTCCTTCCACACGAAGTCTTGAACGCTCTTGATGGTCGTCTGATCGCCGGCCCACTGGTGCACCACCTCGTGCATGAGCACGTGCATGCTCGCGTCCACATACGGGTCCGCGAGCGAAGGCAGGTGCTCGTACAAGATCACGTTGGCCGGGTGCTCGAAGCCGAGCCACGTGGTCGGCGCGCCCGCGAACCGGAGCTCGTTGCCATAGGGGTAAGGCCCCAAGAGGGCCGTGATCCACGAGAAGAACGTGTGGACGCTCGCCGGGTCGAGCGAGCTTTGGATTTGGCCCCCGGGCACCTCGTAGAACACGAGATCGACCCCCGCGGACGTGACGAACGGGCTCCTCACCCAGAGAGGATCCGTGGCGACGCCGAACGCCGAATACGTGGGCGCGGACGAGAGGTCGAGCGCGTACGACGTCTTCGTCTCCTGGATCAACCTCCCCGGCGCGAGCGCCACCGTCCCGCTCGGGTGCTTGATGTCGAAGCGATAGTTCGCGAGCCGATCGGGCTGCGGATCACAAGGGCTGAAGTGGCCGCAGCCGTCGAACCAGCTCAGGAGGTAGGTAAAGTCTCCACCCGCCAAGTCCTTGGAGACCGAATATCCAACGTCGAGCCCGAGGTACGTCTTGAGCTGGATGTCCACGTCGACCTCGATGTAAATCGGATCTCCCGCGCGCACGGGGGCGCCGCACACCGTGAGGGTTTGGCCGTCGAACGTGGCGCTCGACGCGACGGCGTCGTTCCAAAGGACGTCCCCCACGGGCGGCTCTTGGAGCGCGAGCGAATAACAATCTCCCCCTTTGACGACGCCGACATAGAGCAGGGTGTGCGCGTGGCGCGTCGTCGTATCGATAGCGTATTCGTAGCGGGCGACCGCGCCCGTGATGGGGCCTGTGGGCGGCGGTCCCTCGCCGCCCTGCCCGCCTTCCCCCCCGCCTTCCCCCCCGCCGCCCGCCCCGCCTGTCCCCGTCGTATTACCGGACGAGCAGCTCGACACCATCAACAACGCTGAGAGGAGGGCAAGGGAGGTCTTCTTCATGCGGCCCAGCGTACACCCCTTGCCATCGCTCGAACACCGGAATAAGGGGCAGCATGCTCCGATCCGTGAGCTTTCGCGGCTACCGCAACGTCGAGGCGCACGACCTTCCGCTCGCGCGCACCAACGTGGTCGTCGGTCCCAACAACGCTGGCAAGACCAACTTCATCGACGCTCTCTCGTTCTTCTCCAGCTTGCTCGATCCCGCGACGAAGAACGGCTTTCTCACCGCCGTCGAGCGCCGCGGGCTCGGGGATCTCCTCGATCGCAGCGCGCAGCTCCCCGGGGAGATCGATATGAAGTGGGTCTTGGCATCGGAGAAGACAGAGACGGACCTCCTTTACGACCTCGGGTTTCGGCTGGGGTTGTCGGAGGACTTCCCTGGAGCTTTCTATATCACCCGAGAGACCCTGCAGTTCGCCGAGCCTAGCAAAGGCAAGGCCGCGCCATTCCGGTTCTTCGAATGTCATGGGAAGGCGCTCGGCAAAGGTCGGTTCTCGGTCAACGATCGGGATCGCAAAGCCAAGCTCTTGACGCTCGACGTCGATCCCAAAGACAGCGTCTTTCGGCAGATGACGTCCTTGCTGAAAGATCAGCGCTTCTACAATGACCTCTTCCCGCGCTTCGAGCAGACAGCCAACTTCGTACGCGCTTATTTCGAGGGGCTTCACAGGTATTCCAGCGCTGAAATCGATCCCAAACGGGTCATCTCTGGGGCCAAGCGGGACACGACCATTCGCGCGCTGGATCAAGCCGGTGAGCACCTGGTCAACGTGTTGAGGCACGTCGACCAGCAGCCGGGCGGGCTCGACCTCTACACCGATCGGCTCCGCGAGATCATGCCCGATCTTCGGCGCGTAAAGATCGCCGACGTCAGCGACGAGCGGCAGCAGATTGTCCTCGAGATGAAGGGAGGGCTCCGCTTCAAGCTCCGAGAGATGTCGGTGGGGACCATCAAAGCCATGACGCTCGCGCTCCTCACGACGACACCGGAGCGGATGACCCTGCTCACCATTGATGAGCCCGAGCTGAATTTGCATCCAGCGTGGCTCGCCAAGGTGAGCACGTGGCTCCTCGAGCATCGTTCGGCGGATCAAATCATCGTAACGACGCACTCCCCAGATTTGCTCGATCGCTTCACGGAGGCGTTCCGAGCGAATGACATGGCGCTCTTCGTTTGCGGGGGGGAGGAGAAGCCGATTCGACGTCTCCACCCCGAGCGCCTCGAACGCTTCTTCTCGGATGGGTGGGAGCTCGGGGACATTTATCGCGTCGGCGAGCCTTTGCTCGGCGGGTGGCCATGGTGACCCGGGTCGGATATTTTTGCACGGCGGGACACACAGAAGCTGGGGGAATCAGGCAATTCCTCGAAAAGATCCATCCCGACATCGTTTGGCTGCGCCGCTTTCCCGCGTACGACAAGCCCGCGCCGAAGCTCGGTCGAACGCTCCCTGCGCCGCGATCAACCGATGAGGGGTGCACGGGAGACAAGCTCGTTGACAAGATGCTCGAGCGGATCGCTCTTTATTACCAAGGCGCGGCCTGTGAT
>CAYTJL010000013.1:29258-34023 GCA_964437785.1 uncultured Polyangiaceae bacterium
TCCGCGGAGGTTCTGGGAGCGCAACCTTGGACTACGCTCGAGCGCTATGGTGGTGGCTATGATGAGGCTCGTAAGACCTGCCGGCGAAAGCTGAGCGACGACATCAACGCTGCGCTGGGTCATCTCGCGACGCGAACCGCGGAAGAAGGCCGCGAGATCCGGCGCGAGCTCTACACGTACAGCAAAAGGACAAATGGACCACGAGCGCTGCAACGGATCCGCCCGGAGGAGGTAGAAAAGCGCTGTAGCGAGTACTTTGGGCCTGTTTATCAAAGGCTCCGAGCGCTCGCGTCGCAACCACCGGAGAAGCGCCCTCCGCAGGCGGCAAAGGGCTCGACACGCGCTCGATCGAGGCGCCGTTCATAGCCCACAGGCGCCCCAGATCAACGCGCCTTGTCTGCCCCTTCATGGATGGACGGCGCTTCGAGCGCCGCCCGGTACGGCCGGGCGCGCCGCTCCGCAAAACCATCGATGAGCAGGCCCACGCCCGCGAAGAACACGAGCGCGGTGCCAACGCCCTGCGCGGTGTCGTTCTTGACCAAAAACCGGAGCACGAGGCCGATGACGCCGAAGGCCCCCCACACCGCGAGGTACACGGGCCACGCCGCGTCGACCTTCTTCATGCGCGCTTCTTCGGCGGCGCGCGTGGCCTCCGGCGCGGCGACGAACGCCGCGGTGAGCTCTTCGACCTGCGCGGGCGTCCGAAAGCCCACCGTGCCGCCCACCACCGAGAGCAGGAGCCCCAACACCACACAGGGCCACGCGACGCCGCGGGTGAACGCGCTCTTTTCGTCGGTGAGGAGCCACGCGCCGAACACCATGGCGACGAGGCCGAGCGGAAGAATAAAAATCAGCGCTTCGAGCTTCTCGCCGCGCAGATACGTTGTCATCGCCTCCACGAGCCGCATGGAACCTCCGTTTTGGTGAGGGTCAATCCACCACGAACCCCTTCCAATGGCGCATGTATTCGGCAAATCCCCGGCTCAGCCCGCGCTCCATGAGCTCGTCCACGGTGACCGGAGGCCGCTTGGGCTCCCACGCAGGATCGGTGATGCGCTGGGGCCAATCCGGGTTGGTGATGCCCGCGCGCCCGAGCGCGACCACGTCCGCCCCTTTGGCGAGGAGATCCTCCGCGTCGCTCCGCGTCCACACCTTGCCCGCCACGAACAGCCGCACGTCGCTCGGGACCGCCGCGCGGAAGAGCGGGATCGGGTGCTCGGAAGGGCGCTTTTTGGTGGGGTTGGCCGCGGTCCAGAGCGAGAGATGCAAAAAGTCGAGCCCGTCGTCCGAGAGGGCTTTGGCGAGCGCGAGGCTCTCGTCGAGGTCAATCCCTTTGGCGTTGCCCCAGTCTTCGGGCGAGATGCGCGCGCCGACGAGGAACGACGAGGGCACGGCCGCGCGCACCGCCCGCGTGACCTCGCGGATGAGCCGCGATCGCCCCTCGAACGAGCCGCCCCAACCGTCGGATCGCGTGTTGAGAGCGCTCAAGAATTGGCAGAGCAGGTAGCCGTGCGCGCCGTGCAGCTCGATGCCGTCAAAGCCCGCGCGGTGCGCGCGCACCGCGGCGTCCCGAAACTGCCCGACGACGCGCTCGACCTCCGCGGTCGTCGCGACGCGAGGCGCGTTGGGATCGCCGTGCAGCTCGCTCGCGGTCCAGGGCGCTTTCCCCGTGAGCTTTTGGTCGGCGCGCGCGCCGCCGTGGAAGATCTGCACGATGCCGAGCGATCCCGCGCCGCGGAGCGCGTCCGCGAGCCGCGTGAGCCCGGGGATCATCGCGTCGTCGTGGATGCCGAGCTCACCGGGCCAGCCCTGCCCGTCCAGCGCCACGTGCGCCGCGCAGGTCTCGATGATGCCAAAGCCGCCGTGGGCCCTCCGCATCAGCCAATGGACCTCGTCATCGGACAAGGTCCCGTCGGCGTGGCTCTGCATGTTGGTCATCGGGGCGAGCGCGACGCGATTCGCGGCGCGGGCGCCGCCCCGGAACGTGACGGGCGTGAGCGAACGAGGGGTGTCCATCTCAATACGTGATCGCGAGCGTGAGCTTGAGATCACCTTTGCTGTCGATCTTGAACTTGGGATCTTCGCTCGTGAGGGTCATGGGGCCGGCGAGGTCGAGCGCGGTGGACCAACCGTCCTTGGCGCGCACCTTGAAGGTGCCTTTGAGCAGCGCCTTGGTCGCGAAGAGCGCTTTGGGCCCGCCCGCGGTGGAGAGCGTGAGCGCGAGCGAGAAGACCCCGACCGCGTCCGCGCCTTGCCCCTCGATGGACTCGAGCTTGATGGCGACGTCGGAGACCTTGGGCGCGTCTTTGCCCTCGCTCTTCGACATCAACATGTCTTCGAAGGCCTTGGCCATGCTCTCGACGGAGTCGCCCACCTTGATGGGTTTGTCGGGCAGCGACGCGAGGATCGGGTCGGGCTTGCCGAAGCTCTTCGTCACCTTGCGGACGGCCTCGTCCTCGGCGCGATTCGCCTTCTTGCCCTTCTCGTCGGTGATCTCGACCTTGTCGCCCTTCTGCTCCAACACGTACGTCTTGCCGTCGATCGGGCTCTTGGGCTTCTTCTTCTCTTTGCCGTCCTCCATCACCACCTTCTTCTTTTCGACGAAGGTGACCTTGGCCTTGGTGATGGTCTTGCCGTCGACGGCGAGGACCTCGTCGCGCCGGACCGTGGTCTCGGTCTCGTGCATGGTGCCGCTCTTCTTGCGGCCCAAGATCTCCATGTCGAGCTTCATGTCGAGCTCGCTCGTCTCTTTCTCTTCGCGTTTGTCGCCCACCTTGGGCGCGACCACGGTGAACGTGAGGGTGTCGTTGGCGGGCTTCGGCGCCTGCGCCGCGGAGGCGGACGCGGAGGGCGCGCCGCCGTCCCCTGCCCCTTTTTTGCAAGCGGTGAGCGAGAGCGCGGTGAGCGCGGCGAAGACGGCGAACGATCGAATTCGAGACATGGAGCCTCCGGTTGAGGACGTGGCGCGGCGGGCCCGCTCGCGAGATCGAGCCCCCGCAACGGAGCGATGAATCGCCACAAGAGGCGGCGGAGGTCAAGCCCGATGATGCGCGGGGCCGCGGCGCCGTGGTAACGTCGCGCCCCAATGACGCACCGATCCCTCTCTCCGCTCCTCGCCGCGTCGCTCGCGGCGTGCGCCTCCGAGGCGCCGCCCTCGACACCGCATCACCATGGTCCCGGGGATCACCCGCACGGCGCCGATCACCCGCACGGCCACGGGCACCACGGCGGGCCGCTCGTCCACCGCTTCGAGAACGCGGAGCAATGGGCCAAGGAGTTTGACAACCCCGAGCGCGACGCGTGGCAAAAGCCCGCCGACGTCGTCGCCGCGCTCGCGATCACACAAGGCATGACGGTCGCCGACGTCGGCGCGGGCACAGGCTACTTCCTCCCTCATCTCGCGCGCGCGGTGGGGCCCAAGGGCAAGGTCATCGGGGTCGACATCGAGCCTTCGATGGTGGATTACATGACGAAGCGCGCGGCGCGCGAGGGGCTCTCGAACGTCGAGGCGAGGCTCGCGCTGACGGACGATCCCAAGCTCGCGCCGGCCAGCGTCGATCGCGTGCTGATCGTGGACACGTGGCATCACATCGCCTCTCGCCCCGCGTACGCGCAAAAGCTCGCTGCGGCGCTCACGCCCGGCGGGATGGTCTTCGTCGTCGACTTCACCCTCGACAGCAAGCGCGGCCCGCCGCCCGAGCACCGGATCGCCCCCCAAAAGGTGATCGAGGAGCTCGGACAAGCAGGGTTTAAAGCGACGGTCGTCGACGCGAAGCTCCCCGATCAATACATCGTCGCGGCCAAGCGCTGACGCGCGCCGATCCGGGCTCTGCGCGCGGCTACACGGCGGGGGGCATCGCCGCGGCGATCGCCTCACGGACGCGCGCCATCTCGTCTTGTCCCGTGTAGCCGTGGCGCGGCCAGAAGAAGCCTTTGAGGCCGTCTTTCTTGCGCCGCGGGACCACGTGGACGTGGAGGTGCGGAACGCTCTGGCTCACCCGGTTGTTGGCCGCCATGAAGAACCCGTCGGCCTTCATCCCCACCTCGACCCCGCGCGCGACGCGTTGGACGAGCTGAAAGAGCGGGCCCGCGTCGCTCGGGGGGAGATCCGTGAGCGTCTCGACGTGGGCTTTGGGCACCACGAGCACGTGGCCGGGGAAGAGGGGTTGATGGTCCAAGAAGGCGAAAAACGAAGGCTCATCCGCGATCACGTGGGCCGAGAGGTCGCCTTGGAGGATGCGGCAGAACGTGCACGAAGCGGCCATGGCTCATCCTTCCTTGGAGCTGCTCAATGCCCCGGGTGGAGCAGGTGGAGCGCGAGCGGAGAGGCCAAGAACAAGATCCCCATCACGAGCAGGAGCGTCCGCTCTTCGTAGGTCATGGGGATCCAATCCATGTTGCGGTAGCTCCACCCGATGCCGGCCGCGCCGAAGGTGCCGCCCATGAACCCGCCCAAGATGGCGCCCACCCAAATCATCCCTTCGGCGCCCCAGAGAAAGCCGAGCCCCGCGCCCAAGCCCGCCGCCAGAACGACGACGAGCGCGAAGATGCCGATCGCGGTCCACGTGGGCCCGTCGGGGATCGACCCGTCCGCGCCCTCGTCGCCCGACGCCATCTGTTCCATCATGCTCGCGAGATCGTCGGACAAATCCGGCTCGTCGCTCGGCGGAGGGGGCTTTGCCGGCGCGGCGGCGTACGGCTGCTGCGGCGGCGGATAGGCTTGTTGTTGGGGATAGGCTTGTTGTTGGGGATAGGCTTGTTGTTG
>CAYTJL010000013.1:34123-65790 GCA_964437785.1 uncultured Polyangiaceae bacterium
TGCTGCTGCGGATAACCTTGCTGCGGTTGCTGGGGATAGCCCTGCTGCTGGGGATAACCTTGTTGCTGGGGATAACCTTGCTGCGGTTGTTGCGGATAGCCCTGTTGCTGCGGATGGCCGGGGCCCCAAGGAGGTCTGCCGGGAGGTTGGTTCATGGGCTCACCTCTTTTTGGGCGCAGGCGCGGGGGCGGGCGCCGCGGGCTTGGGCGCGGGCTTCTGGCCCGCGGCGGGGGAAGGCGTCTTTTGAGGGGGGTTCTCGACGTAATACCACGTCATGAAGACGAGCCCGCCCGCGAGGGCGAAGCCCCACGCGACGGCGAGCGGCTCGACCAGGCGCAGCCGCGACGTTTGGCGCGCGGAGGTGTGATTGCCGGCGGCGAGCTTCTGCGCCCACGCCCCGTTGGTGCAAAACACCGTCACGTCCCCCGACTCCTGATATCGTGTCAGCGACACGGCCTCTCCCCTCGCCGTCGCCGGGGCCTCGGGCTTTTTGGGCAACAAGACCAGCGCCAAAGGCAAGGACAGCAACGCGGCGACCCCCGCGCCGGCGCCGGCCACGATGAGCACGTCTCCGCCGCTCGCCACGAACGAGGCGAGGCCCGGGAGCGCGACGGCGAGGAGCGTGACCGCGCAATAGAGCAGCATCATGCGCCACCCGGCGCCCGGCACGCGCGCCGCGCAGCGCTTGCAATAAGGCATCCTCATCCGAAGGATGGTCGTGACGTTGCCCGAGCGGCGCGACGTCTGCACCACGACGGAGGTTTGCCTCGGCCCATCGCAGCTCGCGCACGTCGCCGGCACGCGGTAATTGCTGGTCGTGAGCCCGACCTCGAACCCTTCCGTCTGGAGCACGAGAGAGAGCGTATCCCCCGCCCGCGGATAAACCAAGACGCGCGTGCCCCCGAACATTTCGTCTTCGCAGAAGAAACAAAAAACACCTACGTTTCGTTATTTATCTTGATCCCAACCCGCGTCCCGTGGGAGCGCTCGGGGCCGGATGACACCACGCTCCCGCATCTTGGGCACCGGCCGCTATGTCCCGGAGAAGGTCCTCGAAAACGCAGATCTCGAGGCGATGGTGGACACGTCCGACGCGTGGATCCGCGAGCGGACCGGCATTCGCCGCCGCCACGTCGCGGCCGATCACGAGGTGACGAGCGACATGGCCGCGGCGGCGGCCAAACGGGCGCTCGAGTCAGCGGGGCTCTCCGCGGCGGACGTGGATCTCATCATCGTGGGTACGGTCACGCCCGACAGCCCTCTGCCCGCGTGCGCCGTCCACGTGCAGCAAAAGATCGGCGCCGAGGGCGTGCCCGCATTCGACCTCTCCGCGGCCTGCGCCGGCTTTCTTTATGGCATCACCATCGCCGATCAATTCATCGCCTCGGGCGCCGCGCGCTGCGTGCTCGTCGTGGGCGTCGAGCTGCTCTCACGCATCTTGAACTGGGACGACCGCACCACGTGTGTCCTCTTCGGCGACGGCGCGGGCGCCGTCGTGATGGGCCCCTCGCGCGACGACCGCGGCATCCTCTCGTCGCGCATCTTCACCGACGGCTCGCTCGCGTCGGCGCTCTTCATCCCCGGCGGCGGCGCGGCCGAGCCGCTCACGCCCGAGGGCCTCGAAAAGAAGCGCAACAAGGTCCACATGGTCGGCTCCGAGGTGTTCAAGACCGCGATCCGAAACCTCACGAGCGCCTCCACGCTGGCCCTCAAAGAGGCGGGCCTCACGAGCAAAGAGCTCGATTGGGTGGTGGCCCATCAAGCGAACCTCCGCATCATCACCCAAGTGTCGGACAGGCTCGGTTTCCCGCTCGACAAGTTCGTCTTGAACCTCGAAGAATACGGCAACACGTCGAGCGCCTCGATCCCCATCGCGCTCGACGAGGCCGTGCGCGACGGCCGCATCAAGCCCGGTCAAAACATCTTGATGTGCGCGCTCGGCGCCGGCATCTCGTGGGGCGCGGCCATCGTGCGGATGTGAGCCCGGTTTTAACAGCCTGTTAAAGCACCTCGCCGAGCGCCCGCGCTACCGCCGCGGCGAAGGCGTCGAACGTCCGCGGCTCGCTCCAGCGCGTGGCCTCGCGCGGGTCGAGCGCGTGGTGGGTCTCGATCAAAATGGCCGGCATTTTCGGCTTTTTGAGCACATAAATACGCTGCCCCGGATCGTGCCTGTCCACGAACACGCCGGGCGCGCTCGGGATCGCCGCGTAGAGCGCGCCGTAGTCCGCGCCGTCGTACGCAAAGAACCCTGCATCGTTCATCCGCCCGGCCACGGCGCGCGCGACGTCGAGGCTCGTTTGCACGCGTACGGCCGCGCCTTCATCCGAATAGAGCACCGAGAAGCCCGGCGCGTCGTAGCTCGTGGGACAGGGGGGAGAGCCCGCATCCGGGGGTGCGGGGGCAGAGGGCCCGCTCGCGGGACCCGAGCCCCCGCCGTGGACCGGCTTCTTTCGCACGTCGGAGTGCAGGCTCACGAACACGTGCGCTCCCCATCGCTCGGCCTCGTCGACGCGATCGGAATAGTCGCGCAGCGCGCCCTCCTCGCGGCTCACCCGTGTCTCGAAGCGCTCGGTCGCCGCGAGCCGCGTCGCGAGCTCCCGCGCGGCGATGATCGTAAAGTCCTGCTCTTCGACGCAAAAGCACGAGGTGTTGCCGGGGTTCTGGGGCGCTCCGTGACCGGCGTCGACGTAGACACGCCGCTTGCCAAAGCCCTCGTTGAAGCGCGCGGGGAGCACGGTGAGCGAAGCGCCGGCGCTCGGCCACGCGCCCTCGGCGCTCGCGGGCAGCTTGTGAGGTCTTCGCCGGCTCGCGTGCACGGCCCACGAGGCCGCGCAGAGCACGGCCACGCCGGCCATCACGAGCCATGAACGCGCGCGCACCATGCACTTGTAGCGCGCGCGATCGCGGAGGTCAGGTTTGTGGCGATGAGGGGGTCAGGTCACTTCGAGCGCCAGCGTGTCGATGTGGACGCCGTCGCGCCCGCGATCGACCACGAGCTCGACCTGATAGAGCCCAGGCACCTCGGGCAAGGTCCAGCGCACGCGACCCTCCGGCGCAGGCTCGATCGCGCCCGCCGTCGCGCTCCATTGGGCCGTCGCGCCGTTCATCGAGGCCGCGCCCGCGCCCGCGACGGCGAGCTCGACGGAGCGCTCCTCGCGCCGCGCGATCGCGATGGTAACGCGCTCTTTGGCGCCGAGCGGGAGCTCGCCGCGGAGCGCCACCACCACCGAGCTGCCCGCGATCTTGAAGGTGAAGGTTCGATCGACGGGGCACAGCTCTCCCTGGGCCGTCACGTTGCCGGTGATGTGGAACGAGCCCTCGGTCACGCCCGGATCGGGCGTCAAGGTGACGCGGAACGCCGAGTTGCCGTCGAAGAGGAAGGCCGAGACGAGCGTCGCGCCTTGGATGTTGGAGATCTGCGGGTCTCCGCTCCAAGAGACGAGGGCGATCGTGTCTACGTATGCGAGGTCGATGATGACGTCGCCGTCTTGGATCGCGCCCTCCGCCCGAACTCCTTTGCTCGCGTCCGTGGGGCACTCGAACGGCGGCGGCGCGGGATCGATCGCGCAGCTCAAGCTGCAGGTGGAGAGCCCCACCGTGGCCAAGGTCACGATCAGTTTGTTCGTGCTCATTGGATCACCTCGTAAGAAAGAAAAGAAAGAGCCGCCGAAGCTCAGGTCACTTCGAGCGTGAGCGTGTCGATGTGAACGCCGTCGCGCCCGCGATCGACCAAGAGCTCGACCTGATAGAGCCCGGGCGCGCGCGGCAGGGTCCACCGCGCGCGCCCGTCCGAGGCGGGCTCGATCGCGCCCGCGGTCGCGCTCCACCCGAGCGTCGCGCCCGCCGAAGAGCCCGCGCCCGTGGCCGCGAGCTCGACCTCGTGGCCGTCGCGCCGCGTGATCGCGATCGACGCGCGGGCCTTGGAGCCGAGCGGCATCACGTCGCGGAGCGCGATCTCGACGGTGCCGTTCGTGATCGTGAACGTGAACACGCGATCGGCCGGGCAGTCGGTGCCGTCGCCCGTGATGGTGCCGATCACGTGGAACGAGCCCGTTGTCGCGCCTTGATCGGGCTGGAGCACCACGCGGAAGGTGTTCTTGCTGCTGTCGGTGAAGGTCGCGTTGAGCAGCGTTACGCCTTGGAGATCGGTGATCTGCGGCGGATCCTTCCACGCCGCGAAGGCCTCGCCGAAGTACGCGATGTCCGCGACGAGGTTGCCGTTCTGGATCGACCCGCTCGCGCTGAGGTCGCCCCCCGCGCCGGCCGGGGTGCATTCGAATGGAGGCGGCGCGGGATCCACCGCGCCGTTGTCGGTGCACGTCGAGAGGCCGAGCGTGGCGATCGCCACGCCGCCCGCCTTGATCATCTTGCTCACGCTCATGGTCATCACCTCGTCAAAGAGAGCCTGTGCGCCTCGGGCGCAGGCAAAATCTCGGTGGAGAGCTCGCGGCCCACGCTCGTGCCGAGCCGCGCGGTCTCGGCGGCCCACACGGGCATCCCGCGCCCGAAGCGGTTGTCGGTCGACGCCGCGCCCGCGCCTTCGGCGCGCGCGTTCATCTCGCGCCGCAGGCGCTTGATCTCGCCGAGCAGCGTGAGATCCGCGCGCGCGACCTTGCGCGAGAGCGCGAGCGTGAACGCGTTGACCGCCGCGTGATCGAGCGGATCGACCTCGCGCACGAACGCGAGCGCCTCGCGCATGTCGGCGACGCTGTCCTCGCCCACGGCGCGCGACATCGCGACGAGCCTCGCGTCGAACGCGCTGTCCCAGCCCCGCGGATAGAAGCGCTTCAAGACTTGGTTATCGAAGCGGATCCCCATGTTGAGGTTGGCGATGCCGTCGGGCTTGAAATTGCGGCCGTAGAAGGCGTTCGTCGCGATCCGAAACAAGAGCTCGACGCGCGGGTCGCGCATCGCGTAGTCCCACGCGAGGTAGTCGCCGCGGAGCCTGCCCTCGGCCTCGAGCTTGTGCTTGAGCGGCGTGCCCGCGTACACCTCAGCGCGGCAGAAATTCCACGGAACGTCCGCGAATTCGAGCATGAAGTCGAGGTTCGCCGAGACCCCTTCGAGCGTCGCCTCGGGGTCGAAGATGAGCATGTTGAACGAGCAGTACACGTTGAGCTCGCGGAGCAGCGTGAGCGCGCGGTGGTTGTCCTCGGCGGTGATGCGGCGGTTCAAGCTCACGACGCCCTCGTCCGAGCTCGTCTCGATGCCCACGTACGCGCGGATCATGCCCATGTCGCGGAGCAGCTCGAAGAGCTCCCGATCGACGTCGTTGGGCCTGCACTTGATGACGAGCCCGATGTCCGTCATCCCCGCTTCGCGGAGCAGCGCCGCGAGCCGCTCGTAGCGGCGGAGGTTCTTGCGCGCGTCGGGGACGAAGAAGTTGTCGTCGTGGAAGACGAAGAGCCGCACGCCGCGCTTGTCGTATTCGTCGCGCATCTCGGCGGCGATCGACTCGGGCGAGCGCATCCGGTAGCGCGCGCCGTCGGCGTTGTCGGCGTACGCGAAGATGCAGCAGAACGAGCAGTCCGCGTAGCACCCGCGGCTGCCGATGATGGGCGAGCACGCGACGCCGAGCACGTCGTGCGGCGCGCCGCTCCGCTCTGGGGTCGCGAGCGTGTCGAGCTCCGGCAGCGGGCGCTTCGGGCCCACGACGATGTCGGGCGCGCCCTCGCCCGGCGCCACGTAGAGCGCGAGCCGCCTGCCCGCGCCCGTCGCCGGCGCCGCGCGCCGCGCGACGAGCCCTGCGATCGGGGGCGCGGAGACGTCGTCGCCGCGCGCGATCGTGCGGCAGAGCTCGACGAGCGTGGCCTCGCCCTCGTGGCGCACCGCCGAGTCGATCGCGGGGTGGCTGCGGAGGATCGGCTCGTATTCGAAGGTCGCGAAGTGGCCGCCCACGGTGATGTGGCCGCGGTAGCCGCGCGCGCGCAGATCCGTCGCGAGCGAGAGCAGCTCGCCCGCGCGGTGCTGAAAGGGCACCGAGATGCCGACCACCATCGGATCGAGGCGGACGATCCGATCGACGACCTCGCGGCGCGCGCCGCTCTCGTCGAACGGGACGATCGACGGGTCGAAGCCCGCCGAAGCGAGCGCGGACGCGAGGTAGCGCAGCGAGAGATTCTCCTCGAATTCAGCGCCGATGAGCGCAACGGGACGAGCGAGCATGGGCCTCACCTCCTGCCTTTGGGGCGTGGGCACGTGATCGTGATGTCGAAAAAGGAAGGCCGATAGCATGACGCGGACGCTCCTTTTGGGGAAGGAGTTTTCGCCCTCGTCGCGAGGATATTTACCCCATGACGCGGAGTGGCGCGCCGGGGAGGAGCCGATGTATAGTGGCGATCGGGCTATTTTAAGCCCATCGGAGAGACATTCGATGGCGACGCCGTCCGGCCAAAAGCTACGCGAAGAGCCCGATCTGATCGGGGCGATGATCAACGGGCGATACATGATCTCGTCGCTCATCGCGCGGGGAGGGATGGGCAAAGTCTTCAAGGCCGAGCAATCCGCGCTCGGCCGCGAGTGCGCGCTCAAGGTGCTCGCGCCCAACTACGACGGGGATCGCGACCCGGAGTTTCACAAGCGCTTCTCGCTCGAAGCCGCGACGGCGGCCAAGCTCTCGCACCCGAACGCCGTCACCATCTTCGACTACGGCAAGTGCGACGAGCACAACGTCTACTACATCGCGATGGAGTACCTCGATGGGCGCACGCTCCACCGGGTGATCCACCAAGAGCACGCGATCGCCGAGGCGCGCGCGCGCCACATCGCGCAACAGATCTGCCGCGCGGTCTCCGAGGCGCACCGCTTGGGCGTGGTCCACCGCGATCTCAAGCCGAGCAACGTGATGCTCCTCGATCGCGGCGACGACCCGGACTTCGTCAAGGTGCTCGACTTCGGCCTCGTCAAAGACGTGTCCGGCACGGGCGAGGAGCTCACGCAGACAGGGCTCTTCATGGGGTCGCCCAAATACATGGCGCCCGAGCAGATCGTCGGCGGCGAGATCACGGCCCGCACCGACGTCTACGCGCTCGGCGTGATGATGTACGAGATGATTTGCGGCAAGGTGCCGTTCGATCGCAAAGCGGGGATGGGCACGCTCGTCGCCCACGTGAACGAGACTCCGCCGCCCTTCCACAAGCGCAATCCGGACGCCGTCGCGTCGCCGGAATTCGAAGCCGTGGTGATGCGCTGCTTGGAGAAGGAGCCCGACAAGCGTTATGCCTCCATGCGCGAGCTCTTGAACGCGCTCAAGCGCTCGGGCGGCGACATCACGGACACCTACGAGAGCTTGCCGCGCGTCCGGCTCGACTCCGATGGTCGGCCGATGATGGCGAGTGACCCTTCGTTGGCATCGACCTCGGGATCGGGCCCGCGCGGCCAGATCTCGTCGGTCTCGTCGATCACGAGCCGCGGCTCGGCGCCTCCTCCGTCGGCGAGCGGCGGCACGTTGCGGTCGGCGATCACGCAGTCGAACCCTGCGATCCGCGACGGGCACATCACGGGCTCAGGGCCCATCGTGCCGGCCGCCGCGGCCCCCGCGCGCGGCGGGTCCATCAAGCCTTATGCCTTTGCGCTCATCGCATCCATCGTCGGCGGCGGCACCGCCGCGTTCGTGATGTCAAAGCAAATGCGCGAGCCCGCGAAGCACGCCGCCGCCGAGTCGCCTTCGGCCGTCCCCACCGGCGCCATCGCCGTCGCCATCGCGCATTCGGGGGAGGCGCCCAAAGGCCCTGGGATTCGCATCCTCCGTATCGAGAGCGATCCGCCCGGGGCGACGGTCTCTGATCGCGGCGTCGAGGTCTGTATGGCGACCCCATGCGAGATCTATTGGCGCGGCGAGACAGCCAAGCTCGAGCACACGCTCACCCTCAATAAAAAGGGGTTCAAGCCCACAACGGTGGTCGTCGGCCCCGACGAAGAGAAGGTGCTTGGCAAGCTCGATATCTTTACGCTCACCGACATCGCGGCGCTCGGCACGGCCGGGCCGAGGCCCGACGTCACGCCGCCTCCTGCTCCCACGGCGACAGCGAACGCCGAGCCCACGGTTCAACCTACGGCGACCGCCGCCGTGGTCGCGGCGCCCAAGCCCGATCCCACGCCGGCCGCGACCCCCACGCCTACGGTCGCTCCCACCGTCGCCCCCACGCCCGAGGCGCCTGTCGCGGCCGCGCCTCCTGCGATTATGAGCTTGGAAGAGGGCATGACGCGCCCCACGATGATCTCGGGCGGCTCCCCCGCCTACACACGCGAAGCGCTCGCGGCCAAGGTCGAAGGGACCGTCGTGGCCAAATGTGTAATCACCGCCTCCGGGGCCGTGACCAACTGCAAGATCGTCAAAGGCCTTCCCTTCCTCGACGAGGCCGTCATCGCGTCGCTCCAAGCGCGCCGCTACACGCCCGCCATGCACCAAGGCAAGCCGGTGAGCGTGTATTATCCGTTCACCATCAAGATGAAGCTGCCTTGATGTCTCGGGGGCCTCACCCATGGGGGTGGGACCACTCGCCCAGCCGATCAAAATGATCCGTGGCGGATCATTTCGATCCGATCATCTTGGTCGAGGGGACTGAGCGTCAATCCAATCGGGCTTACAAAGCGGGTTTCTCCCGTTGGCCCGGACCGTGCTAATTGAACGGGCATGGGGGGAGCACGAATCCTTATCAGCGACGATGAAGCGCTCTTTCGCACGAGCGCTGCGGACAGCCTGCGCGCGCGGTTCCGCGGCGTCGAGGTGCTGGAGGCCGAGGACGGGGCGGCCGCGCTCGACATCATGTCTCGCATGCCGGTGAACGTGCTCATCACCGATCTCCAAATGCCGAGGCTCTCGGGGATCGAGCTCGTGGCGCGGGTGTCGAGCCATCGTATGCCGGTCCAAATCATCGTGGTCTCGGCGCACATGACGGACCAGATGCGCTGTGCGCTCGACGATCTCGGCGCGCTGGCCTTCGTGAGCAAGCCAATCGACCTGGACGTGCTCCATCGGGCTGTGGAGCGGATGTTGGCGGTGCCGCGCGCTCACGTGGCCGGCGTGACCCTCGCAGGCTTCGTTCAGCTCCTCGAAATGGAACAACAGACGTGCGCGCTCCGCGTGAGCTCCCCTGACGGGGGCGGGATGCTGGTGTTCCAGACAGGCAGGCTCGTCGATGCATGGACGAGCGAGCTCAGCGGCGACGCCGCCGCGCTCGCCATCCTCCGGTTTCGGGAGTGCGCGCTCGACGTGGTCGGTGTCCTCTCCGTGGACAAGCAGCGCGTGCGAATGCCGCTCTCGTTCCTGCTGCTCGAATCCGCGCGGCGCGCGGACGAGGAGCAGCCTCCCGCCGCTGGTTCGTGGGAGATGGCCGGCGCGGATGAGGCCGATCTCGACATGGCCTTCCCGCCGACGCTCCCGGCCAACGGCATCAACATCGTTGTCGCGCGCAAACCCCCTGCTTCGCCGCCCAAGGAGCCGCCGCCCGCGCGCAACCCCACCGACGCAGCCCCGCCGGACATCGCGAACCTGCTCCGCGCCATCATGGAAATCGATGCCGCGCGGACCGCGGCGATCGTGGACGCGGAGGCGAGCACGCCGCTCGGCTTGCTCGGAGAGGCGGATTCGAAGGCGATCCAGCTCACCCTCGAAGGCTGCGCGGAGATGCTGTCCGCCAAGCGGCGGCTGGTGAGTCGGCTGGGCCTCGACAACGGAGTCGAGGACATCCTCGTCACGTCGGAGACGGCGCTCCATTTGATTCGACCCATCGAGCGCGACGGGAGGGCGCTCTTCATCTATCTCGTCATCGATCGTGAGAATGGCAATCTGCCCCTCGCGCGGCGCGCGCTCCGTCGGGTCGAAGCCTCTTGGCTCGGCGTCCAAGTGCCGTCGTCGGGCGAGGCGACTCACGCTTTGCGGCCATGAGGCCGCGCTCTCGCGGGGGCTTTTTCCCCCAACCGCAGGAGCCCAATTGCATTGCAGCGGGGAACAAGGGAGGAAGACGATGGCTGACATTCGAAGCTCGATGCAGAACGCGCTCAAAATCGGTGGATGCGTCGGGGTCGCGCTCGTGGATTACGAGAGCGGCATGTGCCTCGGCTCAGCGGGCAACCCCGGCTTCGATCTGGAGCTCGCCGCCGCGGGCAACGCCGACGTAGTGCGCGCCAAAAAGAACATCCGAGACAAGCTCGGCCTGCGGGACAAGATCGAAGACATCTTGATCACCTTGACCGGCCAATATCACTTGATCCGCATGGTCGGGACCACGATGTTCATTTACGCGGTGCTCGACCGCGGCAAATCGAACCTCGCCCTCGCCCGCAAAGATCTCGAGGCGATCGACAAGGCGCTCGAGATCGACCGCTCCTAACAGCCCGTTGACTTATCTGCTCGCACCCGCCTGACGCGTGATCCGGGCGCTCGCAACGACAATTCAACGAGCTCCTAACAATCCCCGCTCATCCAACCCATCTCATACGGCGTCGTCGAGCGCGTTGCTCGGCACGCCGTATTCACGCAGCTTTCTCCGCAGCGTGGCGACCGAGACGCCGAGCAGGCGCGCGGCGTGCGCGCGGTTTCCCCCGCAGTCCGCGAGCGTCTTGAGGATGTGGCTCTTCTCCAGCTCCGCGAGCGATATCGGCGCCGCGCGGACTGCCTCCGGGGCGTGCATCGAGCGCAGCGGCGACCCCAACAAGAGCGACGGCCGCAGCGCGCCCGCGGCTTGGAGCGCCAGCGCGCGCTCCAGCACGTTGCGCAGCTCGCGCGTGTTGCCCGGCCACTCGTACATCGCGAGGGCCTCGAGCTCGCCCTCCGCGAGCATCGCGTTTTGCCCGCCGGTGAGCTGAACGAGCAGGTGACTGCACAGCTCGGGCAAATCCTCCTTGCGGCTGCGGAGCGGCGGGATGTCGATGCGAACCACGTTGAGCCGATAATACAAGTCCGTGCGCAGCTTGCCGCGCGCGACGGCGCGCTCGACGTCGACGTTGGTCGCCGCGATGACGCGCACCTCCACGCGGCGAGGGCGCGTCCCGCCGACGCGCCGGATCCACCCTTCGTCGAGCGCCGTCAGCAACTTGGCTTGGACGGCGGCGCCGAGCTCCGCGACCTCGTCGAGGAAGAGCGTGCCGCCGTCGGCGAGCTCGAAGAGCCCTTCGCGGGTCTGGCTCGCGCCGGTGAACGAGCCGCGCTCCGAGCCGAAGAGCTCGCTCTCGACCAGACCTTCAGGGAGGGCTGCGCAGTTGACGTGGACGAACGGGCGCGACGAGGCGCTCGCCGCGTGGATGGCGCGGGCGACGAGCGTCTTGCCGGTGCCGGTCTCGCCGGTGAGGAGCACCGGCGATCGAATCTGCCCGGAGCGATCGATGGTGGCGCGGAGCGCCGTGATCGCGGGGCTCCTGCCGACGACAAGCGCGCGCGTGTCGGCGGCCCTGCGCCGCTGCTCGACCATCTCGAACTGCTCGATCGACAGCTCGCGTACGCCGCGGCGAACGCAGGCGATCAACGTGGGGAGATCCACGGGCTTGGTGAGGTAATCGAAGAGCCCGAGCCGGAGCGCGGCCACCGCGTTGTCGAGCTCGGGGTACGCCGTGCAGAGGATCACCTTCACACGCGGGTGGGCCCGCACCAAATCCGGCACGATGGAGAGGCCGTCGTGATCGCCGAGGTGATTGTCCACGATCGCGAGCGGAAAGCCGTCCGCGGCGCGCGCGCGGGCCTCTTCCATCGAGCACGCCGCGGTGACCACGAAGTGCTCCTGCGCGAGCGCGTCTTTGACCGCGTCGCAGAAGAGCGCGTCGTCGTCGACGAGGAGGACTCGCCGGGTCATGGCGCCATCCGCGGAGGCGGCCTCGTGGTGATGCCGGAGCGCGTGAGCGGCGTGTCGGGAGGATCCGCGTCGAGCGAGAGGGTGAACGCGGTCTCGCCGCCGATTTGGGACTCCAGCTCGATGGTCCCGCGCATGAGCGTGACGAGCTTGCGCGAGATCACGAGGCCGAGGCCGGTGCCTTTGGCCTTGGTCGTGTGAAAGGGCTTGAAGAGGTGACTGCGCAGCTGCCGTGGGATCCCAGGCCCGTTGTCGGCGACGGTGATGTGAACGTGCGCGCCGCGCCTCTTCGCCGAGAGGCGAATTCGAGCCTCGTGCCGGTCCACGAGCGCGTCGAGCGCGTTGGTGAGCAGGTTCAAGAGCACTTGATGGAGCGCGCGCGGGTCGGCGATCACCGCGCTCACGGCGTCGTCGACCTGGACCGAGATCCGAACGCCGCGGCGCTCCGCGTCCGCGCGAACGATGGAGGCGAGGCGCGTCAGGAACGGCGCGACCGGGACGGGCTCGAGCACGGGCTGGTGCGTGGAGTTGAAGCTCGCCATCGAGCGGAGCAGGTACTCGACGCGCCCCACCTCTTGGAGCACGCGATCGAGGTAATCCGAGACGCGATCGATCGCCAGCGTCGCGAGGTTTTGGCGAACGACGGTGAGCGCCGTTTTGATGGAGTTGATGGGGTTGCCGAGCTCGTGGCGGAGGCCGGCGAACACGTACCCCATGTTCTCGACCAGGTTGGCCGCGTCGGCGATGTATTCGAGTCTTCTTTGATCCGTTACGTCACGCGCGTCCACGAGGAAGCACGGCTCAGGGTCCGACGTGGGGATGCGGGTAATCGCGGCTGTCACGAGCCGAGGCTCGCTGATTCGGCCGCTCGTCTCGAGCTCGCCGTACCAGTCCGTGCCGTTCGCCAAAGACCTCATGATGTCGCGGTAGAGCCGCAATCGGCGCGGCGCGAGGCCCGCCTCTCGCACCGAGCGGCCCACGATGGAGTCAATCGGGCTGCCGGCCATCTCCGAGCACGCGGGGTTGGCGTGGAGGACCTTGCCCGTGGCGTCGAAGATGAAGATCGCGTCGGTCGCGTGCTCGAACGCGGCCAAGAAGATCTGCCCCATCGCCTCGCGCCGGTGATCCGCGGTGGCGTCGCGCTGCACCGCGACGTAGTGCGTCGCCAGCATGTCTTGATTACGTATCGGAACGACGTAAAAGGACATGAGGAATTCGCTGCCGTCACGCCGGTAATTGATGACCTCCCCGCTGATCTCGCTGCCGGCGGCGAGATCGTCGCGCAGCAATTGGAGCGTCGCGCGGTCCGTTCGCGGGCCGTAGAGCACGCGCGGCGTCTTCCCCACGACCTCCTCCGGCGAATAGCCGGTGAGCTTGGTAAATGCGCCGTTTACATAGAGGATGTGCGGTCCGTCGCGAAAATCGGTGTCGGTGATACACACTGATTCTTTGAGGCAGCCAACGACCGAGGCCAGGAACGCCAGGTCGAGCTGGGGCGACGCTGGGGGCAACATGAGGTTAATAAATATGATATAAGATACCCTCGCTCGCTCGCAATACGATTGTTGTAAATTCGCAATTGGTTGCGAAAAATACCAGCCATGAAGCTCCCGCGACTCTTACGACAACACCGTGGACGTTTTGGGGCATTTCGGCGGAATGCTCCTTTGCGATCGATCCTACGTTTGCCGCTTTCGCCGCCGTGACCACACCACGACGATCAAGGCGCCTGCGCCGATCATCACGTCGATGGGCAAAGGGATCGCAACGTTGGTGGGGATCTTCACAGGAGCAGGTGTAATCACTTTGGCCGCAGCGGGCGAAAAGAACACATCATCGGTGCCTGGGCGCGGCGAGGCGCGGTCTTCGAATGCCGTGAGCCAGGACCCTTTTGGCACCTCGACGCGGAGGGGGGCCAAGAGGTTTGTGTCCGCGAGCGTATTTGACCACACCGCACGACCGGGCCAAGGGGCTTTGGCCGCGGCGTCCGCCGGCGGAGCGATGGCCCCTTCGACGTGGGACGGCCCCACGAAGAAGACGCGGAGGAGCCGCTCGCCGAGCGCGCCCGCGGGGAGGTTCTCGCGTTGATCGGCGGGCTCCCGGTACGGATAAAAGGGCCTCTCCGCCGCGAAGCTCATTCGGACCGCGGAGGTGTGGAGCCCCTCCCCCGCATGAGCGGCGGCGCCCGCGTCTCGGCGCGCGATCTTGAACGCCGTGATCTTCCATTGTGCCCTGATGTAAGGCGACAACCACGCGGTGAGCTCCGGGCGGGAGGCATACCCATGTTGAGTGAGCCACTCGCTGAGGGCTTTGGGGTCGTCGGCTTCGAGGATGACCGCGTCGTAGCCGGCGACCCTCTGCTCGCCGAGCACCCGCACCGGAGGCGCGACCGCTGCGGCCGGCGCGCTCTTCCGGCCGAGCGTGAGCAGGAATGGAAGCGCGCAAAGCGCGGTGGGCTCCAGGCGATAGGCGCTCTCGTAGACGACCGGGGGCTTGATCGCTTGTTCGAGCGCGTCAAAGACACCATCGTCGACCGCGGCGAGCTCGGGCTTGCTCGGCGTGGGCACGAGGAAGCCGAAGTCTTTGCCCGCGGTCACGAACGAGGCGCGGCGAACGAAGTGCTCTCGCTTCGCCTTCTCGTCCCATACGATGATGGCGCTCTCTTCGGCGATCTCGACCCGAACGCCGGGCGGCGGCGCGGGCGCGCACGCGGCGGCGGGGCGCGCGAGCGCGGCGAGGGAGAGCGCGAGGGCGGCGGGAACGAAGCGCTTCATAGGGCGAAAGCGTACAAGCGGGGGAGCACGTCGGGAAGATTTTTGCGCGGGCGATTTGTTCTGGTGCTCGGGGCGACGGGCAAGGTAACCTCCGCCCCAACGAGAGGGTAATTTCATGACACGAACGCAGGGTTCGCTCGCCGTGTGGCCACGTCTTCCCCGTGCAATCACCATCCTCTGCCTCATCGCCGTCGCGATCGGGGTCACGGGGTGTCGGAAGCGCAAGACCGACTCGACGGACAGCGAGCAGACACAGACCACCACGGCGACGGCGCCGCCGCCCGCCACCGAGACCGCTCCTCCGCCCCCTCCCCCGGCCCCCGCTCCCGTGAGCTTCGGCGGGCGCAAGGTCGGTGACACGATCAGCGTGATGTGGAAGGGCAAGTGTTATGCGGCGCGCATCACGGCTGTGCCCGCGCCGGGGACGTACCGTATTACGTACGTCGGATACTCCAGCTCGTGGGACGAGACCATCGGTGAGAGCCGCGTTTGCGGCGGCGCCGCGGCTCCTCCTCCCCCGCCCGAAGGTGGGCACTCGCGGCGCGTGGGGGATTCGGTCAACGTGCGATGGAAGGGGCGGTGTTACGCCGCGCGCATCAAGAGCATCCCGCGGCCGGGTGCTTATTTCATCTCGTACGTCGGCTATGCGAGCTCATGGGACGAGACCGTGGGCGAAGACCGCATCTGCAAGTGAGCGATCACCTCGCCTCCGCGCCGCGCTCTCCCCATCACGCATGACGATCGAGCAAGCCATGGCGCTTCGGCGCCGGAACGGCTAACGTCCGCCGTCGTGCCCGTCCCCGACTCGCTCGCCAACGACTCTTCGATCACGGGGCCCATCGGGGCTCTCGCGCTCTCGTTCGTGCGACCTTTGTCGAGCTCGCTCACGCTGCGCGCCCTCAAGTGGCACGACAGCCTCGGCAAGCTCGGGCTCACGCTGCCGTTCATGCTGGTGCACGACGTGGGGATGCTCTTCGCGGCGCCGCGCGAGCAGCTCGAGGTCGGGCCGCGCGTCTCCCTGGAGGCGATCGCCGGCCGGCACCGCGACGTCGCGCGCCTCGCCGCTTCGTATGGATCCATCGTCAAGGAGATCGGCGAGAGCGAGGCCGCCCGGCGCGCGGCGCATCTCAAGATGAGCGACGATCTCATCGCCGTCGTCCTCGCGCGGGTGCTCGGCACGGTGGCGGCGCGCACGAGCGTGAAGCCTTCGTACAAGAGCCTCGTCCCGGTCGACGCTTCGCTCTTCGACAACCTCGATCCTCAGCTCCCTTCGCTCTTCTCGATGCTCCGTCGCGACTTCGAGCTCGCCGCGCTCGCCACGTTGGAGCAAGGCAGGCTCTTTGTCTTTACGATGGCCGACGCGCTCGACCTCGACACGCTCCGGCTCTTTGGCATGCTCGGCGACGGCTCGTCGTCGGGGGCCATGGCGCAGGTCGATTTGCTCGCTGCGTTGGAGTCGCCCGAGGCCAACGACATCGTGAACTTCTCGCTCGAGATCTTGCCGAGCGTGCTCGAGACCAAGACGCGGCCGGCCGCCGGGACGAGCGCGTCGCACGGGTATTCGGGCCTCGGCACGCGCGGCTCGATCGACAGCATGGTGCTCACCGAGCTCGCGTGGGACGATCTCGAGCTCGCGCGGCGCATCGCCGACAACGAGGTGCTTTATTTCGCCCGCGAGCAGAGCCGGGACGAGCAGCGGAGGATTCATTATCTGCTCATCGACGCTTCGGCCTCGATGCGGGGCGACCGGCAGACCTTCGCGCGGGGGATGGCCATCGCCACGGGCAAAAAGCTCCTGCTCGAAGGCGAGGACGTGGCCTTTCGCTTCTTCGACGCGCGGCTCTACGAGATCTCGCGGACGCTCGGCGGCCAGCTCCCAACAGCCCATCTGCTCTCGTTCAAAGGGGAGCGCGGGCGGAACCCGGCGCGGGTGTTCGCCGAGCTCGCGACCGATCTCGAGATGGCCAAGCGCCGTGACCCGCGCCAAGCCATCGTTCATCTCTTTACGCACGCGGCGCTCTACATCCCGCGCGAGATGGTGCAGGCCGTCCGCGCGCAGGCGCACCTCGCCGCGGTCTTCATCCTGCCTTCGGGCGGCAAGCTCGACCTCGATTACCTCGATATGCTCGACGCTCATTGGGTCGTCGATCACGCCACGTTGGCGCACGGCGCGGCCCGCGCCGACGCGGCCAAATCGATCTTGGAGGACAGCGGCGCGGCCAAGCCCAACAAGGCGGAGGGGCCCACGAGCAAGGGTGAGGCGCCTCCGAGGTCGATCCGGCCTGGGCCGATCTCGCAACGGCCGTCGCAGAGGCCACCTCCTTAGCTACTGAAGTTGCCGTGTCATTCACGCGTGGAGCGTAGTCGGGATACCCGTCAACGTGGGCTTGGATACTGCCAATCCGCGACGCTGCGCGGAGCGTCCTTTCGCCGCTCTGCTTGCTCTCATCCCGACGGCCAGGTCTCCCTGCTTATCTCGCCGTCACGGGGGTTTGCTCCCCCTGCGGGCTCGCGCGCCCCGCGCGCGGGTGATGAGCGGCACGTGCCTTGCGGCGATGAAAGCTCGGAAGTGTCCCCTTGTCTGCGCGAGCAATGGTATGGTGCGCCATGCAGATCGAGATCGACGACATCTTCGACACCGCCAAGATCCCGGTCGCGGACGTCGCGCGCCTCGGTGATCACCTCCTCCGATTCCGGCTCGCCTCACCATGGCAGCCGACCGTGTATCACAGGCTCTTCCTCGACGGCGGCACGGACGCGCGCTCGATCCTGCCGGACGCGCCCAACCGCGAGGGCATTCAGCTCAATTTCGACAACATGAGTCGCCTCTACCGGGAGTCGTTCGAAGAACACAAGGCTTCTCGGCTCGCCGTCCACGCCGGGGTCAGCTCACCGGAGGATCTCCTCCGACTCAACGTCGCTCACTTCTGCCAACCCGATGCCCTTTACACCAACGGCCAGGCCATCGTGACGATGGTCCTTCATGCCGGTGGCGTCGTCTCCGCGGCGCCGCACCGCACCATGCGGGAAGGCATCGCCTTCTCGTCCGAGCATGAGCCGCTTACGTGCCTCGAAACCAGCCGCATCCAGGTCTTCGGCGACCGGCAGGCCGCCGAGACCTGGATCCAGAGCGAGCTCTCGACGCTCGAGGTGCGCGGTATCCCCATGAGGCGCGGCGAGGAGCGGCGGACACTCCTCCTCCAACCCGCGGGCCGCCGCCTGAACCAGCACGGTGCGCCCGCCCTGATGACATGGATCGCCTACTTCAGCGGCCGGGAGGAGCGCCTCCGGCGGGAGCCCTCCGAGGAGCCGTATGCCTTCTTCAACCAGCTCGACGTCGACGGCTTCCGCGCGGACACCTGCGCCACATGCAGCCATTTCAGGTTCAGCGGCATGTCGCGCGACATGAGCGGAGGCTCAATGGGCTATTGTTGGCTCAGGCGGGAGCGGGCCAGCGCGAGCGGGCTGCCTGCCGACCGCATGGATGTCGTGCCGAGCTTTCGCACGATCATCGCGGTCGACGATACGTGCGACGGTCATCGCTTCATTGAGGACGCCGATCGCCCGATCCCTTACGGGACGCGGGTCACACGCGGATAAGCGGCCTGAGATGTACCCTTCGCGCCGAGCCGAATGATCAAGGCCCGATCGCGCGAACAGCCTGTTAGACTAAAAGAACGGGATGAACGATCGGGCCGCGTCGGCGATCATCTGCCGCGGGATGGTGCCTTTTTCGTCGATGGGATAATTGTCTTGGTCGATGCCGAGCGCCCTTACGGCGGTGACATCGGCCGTGCCCTTGACCTGATAGCTAATCTCGCCGGTGCCCTGTGACTCGGCGAGCAGCGCAGGGACGAGCGTCCACGGGATCCACGCGGGCACGCTCACCATCGTGGTCTGTTTGGCAGGGAGCCACTTGTTGGGGCTCGCCTCGATGGGCGTGAGCCGGTACGTCCCCGCGACGGTCACGTCGGCCCGCACGTTGCGAATCTGGACGTCGTAGCTGTTGGGATTGTCGATCTCCAAGAACACCACGATGCCCACGCCCGAGAGCGACGCGCCGCGCACCTCGGCGTGATCCACGCTGATGACAGGCCGAGAGACGCACCCGAACGACCCGAGCGCGACAGCGGTGAGCGCGGCGAAGATCGAGAGTCTCATGGCACGCTCCTTAAGGAGAGAGGGAGAGGTGAGAGGGTTATTGTTGCGAAGGCAGCTTGCGCTTCTCGGGGGGCTTGGCCGAAGGCGCTCCCTTGGGCGGCTTGGCCGACGCAGGGGGCTTTGCCGTGGGCGCGGCCGTCTTGGCGGGAGGCGCGGAGGCGACCGCAGAAGGCGTGGGCGGCGGCTCGTCGGCGGGGGGCGCGGACGCGCTCGCGGACGCAGAGGCCACCGGCGGAGATTGCGGCTTGATGGGCGTGGGATCGGGCCCGACGCGCCGCACCCACGTGACCGCGGTGCCGCTCGATACCGTCGAATAGGCCGCGTTGTCGAGCCGGACCTCCTCGTTCACGGCCTCAATGACGGCGTCCGCCCCGACCTTGCACGCTGCTTTGCGGAGCGACTCGAGCCGCTCGGCCTCGGTGCGTGCTTTGGGATCGCTCGAGACCGGCTCCAGCCGGTGATATTCGCGGTCCGGCGTGGTGCCCGCGGGGATGACCGGCATGTCGCTGCAAAAGTCGCCGGAGGGCGTGCGCTTCTCTTTGAACGGCGTGCAGCTCGCGGCGATCGCGAGGATGCCCGTGAGGGCGGCGAGGGCATGGTACAGGCGGCGGGCCATGGCAGGCTTCTATCAGCCTCGCCGCGTAAGATGCAACATCCACGGTGAGGGACGGGAACAGGATCGCACCTCCGCGCGTCGTTGCCATCTTCAGCGAGCCGGCCGTGTAAGCGCAGGGCACGCCCCACGTTACGGGCGGGCCATGCACAAACACAAAGAGCCGCAGCACGGCGCGCACGAGCGCCCCTTCCGCGGGATGCGCGCGCGCCGCCGCATCCTCTTCATCATGCTCGCCACAGGCGCGCTCATCCCCGCGTGCTCCGCTGGGATGGCGCCCATGGCTCCCGCCGATATGGCCGCCGGCCCGATGGCCGCCAACGCAGGTCCGATGGGCGATGCCGTCGCGCCCATGGAAGGCCGCGAGGGCGCGCACCGCCCGCGCCGCGAAGCCGCTCCGCCGCCTCCCCCCGCGCCGATGGCGGCCGCAGACAAGCCGGCTGCGGAAGAGATGGAGATGGCCAACGGCGACGGCATCGCCGATCAAAAGCCACGTCAAAGGGGGCCTGTCTGGGCGCCCGTGCGGCAGTTCCCCGTCCCCAACTACGAGGCTCAATACGACGGCCCGAGGGACGATTTCCGCGAGACCGTGTTTTGGGCGCCGCGCGTGAGCACGGATCAATCAGGCCGCGCGCAGGTGTCGTTCTTCCTCTCCGACGCCGTGACCACGTTCCGCGCGACCGCCGAGGGCATGTCCAACGGCGGTGTCGCGGGGCGCGGAGAGGTGGTGATCGCCTCCAAGCTGCCTGTCTCGCTCGCGGCCAAGCTGCCTTTGGAGGTGTCGAGCGGCGACGAGATTGAATTGCCCGTCACCGTCGCCAACACCACCTGGCGGCCCTACGGCGCCACCCTCTCGACGCGCTTCGGCGCCGCGTTCGACGTCTCCGACAAAGAGGCGCAGAAGGCCATCAAGCTCGCTGCCCGCGAGACCAAGACCTTTTATTACAAGCTCAAGGTCGTCGGCAAAGGCAAGGTCAAAGAAGAGGGCTTGGCTCAGCTCTCGGTCGAGAGCGCGCGCCTCTCGGACGCGATGAACCGCACCGTGCGCGTCGTGCCCGCGGGCTTCCCGCGCGAGCAGTCGATCGCAGGCAAAATCGCGGGCCGCATCCGCCACGAGATCGATCTCCCCGAGCCCATCGACGGCACCCTCGACGCCAAGGTGGCCTTTTATCCGACGCCCAAAGCCACCTTGGTCGCGGGCACCGAGTCCATGCTCCGCGAGCCCACGGGCTGCTTCGAGCAGGCGTCGAGCGCGAACTACCCCAACGTGATGGTGATGAGCTACCTCAAGGTCGCGGGCAGCGCGGACCCCGGCGCGACCGCCAACGCGCTCGGCATGCTCGACCGCGGCTACAAGAAGATCACCGGCTATGAGAGCCCCGGCCATGGCTTCGAGTGGTTCGGCGCCGCGCCCGCGCACGAGGCGCTCACCGCGTATGGCGTGCTCGAATTCACCGACATGGCCGCGGTCTACAAAGACCTCGACAAGACCATGGTGAAGCGCACCATCACGTGGCTGAAGAGCCGGCGCGACGGCAAGGGTGGTTATCAGCGCGACGCAAAGGCCCTCGACAGCTTCGGCGCCGCGGGCGAAGAGGTCACGAACGCGTACATCACCTACGCGCTCACCGAGGCGGGCGAGCGCGACATCGCGGGCGAGATTGCCTATCTCAAGAAGCTCTCCGCGTCGAGCAAAGACGCCTACGTGATGGCGCTCACGGTGAACGCGCTCGCCAACGTCGATCCCTCGTCGGCCGAGACCGGCGCGGCGGTGAGGCGCCTCGTCGGGATGCAGGCCAAAGACGGTCGTTATCCGGGCGCCGATCACTCCATCACACGTTCGGGCGGGATCGCGCTCGAAATCGAGGCGACCGCGCTCGCCACCCTCGCGCTCATGAAGATCGGCGGCCAAGGCGAGGCCGTGAGCCGGGGCATCGGTTGGATCGAAAAACAACGGAGCGGCTGGGGCGGCTTCGGCTCGACCCAATCCACCGTGCTCGCGCTCAAGGTGCTGGCCCGCGCCGCCTCGCAAGCCTCGCCGCCCGAGCCCGGGACCATCTTCGTGTCGGTGAACGGCGGCCCCGCGAACGCGCTCGCGGTGAGCGCCGGATCGAGCGACGCGCTCGAGCTCGTCGGGCTCGATCGCGCGCTCAAGAAGGGCAAGAACACCATCGAGATCTACGCGGACAACCCCGCCATCAAGCTGCCTTATTCGCTCGCCGTCGGCTACCGGACGCTCAAGCCCAACACGAGCCCCAAGTCGCCCATCGTCATCAAGACCACGGCGCCCGACAAAGCCAAGGTGGGTGACGCGGTCAAGGTGGCTGTCGTCGTCGAGAACAAGCTGCCCAAAGGCATCCCGATGACGATCGCGCGGATCGGCATCCCGGGCGGGCTCAGCTACCAGACGTGGCAGCTCGACGAGCTCAAGGCCAAGGGTCTCGTGGACTTCTACGAGACGCGCGAGCGCGAGGTGATCGTGTACCTGCGCGCGATGGGGCCCAAAGAGAAGAAGAGCTTCGACATCGATCTGCTCGCGTCGGTGCCGGGAAGCTACGCGGGGCCGGCGTCGCAGGGCTACCTCTATTACACCGACGAGCACCGCACGTACGTTGACCCGCTCCGCATCACCGTGAGCCGCTGAGGAGAGGATTCGAGCCATGAAGAGAACCACGTTTGCCCACGCGCTCGGCCTCGCGATCGTCACGCTCGCCGCTGCGAAGTCCGAGGTGCTCCACGCCGAGGACGCGTCGAGCGCCCTCGCCCGCGCGGCCGAGCAGCGCATGGGGTCGCTCGCCGGGAAGACCACCTACGTCATGACGGACAAGCCCCTTTATCACCCGGGCGAGGCCGTTTGGTTCCGCCTCTGGGAGCTCCAGACGCGCACGCTCAAAGGGGGCGAAGGCCAACACGGCATCACCGCCAAGCTCCTCGACGCGCGCGGCGGCCAGGTCGCCGAGAAGCGATTGCTCGTTCAAGGCGGCATGGCCACGAACGACTTCGAGCTGAATGAGAACCTCGCGGGCGGCACCTACACGCTGCGCTTCACGTCGGACGCGGGCGGCACGTTCGAGAAGACCATCGTCGTCTCGACCTACGAGCTGCCGCGCGTCAAAAAAGGCATCGAGTTCACGCGTAAGTCGTACGGCCCCGGCGACGAGGTCACGGTGATCCTCGACATCAAAGGCGCGACCGGAGAGTCGATGATGGGCGCCAAAGTCACCGCGGTCATCACGGTGGACGGCGCGCAGATCGCGCGGTTCTTCGTGCCGATCGACAACAAAGGCAAAGGCGTCGTCGCGTTCCAGCTCCCGCCGCACATCACCAAAGGAGATGGCCTCTTGACGCTCCAGGTGGACGCGGGCGGCGTGACCGAGGCGACGCAGCGCCGTATCCCCATCGTCCTCAACGAGGTGTCGATCGCGGCGTACCCCGAAGGTGGTGACTTGGTGACGGGGCTCCCCTCGCGCGTGTACCTCCAAGGCAACGACGTGACGGGCAAACCTGCCGAGATCGAGGGTGATCTCGTGGACGACAAGGGCCGTGTCATGGCCCATTACAAATCGCTCCACGCGGGCAAGGCGCGGCTCTCGTTCACGCCCGAGGCGGGCCGGAGCTATTCGCTCAAGGTGCAAAAGCCGGCCGGCATCACGCAGGTTTTCAACCTGCCTGTCGCGCAGCCCTCGGGGTGCGTGCTCGCGTCCAAAGACGATTACAAGAGCGGTGATCGTATCTTGACCATGCACGTGCGGTGCACCGGGGAGCGCAAGGTCACGGCCACGGCGTCGCTCCGTGAGGTGATGCTCGCGACGGCCGAGGTGACGGTCAAGCCCGGCGTATCGAGCGATCTCGCGCTGCCGCTCGCGAACGACACGCGCGGCGCCGTGCGCGTCACGCTCTTCGACACGGGCACGTGGGCGCCGTTGGCCGAGCGGCTCGTGTATCGCGGGCTCGGCAAAGAGGTGAAGGTCGCCGTGACGGCGGACAAGCCCTCGTATGCGCCGCGCGACAAGGTCACGTTGACGGTGCAAACCACCGACGACAAGGGCCATCCCACGCCCGCGGATCTCGCGCTCGCGGTGGTGGACGACACGGTCTTGAGCTACGCCGACGACAAGAGCGGCCGAATCCTCGCGGGGATTTATCTGGAGCACGAGATGCCTGGGCAAAAGGTGTTCGAGCCCAACTTCTACTTCTCGTCGGACGCGAAGGCGCCCGAGGCGATGGACCTCTTGCTCGGCACGCAGGGCTATCGCAGGTTCGATTGGCAGCTCGTCAAGCCTGCCGAGGCGCAGGTGGCGCAGTAATCAGCCCTCAAAAGATCTGGTCCGCGAAGCGGAACAAAAGCACCTTGGGGCTCGGGCCGTCGGCGTCAACGACGATGGCCCCGTCCTGCTTTCCGCTGTTCCGGTGGACTTTGTGCGAGCTCGACCCGCCCGAGCTGAAGCTGTAAACCGCCACCTTCTGGCCAATTTCAAGGGAGCACGCGACCGCGTCCGCGAGCTCGGTGAGCGGGATGGGCTTGAACATGGTGGAGTGAACGCCCAAGTCCACCACGTAATCGAAGAAGATCCCCGTGTGCCAACCCTCTTCGAAGGCGGGCGCGGGGAGCGCGTGGCTCACGATGGCGTAGCCCACGACGGGATCGCCGAAGTCCGATTGGATGTTGATCACCGCGCGATACACGCTGCCCTTCATCGACACTTCGAGCACCACGTGATCGCTGTTGGGCTGAGGGCACTGCGAATCGGCCGGCCGCACCACCGCGACCACCGTCCCGTCGAGCCGCCCATACGCGCTCGTGAGGGCTTGACCGAACTGGCCCACACACCCCTGCGCGTTGTTCGGCGTGCAGGTCGGGATGGGGAGGAGCGTGACCCCCGCGCCGCCCGAGCCCCCTGCCCCACCCGAGCCGCCGCCGCTGCCGCCTGTGCCGCTGCTCGATGAGCCGGACGACGAGGTCGACGAGCTTGTGACGTTCGTCTCGTCGCCGCGGCACGCCGCGACCGAGAGGGCGAGGACCATCATCGAAGAGAGCAAAGCAAGGGGCGTTCGCATGGGGACGGCCTTCTATCATAAAAAGCGCCCCGCGGGAGCCCAAAGAGCCGGCCGACGAGCCGGCGCTAAAACCCTCCTTAATCATGGAGCCTGTCCCTTGCCGCCCCGCCCGATCCAGGGCAGTCTACCCGTCATGCGCGTTCGCTCCATCGCTCCTTGGGCTCTTCTCTTCTTCACCCTCACCGCCTGCTCGGGCGAGATCAACGGCGAAACCACGTCTTCGTCGAGCGGATCGAGCGGATCGAGCTCGTCGTCGGGCAGCTCGTCCTCGTCGAGCAGCTCGTCGAGCGGCAACCCCGGCGAGTGGACCCGGCTCGTCGACGGCACATGGGAGCTGCCCTCCGGCATCGAGGGCTATTGGTGCTCGACGAAGACGTTCCAACAAGACACGTACATCAAGGCGTTTCGCGCGGTCGCGCCTGCGGGCACGCACCACACGCTGCTCCTGCGCACGAACGGCGGCCAGCCCGACGGCGAGGGCCCGTGCGGCCCGACGCTCGGCGCCGACATGCTCTTTGCCTCGGGCGTCGGGACCGACGATCTCACCTTCCCTCCGGGCGTCGCCGTGCTCATCCCCGCGGGCACGCAGCTCACGTTGAACCTCCATCTCTTCAACACCACGTCTCAAACCATCTCGGGCGTCTCGGGCACCGACGTGTTGCTCGCGGCGGCGAGCGAGGTCACCGACGTCGCCGAGCTGGTCCTCGGCGGGACGGCGAACATCTCCATCCCGCCCAACGGCTCGCAGACGGTCGAGGGGGCGTGCTCGTTCCCGACCGCGGCCACGGTCATCACCGTGTGGCCGCACATGCATCAATACGGCACGCACATGAAGGTGAGCTACGAGGGCAGCGCGGGCAATCAGGTGCTCCACGACGCGCCGTATTCCTTCTCGAACCAAAAGAACTACCCCATCACGCCGCTCAAGGTCGCTCCGGGCGACCTCGTCCGCATCGCGTGCACGTATCAAAACACCACGTCCAACACCATTTACTTCGGCGACAGCTCCACCGCCGAGATGTGCTTCGGCGGCCTCTACCTCTATCCCAAGCTCGAGCCCGGGATCATGTGCCAATAAGGCATCTCGGCCGAGCCGCCCTCCGCGCCGCTCGTACCGCCGAGCCGCCGACCGTTGGGCGTTAGTCGCCTGGCCGCACCGCTCCGCGCACACGAATCGTCGAAAAACTGCTTGCAATGCCGGTTCACTTGCGGCACGCATCGCGCCCATGAAAGCGCGAAAGCTCATCACCATCTCCGCCCTCCTCGCCGGTTGCTCCGGCGCGGAGGAGCCTGGTCCCGCGGCGCCGACCGCGGACCCCACGGCCCCGCCGCCCACCGCGACCGCCACCGCCGATGCGCCGCCCGCAAAGCCCGCTCCGCGCGCGGACGCGAGCCTGTTGCCCCGGGCAATGTTCTTCGGCAACCCGGACAAAACCCACCCTCGTTTGAGCCCGGACGGCAAGCACATCGCCTACCTCGCGCCCGAAGGCGGCGTGATGAACGTGTGGGTCGCGCCCGCGGGCGATCCGGGCGCGGCCAAGGCCGTCACGCACGAGAAAGAGCGCGGGATCCGCCGCTTCTTCTGGGCGTTCAACAACAAAGAGATCATCTATCCTCAAGACAAAGGCGGCAACGAGGATTTCCACGTGATGATCACCGACGTGGGCGCGGGCACCACGCGTGACCTCACCCCCATGGAAAAGGTCCGCGCCGAGATCGAAGGGGTGAGCCACAAAAAGCCCAACGAGATCTTGATCCGCATCAACCAGCGCGACCCCAAGAACCACGACATTTACCGCGCGGATCTCAAGACTGGCAAGCTCACCCTCGTGCTCGAGAACAAAGAGGGCTTCGCCGGGTACCTGACCGACAGCGACTACAACGTCCGCGGCGCCATGCGCATGACGGCCGACGGAGGCCAGGAGATCCTCAAGCCCGACGCCAAAAAGAAGGGCGAATGGGCGGCGTGGATCAAGATCGCGCAAGAAGACTCGCTCACCGTCGAGCCCATCGGCTTCGACAAGAGCGGCAAGACGCTTTACATGGTCGACAGCCGCGGCCGCAACACCGCGGCGCTCTTCGCCGTGGACGTGAAGAGCGACAAAGCCAAGCTCCTCGCCGAGGACCCGAAGGCCGACGTCGATGACGTGATGGTCCACCCGGACAAGCTCGAGCCCCAAGCCGCCTCCGCGATGTACGACAGGGCCAAATGGCAGGTCCTCGACAAATCCATCCAAGCCGACTTCGACGCGCTCGCCAAGGTCGCGCCCGGCGACGTCCACGTGGTGAGCCGCACCCACGACGACAAAACCTGGCTCGTGTCGTTCGTCGTCGACGACGGCCCGGTCAAGTATTATCGCTGGGATCGCAAGGGTAAAAAGGCCGATTTCCTCTTCGTCGACCGCAAAGAGCTCGAAGGCAAACCCCTCTCCAAGATGACGCCGGTGGTCATCAAGAGCCGCGACGGGCTCGACCTCGTGAGCTACCTGACCGTGCCCAAAGCCTCGGATCCCGACGGCGACGGCAAGCCCAACGCGGCGTTGCCCATGGTGCTCCTCGTGCACGGCGGGCCTTGGGCGCGTGATCATTGGGGCGTCAACGGGACGCACCAATGGTTCGCGAACCGCGGGTATGCGACGCTCTCCGTCAATTACCGCGGGTCCACCGGCTTCGGCAAGAAGTTCATCAACGCATCCGACCGCGAGTGGGCGGGCAAGATGCACGACGACCTCATGGATGCGGTCAAGTGGGCCGTCGACGGCAAGGTCGCCGACAAAGACAAGATCGCGATCATGGGCGGGAGCTACGGCGGCTTCGCCACCCTGGTCGGCCTCACGTTCACGCCGGACGCGTTCGCGTGCGGGGTGGACATCGTTGGTCCCTCCAACCTGCAAACGCTCATCGCCACCATCCCGCCCTATTGGGCCCCGGCGCTCGAGCTGTTTTACAAGCGCGTCGGCGATCCGCGCACCGAAGAGGGCAAGAAGTTCCTCAACGAGCGGTCGCCCCTCTCGCACGTGGACGCCATCAAAAAGCCCCTCCTCATCGGCCAAGGCGCCAACGATCCGCGCGTCAAGCAGAGCGAGTCGGACCAGATCGTCAAAGCGATGACCGATAAGAAGATCCCGGTCACCTACGTGCTCTACCCGGACGAGGGCCACGGCTTCAACCGGCCCCAAAACCGGCTGAGCTTCAACGCCGTCGCCGAGACCTTCCTCGCGCAGTGCTTGGGCGGCCCCTACCAGCCCATCGGCGACGACTTCAAGGGCTCTTCGATCAGCGTCCCGAGCGGCGCCGCCCAGGTCCACGACCTCGAAGCCGCCCTGCCGAAGAAGTAGGCGTCACCCCATCAGGTGAGCGCCAGCGCCTCGAGCGCCTTGTCGACCACGTACTTCAAGGCGCCGAGGAGCGGCGGCAAATCGAACGTAAAATAGAGCGTCCTGTCGATGACGAGCTGTTTTTCGGCGCCGTCGAAGTACATGAATCGCCAATCCCACCCCGTCGTGACGCACCCGTACAAGCGGTTGATCCTGCCCTTGTCGTACAGATACGCAGCGTAGAGCTCGGCCGCGCACTGGGGCAACCCAGGGTCGGTGTCGTCTTTTTTGGCTTCGACGATGGCGACGATGGGAATGACCTTGTTCACCGGCCCCGCCGAGATGATGAAGTCGGGGTTGCCGGAGAGGCCCTCCATGTCTTTTACCTCCAGGTACATCTCGGGGATGGTGGAGATTTTCCCGTCGTAGAGCGCCTCGATCTCGGAGAGCACAGGGTCGACCAAACGGTGCGCTCTAGCGCGCTCGTTGGCGAGCCGGACGCGGCGCGCGCGATCGAGGTAACCCACCAAAATGGGGGTCGGCTTGACGGGAGGACACCCCTCGAAGAGGAGCGCGTCCCCAATGCCAATCCCATATTTGTTCTCGAGGATGTCCCAGGTCATCCCGCTGAACGTGAGCTTGTCGGCCATGGCAGAGGCACCGTACCACAAAGCGCGAGGGTTGGATTTGGGTCACACGTGTAAACAAGTGCCCACGATCTTTCGAAGCAAGGCGTAAACAAATCGAGTAGCCTGCCCGGCTCGTGACCGAACCTTCGCCGCCTTCGCCGCCTTCTCCCCCTTCCCAGCCCCCCGCTCAGCTCACCGCCCGCGCCGTGCTCGTCGGCATGGTCATCGGCGCGGTCATGTGCCTGTCGAACATCTACGTGTTCTTCAAGACCGGATGGAGCTTGGGCGTCACGCTCACGGCCTGCATCCTGGCCTTCGCGGTGTTCCAGGCCCTCACGGCCTTACGCGCCGTCCAAAGGCCCTTCGGCCCGCTCGAAAATAACGCGCTCACCACGGTCGCGTCGGGCGCGGGCTTCATGACGGGCGGCGGCAACATGGCCGCGTTCGGCGCGCTCTTGATGATCACCACCGTCCGGCCGAGCACGCCCCTGATGGTGGTTTGGTTCGCCGCCATCGCCGCGCTCGGCGTGTTCGCGGCCATCCCCATCAAGCGCCAGCTCATCGACGAAGAGCAGCTCCCCTTCCCCACCGGCACGGCCACGGCCGAGACCATCTCATCCATCCACAGCGGGTCGAGCGGTGAGGGCTCGTCCAAGGCCAAAGCCCTCGCCTACGCGGCCATCGTCGCGGCGGTGATCAAGTTCCTGCGCGATGCCAAAGCGCCTTGGATGCCCTTCAACATCCGCGCGACGTTGAGCTTGCCCATCAAGCTCAACGGCCGCTTGCTCGAAGACTGGACCATCGCGCTCAAGACCGAGCTCGTGCTCGTGGCCGCGGGCGCGCTCATGAGCTTCCGCACCGGCTGGTCGCTCCTCCTCGGCGGCGGGCTCACCTATGCCGTGCTCGCGCCCTCGCTCTTCGCGCGCGGGCTCATCACCGACACGGGCTACAAAGCCATCGTCGAGTGGACGGTCTGGCCCGGCGCCGCCGTGCTCGTGGGCGCGGGGCTCACCTCGTTCGCGTTCGATTACAAGAGCATCGGCCGCTCGTTTTCGGGCCTCGGCGCGCTGTTCGGCAAAAAGACGTCGGCGGTCGAAGAGTCGCCCGACGAGTGCCCCGCGTCGTGGTTCCCGCTCGGCTTCTTGGTGCTCGGGCCCATCGTGATCTTCTTGATGGGGAGGCTCTTTCAGATCCCGTATTGGGCCGGGATCATCGCGGTGCCGCTCGCCGTCATCATGGGCTTTATCGCGGCGCGCGTCACGGGCGAGACCGACGTCACGCCCACCAAGGCGCTCGGCCCCGTGACCCAGCTCGTGTTCGGCCTGATCACGCCGGGCAAGCTCGCCGGAAATATCATGTCTGCCAACGTCACGGGCGGCGTGGGCCTGCACGCGGCAGACCTCTTGACCACGCTGAAGACGGGTAAAATCATGGGCGCGAGCCCCAGGCAACAGCTCTATGCCCAGCTCTTCGGCGTGGTCGCGGGCGCGCTCATCGTGGTGCCCGCGTTCAACTTCATCTTGCCCGACCCCGCCGTGCTCGGCACCGAGGCGTGGCCCGCGCCGTCGTGCGTCGTGTGGGCCAGCGTGTCCAAGGCCTTTGCGGGCGGGGTGCGCTCGCTCGACGCGCAGGCCAAACAAGCCGTCTTGGTAGGCCTCGCGTTCGGCGTCGGGCTCGCGCTCCTGGAGAAGCTCGCGCCCAAAAGGCTCTTGCCCTACATCCCCTCTCCCTCGGGCCTCGGCATCGCCATGGTGGTGCCCGGCAGTAACGCCCTCGCCATGTTCTTGGGCGCGGCCATCACCGAGGCGCTGAAGCGCAAAAAGCCCAAGACGGCAGAGCGCGTGGTCGTGCCCGTGGCCTCGGGCCTCATCGCCGGAGAGAGCTTGATGGGCGTCGTCATCACCGTTCTCGTGGTGGCGAACGTGCTGAAGAAGTGATAAGGAGCGAAAATGGCCTCCATCACCCGCCGCGCCGCGCTCGGCACCCTCGCCGCCGCACCGCTCGTTGCGTCGTGTCGGGCCGATCAGGCCACGAGCCCCCAGGGAGATGCGAAGATGACCGCGCACGAAGACATCGTGAAGTCCGTTGAGCCCCTCGGTTTCCCGTGGAGGACGCCGGATCCGTTCCTCTTTTGCGTCCACCACGACGACGCCTATCCCAAAGGCAACGAGCGTTTGGGCCCGGCCGTCTCGCTCCAGGGCCGCGCGATCGGCCAGGACTTCAGCCGCAAAGACGGCTTCAGCATGTACCATGGGGACGTGGTGCCGGGCTTCCCGCAGCACCCTCACCGCGGCTTCGAGACGGTCACCGTGGTGCGCCGCGGGCTCGTCGATCACGCGGATTCGCTCGGCGCCGCGGCCCGCTACGGCCACGGCGACGTGCAGTGGCTCACGGCGGGCAAAGGCATCGTCCACGCCGAGATGTTCCCGCTCCTCGCGCGTGAGGAGCCGAATCCCTTGGAGCTGTTCCAAATCTGGCTCAACCTGCCGAGCGGGGATAAGTTCGCCGATCCCCACTTTACGATGTTGTGGGATCGCGTCGTCCCCAAACACGCGCTCCGCGACGAGGCGGGGCGCGAGGTGGCGCTCACCACCGTCGCAGGGGCGTACTCCGGTGCTCCCGGCGTCAAGATGCCGAATCCCCCGCCGCGCTCATGGGCCTCGCGCGCCGAGGCGGACGTGGCCATTTGGACGATCAAGCTCGCTCCCGGGGCCGTGTTCGTCGTCCCCGCCGCGAAGCCCGGATCCAATCGCATGCTCTATTATTTCCGCGGCAAAGGGCTCACCGTTAACGGCCGATCCATCGACGCGCGCCGCTCCATCGAGGTGATGGCCGATAAATCTGCTCGCTTGGAGAACGGCGCCGATGAGGGCGAGCTGCTCATGCTCCAAGGCAGGCCCATCGGCGAGCCCGTCGCGCAACACGGCCCCTTCGTCATGAACACGCCGGACGAGATCCGCGACGCGTACCGCGATTATCAACGGACACGCTTCGGCGGCTGGCCTTGGCCCGCCGATGGTCCGGTGCACGGAATGGACGGAGATCGCTTTGCCCGGCACGCCGACGGCCGCATCGAGAAGGCGAGCGCAGGATAATCACCCAAGGCAAGTCCTCCCCCGCGCGTCGTAGCGAGCATGACGATCACCACGCACGCTCGCGCCGGCTCCCTCCTGGTCCTCCTGCTGCTCACGATGATCGGCTGTGCCGCGCCGCTGCAGAACGGCGGGGTCGACGTGCGACCGGGCGCCGAAGCTCGTTTGGAGACGATGTGCCGGCTCGGCGTCTCGGGCTCGAAGAACCTGTGCGTCGCGCCGGCCGAAGAAGAGTGA